>CALZGI010000046.1 GCA_945786855.1 Thermodesulfovibrionia bacterium | reverse complement strand
CCTGTTAGTCCGTCGCGTATGGCGAGTTTTTCCAGCTTTTCAAAAGACTCCCGGACACTGCTTTCCAATTTTTTCCGCTGCATTGCCCTGCGGATTGCCCGGTTCAATGCAACAGTCTTCACCTCATTTTTCGTCAAATAGTCATAGGCGCCTTTATCCAGGGCCTTAACACCCATTTTTTCTTCTCCCTCCGCGATAATCATTATGATGGGAACACCCAGTTTCCTTTTTATTAGCTCCTGAACCATCTTAATTCCTTTGGCGTCGGGCAGGTCCTGATTCACAAGGAGAAGATCAAACTTGTTGTCAGTTGCCTTGGTAAGCACATCCGTCCCGGAACGAGCAGAATCAATAGTATATGTGACGTCATCGTAATTTTTTAAGGAGCTCTTAATGAAATTGATATCAGGAGTATTGCTCTCGGCAATTAAAATGGATATGCTTTCTTTCGACATTTCGACTTTTTCCCGTCAGGAGTCCCAAGTTATCCGATTTCGAAATAATGAGGAGAACTCAGTCTTTTGATATTCGATACAAGTACTATTTATTATACCTTCTATATTTATTTACATCAACTGTAAATTTACTGGACATGTCAGGCTAATTATTGACAAAAAGAACTCTTCCTTCTATCATACTTTTTTGTCTTTTCAACAATATTCCAACCATTTTCAGGAATTTTATGGAAGTAAAACAATTTTGTCAATAACTTATAAGAAAAAATTTTCACCTTACTTCTATACAAGAGCTGTCACCCCATATGCTCATAACGTATAATACGAGTAGCTTATTGCAACGACTGTGAAATGAAAATAATTGACGGCATAGACAACGTTCATCAGAAGTTACCGTACCCTGTGTTGACACTCGGCAACTTTGACGGTGTCCACCTGGGGCATAGAGCGATCTTTCGAATGCTCCATGACAGGGCCAGGGAGAAAAAGGGGACTTCCATCGTATACACGTTTGTTCCCCACCCCTTGAGGGTAATTGCACCGGAGAGGGCCCCGAAACTGCTCACAACTTATAAGGACAAGATCAAACTGATCGAAGAAGCGGGAATCGATGTCATAATATGCGCTAATTTCACCAGGGAGTTTGCAAATATCAGCGCTGAAGACTTTGTCAGGGAAGTTTTATGCAAAACCATTGGCGTGAGGGAAATATTTATAGGAGCCAACTATCTTTTCGGAAAAGAGAGAAAAGGCTCTCCTGTATTTCTCCAGGAACTGGGAAAAAGCTGCGGCTTCAGTGTAACGATTATAGAGGAAATCCTGTCTGAGGATTCAACACTAAGCAGTTCCCGAATCCGTACACTTGTTGCGAAAGGAGAAGTTCAAGAAGCAGCAACATTGCTGGGCAGAGACTATTCTGTTGAAGGACTTGTCGTTGAAGGCGCAAAGAGAGGAAAGAGTCTCCTGAACACCCCGACGGCCAATCTGCTTACCGCAAACGAACTTTTGCCGAAAGACGGGGTATATGCCGTAACTGTTGAAATTGATGGCAAAATATACGGAGGGGCTACCAATATCGGGCATAACCCTACCTTCGAAGATAAGAAATTCAGCTTTGAGACCCATGTCCTCGATTTTGACAAACAGCTTCTGGGCAAAACGTTACGTGTATCGTTCATTAAAAGAATCAGAGATGAAATGAAGTTTTCAGGAGTAGACGAACTTGGAGCCCAGATGAAGAAGGACATATCAGAGATAAGGAATGTTCTTAAAGACAGCGCGGAAGTGCAAAAGAGCAAAAGTGCAGAAAGATAAAGAGCAACTTTTCTCCGTCACTATCCTGTTAAATATTTTTTACTATCTTACTCTTCAATCCCGTTTTATTGAAATGAACAGACTGGATATTTTCTTCCATATTTATAAATGATTTTCCTTCGGAACTATTGCACTTCTGCTCTTTTGCACTATTCCCCTTTTGCACTTCTTATTTATTCGAGCTAAACTATTTATAAGGTGAAAAGATGACCGACGATAATATTAAATATGGATTTGACGAAGAGCTCCTGGTAAAAGAGCGGGGGGAAACCAAGTCCCCTCCAATGTACAAGGTTTTTCTCATGAATGACGACTATACCACCATGGAATTTGTCGTTCATGTGCTTGAAAAAGTATTCCACAAGCCGCCCGTCGAGGCTACCCGGATAATGCTTCATGTTCATAATAGCGGGAAGGGCCTCGCAGGAGTTTACACGCACGGAATTGCCGAAACAAAAATAAACAGGGTACATGAACTTGCCCAACAGAGCAGTTTCCCGCTCAAGTGCTCTATGGAGAAGGAATGATTAACAAGGAACTGGAAATAACGATCGAAGCAACGGTAAGGGATGCCGAAACAAGACGCCATGAATACCTGACTGTTGAACATATACTTTTTGCCATCATTCATGACGAGTGGGGACGTGACATTCTTGCTCATTGCGGCGGGAATGTGGAAAATCTCAATGTACAACTGGAAGAATTTTTCGACACTAAAATCCCTAAACTGTCGGATACCTCTGAGGGCTATCCCGAACCAACCATTGCGTTCAGGCGCGTATTTCAGACTGCAGTGAACCATGTCAGATCAGCTGAAAAACCTGAAGCCGACGCAGGTGACATCCTTTCTGCAATTTTTCTTGAGAAAGACTCGCACGCCGTTCACTTTCTTTTGGGCGAAGGCGTGTCAAGGATAGATGTATTAAACTACATCTCTCACGGGATATCGAAAGACATTGCAGAGCCTCTCATGGAAGCACCCCTTGAAACAAAAAAAGCTCCCCGTAGAAAAGAGGACCACAGCAAGAAGCCTCTGACTGAGTTTACAGTAGACCTGATTCAAAAAGCGGCCGAGGGCAGAATTGACCCTCTTGTAGGCCGGGACAAGGAAGTAAAAAGAACAATTCAGGTATTGTGCAGAAGACGAAAAAACAACGTCATTTTTGTCGGCGAGCCGGGGGTAGGGAAAACCGCCATCGTTGAAGGACTGGCACTGAAAATCCATAAGAATGAAGTCCCTGCCCTCCTTAAACATGCACGGATATTTCTCCTGGATATGGGAAGTCTCATAGCAGGCACTAAATACCGAGGTGATTTTGAAGAGCGCCTCAAATCCACCACAAAAAAACTTGAGTCCATACCTGATGCAATACTCTTTATCGATGAGATACATACTGTCGTTGGAGCCGGTGCAACAAGTGGAGGTTCCATGGATGCATCCAATATTCTCAAGCCCATCCTGAGTACAGGGAAACTTCGCTGCATTGGCGCCAGCACCTATGAAGAATACAAAAACTATTTTGAAAAAGACAGGGCATTGTCAAGGCGTTTCCAGAAAATAGAAATTTCAGAGCCCGACGTACAGGAAACATTCCGCATTCTGAAAGGATTAAAATCCTATTATGAGAAACACCACGGGGTGAAATACAGGGATACGGCCCTTAAAGCAGCGTCTGAACTCTCCTCAAAGTATATTAATGACAAATACCTTCCTGACAAGGCAATCGATGTAATAGATGAAGCTGGTGCATCGCTCAGACTTTCTTCTTCTTATATCCGGAAAAAGACCGTTGGTCAGGCTGAGATCGAATCTGTTGTTTCGAAAATTGCAAAGATACCGAAGCGCAACATATCATCATCGGATATGGAGAAGCTGAGAAACCTGGAAGATGAGTTAAAGAAGGCGGTATTCGGCCAGGACGAAGCTATCCACACACTGGCCTCTTCAATAAAACGTTCCCGCGCAGGACTCGGGGCGCCTGAAAAGCCGATCGGTTCTTTCCTTTTTACGGGACCGACGGGTGTCGGAAAGACGGAAGCATCCAAAACAATGGCGGCAGTGCTTGGGATCCAGTTCATACGCTTTGACATGAGCGAATATATGGAAAAACATACCGTTGCCCGTCTGATAGGGGCACCTCCCGGATATGTGGGATTCGACCAGGGCGGCCTTTTGACAGACGCAATCAGAAAGCATCCATACAGTGTTCTCCTGATGGATGAGATCGAAAAAGCCCATCCCGACATATTCAGCATTCTTCTTCAGGTGATGGACTATGCAACCCTGACAGACAACAACGGCAAAAAGGCCGACTTCAGGAATGTAATTCTGATCATGACGTCAAATGCGGGCACAAACGAGATGAGCAGAAGCTCTGTGGGATTTGGGGACAGGAGTGGAGATACCCTCCGAAAGGGAATGGATGCGGTGAATAAACTTTTCAGCGCAGAATTCAGAAACCGCCTTGATTCCATTATCACATTTAATCCGCTGAACCAGGGAATAATGCGATTGGTCGTCGATAAATTTATCAATGAACTTCTTCAGCAGCTTAAACGGAAAAAAGTACTGATTACCCTGAGTGTGAAAGCAAAAGACTGGCTTGCAGAGGGCGGCTATGATCCGCAGTACGGAGCAAGGCCACTGGGAAGGCTCATCCAGAATGAAATAAAAGATGTATTGTCCGAGGAAGTACTCTTTGGGAGACTCTATAAAGGAGGAAAGGTGTTCATTGACGTGGAGAAAGATAAACTGGTTTTTCACTATTCATAGTCAGTCTCCACAGTTCCTTTTTTCCCTGCTGACCGCTGAAAGCTGATAGCTAATTATGCCCGTTTTTCAACTACCAGAAGACCTTATATTCCCCCCTCCTGATCTTGCGGAGGACAATGGCCTGCTTGCAGTTGGAGGAGATCTCAGCGAATCCCGGCTGCTCCTCGCGTACTCAATGGGGATTTTTCCATGGTATGCTGACGATGACCCAATCCTGTGGTGGTCCCCCGATCCCCGGCTGGTGCTCTTCCCCGAGGAATTGAAAATATCACGAAGTCTCAAACAGACCATGCATAAAAATATTTTCCGGATCACGATGGATACAGCATTTGAGAAAGTCATAAGCACCTGTTCTCAAGTGCATCGAAAAGATGATGGCGATACATGGATCAATGACAATATGGTTGAAGCATACACCCGCCTTCATCACTCAGGATTGGCCCACTCAGTGGAAGCCTGGTCTGATGGAGAACTGGTCGGCGGGATTTACGGGATATGTCTCGGATCTTCTTTTTTCGGGGAATCCATGTTTACTATAGTGAGCAATGCTTCGAAAGTTGCATTTGTGAGGCTTGTACAATTCCTGATTCAGCATAATGTCACCGTCATTGACTGTCAGATCACGACCCCGCACCTGATGAGCCTTGGAGCACGGGAAATTCCCCGCACCGATTTTCTGAATATCCTGAAATCATCACTGACAGCACCGTCAATACAAGGGAAGTGGCATATGGATCCGGGAAACTCTGATAATTGTGACAAATACCCTGTAAAAACTGCTCATTGAGAGATGGAACAGCGCGGCGTACACAAACTTATTTGTGTCCTATAGTACTGCTCCTTCCCTCTTGTTTTCGAAATCTTCGCTCTTATAAATACATTTCGGGCTGGACATTAAAGTCTTCCTGCAATGCATATGTTACAATCCGGCCTCCCTTTTCACTTCCCTCAGGGCTTGCCAGGTCGATGTCAAAGGGAACAATCATATACCGGTCTCTTTTTGTGTCATATATAACGCGTATTACCGGCTGGAGCAGATTATCTTCGCTATGCTTTACTACTACGCCTATCAGGCCGCTCTCCAGGCGCACAAGGGAACCAATCGGATAAATACCGATACAGCGAATAAACTTCTGGACCAGATCCCGGTTGAAGTGAGTGTCGCTCATTTCATAGATCATATGTAATGCCTGTGTGGGGGGTATTTTCCGGCGGTAACATCGCTTTGTTGAGAGGGCGTCATAGGTATCAACTATTGCAATTGCCTGCCCAACAGGTGATATTTCATCGCCTTTCAGACCCTTCGGATATCCCGAACCATCAATCCGCTCATGATGTTCGCAGGCAGTCATAATAGATTTTCCGCTGATCCCTTCTGTTTGTTCAAGTATTTCACGGCTATATTCAACATGCTTCTTTATTTCATTGTATTCTTCTTCATTTAATTTACTCGTTTTATTGAGAATGTGAGGAGAAACCTTCAAAGTCCCCACATCATGCAGCAATGCGCCAACTGCAACTTCTCTGAGCACCTGCGGTTCGTATTCAAGATACCTGCCAAAGGACACCATCATAACGCAAACGCTTATGGAATGCTTGTAAAAATATTCATTTGTCTTTCTGAGCCTTCCGAGACTGGAAAGGGCCCCCTGGTTCCGGAGAACCGATACAATGATATCATCAACGGTATCTTCTACATTTTCCTTTTCGATCTGCCTTCCTGATCTGATATCATCCATGGTATTTTTTACTGTTTCCATTGCCTGATGCTGAACCTTCTTTGCCTGCATAATCTCCTCACCCACCGACACAGGCAGAATGGACGCGTATTGTATGTCAGCTCTTTGTACAGGTTCTTTACGATCCTCCCTTTCTCCTGCTTCTGTCTGAAAATTTCCATCTATATCAAGCCCTTTATCTGTATCGATGTACACTTCAGGGATACCAAGCTTGACAATCTGCTCAACAGTCTCAACATTGCTGATCTTTACCCCCTTTCCGAAGAAAGGGCCCTCCGTCCACTGAGCATCCACGTCATGAATATACATGCCCGGCTTTAATTGACTGGATTCAATCTTCTTGATCATCTGTATGAAACGAGCTCTCTCCTGCATCTGTCCATAGCTTTATTAATTGCATTTAGAATCGGAATAAGTGCGCTAATCCTTGAATAGGGGAGTACATAGGTTCATGAAAATTATGTTTGTTTCATTCGTGCTTCGGGGAAAAAAAGGATGACATTTGGATAAGAAAAAAATTAAAATAGAATATGATGTTTTTAACCATCATGCCGGAAATACGGAAACAGGCTGCAGTGGATGTAAGGAGTCGGGATTGGATATAGAAGAAATCAGCGGCCCCAAGGTCCCCTCAGGTGTTCCCTCTCCGCAAAGGAAGAAAGCGCTTAAGCCTGTCAATAGAATTTCTTCCTTGTCGCCTGTTCATTCGGAAGAGAATGGTGGAGATCACTTTGACGACTGGTTTATTAAAGATAAGGTAACAATCTCACCTAAAGCGCGTCGAAAATATCAGCAGATGCGCGGCCGCAGGCCAGTGAGCGGGTAAAGGATTAACAGGCTGACATAGTCAGGCTACATTACCATTCTGCAGTAATTTACTTCCTAAGACCTACATGCTCATAACCATGGAAATACAGAAAATATAAATCATATGTTTTATCCCTTTTATGTGCACAAGTACAGATAGGGCACCTGTATATCATATCCAGGTATCTTCATGAAGCCGCTCATGGCAGTTGTATTTTCACTTATTCTTGTATTAACCTTTAAAAAGAGACAAAAAGGTCCGTATAAGTAATCTATGTATAACGAATATTTCGGTTTAAACGAATCACCATTCTCCATTGCACCCGATCCCCGTTACCTCTACATGAGTAATCAGCATCGGGAAGCACTGGCACATCTGGTTTATGGTTTCAACAGTGACGGAGGGTTTGTACTGCTTACGGGGGAAGTCGGGACCGGTAAAACAACTGTCTGCCGATGCCTGCTGGAGCAAGTTCCGGAAAATACTGCAATAGCCTTTATTCTCAATCCGAAACTGTCGGTTGAGGAACTGCTGGCCACCATATGCGATGAGTTCGGAATTCAGTACCCTGATGACAGGAACAGCGTAAAAAGATACGTAGACCTGATCAATGCATATCTCCTTGATGCCCACAACTCAGGACGCAGGGCCGTTCTCATTATAGATGAGGCGCAAAACCTGAGTTCAGATGTTCTTGAGCAATTGCGTCTCCTGACAAATCTCGAGACAAACCAGAAAAAACTGCTCCAGATAATGCTGATAGGGCAGCCTGAACTGCGGGCCAAATTATCAAAACCTGAATTGCGGCAGCTGTCTCAGCGGATAATAGCACGCTACCATCTTGGTTCTCTTTCAAAAAGAGAAGTCAATGAATATCTTGCACACCGCCTCTCAATTGCAGGATTGAATCATAATCTTTTTCCTCCCTCGACGGTCAACAGGATTTACCACCTGAGCGGAGGAATCCCGAGGTTAATTAATGTATTATGTGACAGGGCGCTGCTCGGTACATACACCCAGAATAAACACGTGGTTAATTCATCAACACTGTCAAAGGCAGCACAGGAAGTGCTGGGAGAGTTAAATGCGCGGAGCAAAGTCCCCTCCAGAAAGACGGTGGCATGGATACTTTCTGTATTATTACTGATTGTAGTTGGTGTAGTCCTGGCGGCATCCTATTATAATGACGAACCACAGAAAAAAACTGTTCATGAAAATGTTGAAATAGCAGAATCTGATGAGAGAGAGCCTTTCAATCTTGAAACTTTAAACTGGCCCGCAGACCAGCCTGTAGAGAGCAGCCGAGAGATGGCCTTTCAGGAGTTGTTCCGGTTATGGGGTATCCCTTTTACCAGCCAGGACGGTCTTTCGCCCTGCAGTCAGGCCAAGAAGCACAATTTGAAATGTTATGAAAACCTGGGCAGCATGAACACCCTTCGCCACATAAGCAGGCCTGCCATCATGAAATTATATGACAGCAACGAGAACATCTACTACGCCGCTTTAACGGACATAAAGGAAAACTCAGCCAGATTTGTTCTTGGCAGCGAGGTCAGAGAAGTATCGTTTGAAAGTATTGAGCCATTCTGGCTCGGCGAGTATACACTGCTCTGGCGTCCCCCTCCGGGCTACCGTCATGCTTTACAGCCGGGAACCTACGACCCTGTCGTTCTCTGGCTTGAGAAACAGCTTTCGATTATCAAGGGGGGAACAACTGAACCGCGGGGAACGAATATTTACGATAGCACGATTGTAACACAGGTGAAAAAATTTCAGCTCTCCAAAGGCCTCATCCCCGAAGGGGTCGTAGGCACTCAGACACTAATTCACCTCAATTCTGCCATTGACTCTGAGATACCCACTCTGCGCGACGGAAATAAGGGGAAATAGGATGTCATTTATTCTTGAAGCGTTAAAAAAACTGGAGCAGAAGCGGCAGCATGGTGCTGTGCCTGATCTGTTGACAGTTCATGCCCCAGAGCAGAAAGAGACCAGGAAAAGGCCCCTGTGGATTTATCTGCTCTTTGGCGCATTGATTATAAACGCTGGTATCTTAACCGCAGTGCTTAACCCATGGGGGTCCGATAAGTCAGCTGTCGTCCCAAAATCATCCACTGATGAAGAAGTGCAAACGGCAGGCGCAGAACAGAATCGCAAGAAGATTGTTCTGGGAGAGGCTCTACCATACGCTTCTCTACCTCAGGATTCAGAAATTCACCAGCCCTTTGCGGAAGTAACAACACATGAGACCGAAACTGCGGCTCAGGCTCTATTGTCAGACGAAGGTCCAGTCCATGAAACATCTCATGATATTGAGATAAAGAACGGACAGGAAGAGGAAACAGACACATTGCAGAATGAAGCTGCGCGGGACCTCCGATCTCCAATGGCGTCGCTCAGGCTGAACCCGTCGAAAGAAGAGCTGGACAATCTCCGCAGCAAGATAAAGGAAGAACGGGCATCAACGGTTGAAGAAAGCGAAGGAGCGATGACAATTCCCGCTGAAGACAAAGAAGTGAAATCGAATGATACCATTCTGGAACTGAGTGAACTCTCAGCTGAAATAAAAGATGACATACCGGATATATCCATCTCCAGCCACATATATTCCAACGATCCTTCTTCACGGCTGGCCAGCATTAACGGCTCCATCCTCCGGGAAGGTGAAAATGTGAAGAAGGGATTGAAAGTTGATGAGATTACCGTGTCCGGTGTTGTATTCAGCTATCAGGGAGTCCGCTTCCGCGTAAGAGCCTTTTAAATTAAAGAGGATACCACAATGAGACCTGTTCGCATAAAAAATATATTATCTGACGGTAATGTCGGGCAGACAGTCACTGTCTGCGGGTGGATACGGACAAAGCGGGAATCGAAAGGAGTAGCGTTTATTGCTTTGAACGACGGCTCAACACAGGACACTCTCCAGCTGGTCGTCTCTGCCGAATCTCCTGCTTTTAACAAATTACAGGACTGTAATACCGGTGCAGCCGTCAAAGTCTCGGGGCTTCTTAAGGAGTCTCCGGGGAAAGGACAGAACCAGGAAATAGAGGTTTCTGAACTCAAAATATTCGGCAGCGCCGATTCTGGAAACTATCCATTGCAGAAGAAAGGGCACAGTCTTGAGTTCCTCCGTGAAATAGGACATCTCAGACCGAGAACAAACACATTTGGAGCAGTATTCAGGGTGCGCAATATAATGGCCGATACAGTTCACGATTTTTTTCAGAAACGGGGATTTATGTGGGTACATACCCCCATCATTACCTCGAGCGATTGCGAGGGTGCCGGTGACCTCTTTACCGTAACCTCCCTTGAGCTCGACAAGATCCCGACCGGAAAGAATGGTGAAATTGATTTCTGCCAGGACTTCTTCGGCAGACGTGCCTATTTGACGGTAAGCGGACAGCTTGAGGCAGAATTTCTGGCCATGTCCCTTGGCGATGTCTATACCTTTGGCCCTACGTTCAGGGCAGAGAATTCAAATACCTCAAGGCATCTTTCCGAGTTCTGGATGATAGAACCTGAAATGGCTTTTGCCGACATTGATGATGACATGGATCTTGCTGAAGATTTCATTCGTACTCTGTGCAGAAAAGTACTTGAGAAATGCGAAAAAGAGATCGCCTTCTTCGAGAAGTTCTACAAAAACACTTCAATGAATGAACTCGCTGATCTGTCTGAGAAACCATTTGTACGTATTTCTTATACTGATGCGATTACAGAGCTCTTAAAGGCAAAGAAGAAATTTGAATTCCCCGTTGAATGGGGTCTGGATCTGCAGTCAGAACATGAGCGGTACCTTACAGACACTGTATTCAGGGGGCCTGTGATTGTAGTTGATTATCCAAAGGAAATAAAAGCCTTCTATATGAGACTAAACCCTGATATGAAAACCGTTGCAGCCATGGATGTTCTGCTCCCGAAAGTGGGCGAGATTATCGGCGGCAGCCAGCGGGAAGAACGGCTTGATGTTTTAGAAAACAGAATGCAGGATCTGGCGATACCCTTCGAAAGCATGCAGTGGTATCTCGACCTCCGAAGATATGGTTCAGCACCTCATGCCGGGTTCGGTCTCGGATTTGAAAGAATGGTGCAATATATTACCGGCATGCCCAATATCCGTGACGTCATCCCATGCCCCAGGACCCCCCAGTCAATTAAGTTCTAGCCAGGTATAGGAGCTCTATTGAAACGCTATTGCAATAAATTGTGTGCAGTCACAATTTCATGCGCAGGACAGAACATAATCGACTTCTGGTTCCGGGACTTCTTCAATCGCTTTAATTAACTGCGTAAGCCTTACTCTGATGTTTTCTGTTCCTTCTGTTCTCATTTCGTCATACTCATGCATGTGGATTCTCCTCCCTTGTTCTGGTTATAGTCCATTTACATCAATAATCAGTTCCCGCAGTATTCCAGGATGAAGAGGCAACAGGAGTTACCCTGAGCTGCCCTGACTCTCATTGCTTCCTGAACAAACTCTGCCTCAAGAGGAAGTTGACGAATATAAATATTCCCCAATCTTTCCGTTTCCTGTACGATCATTTTGTACTCCATGTATATTTATTCGACAAAATAAATTTTTTCTTTAATTATGGCCCTTATTTTTAAGATGATGTGACAATAATCACAAGTACATCAAGCTGAATAAATCGTTTTTTGACGCATAATTTGATGCATACATTGGACTTTATTGCTATAAATTGTTATTATAGTGCTGTTTAAAAGACTTGCACCCTGAAAAGAGGCCTCAAATGCATAAAAAATTGTGGTCTTTTTCGTTTTTTGAGGATAGGAGATATGATACAAAGACAGGATCACCTAAAAAAAATGGAGTTAAAGAAACAGATGAGGCAGGAGGCAGGTCTTGTTTCTGAACGCTTCCCGCGCGTAGCCGGAATGGTTATTCATATGACCTATTATCACAAAGCGGAAAACCCCCTTCTTATGCAGCGAACAGTCAACGTATTTCCTTCCAGTTACGCCTATTTTAATATGGAATGTATGACAAAGGGGTGTGAAGGCGGGGGGTATGACTTAAAATCAGTAATTAGAAAAAACATAAAACTGCAGAAAAAGTCTTTTAAGGGAAAGATGGTATGTAAAGGGAAAAATGGTGAAAAGGCTTCTGACCATGCAAATATTACTTACGAAATCTCTGTAAAATACAGCAAGAAAAAGCGTTCCAAATAACTCCTCTGTAATTCAACTTATCCCTGTTCTAATATGATTTCTTAAATTTGAAAGCCTTCATCCGCTTTTTGCGCGCTTCCATTCTCTTACGCTTCTCTTTGACAGAAGGTTTCTCATAAAACCGTCTGGCCTTCAGCTCTTTGAAAATACCCTCTTTCTGAAGTTTAACTTTCAGATCCCTGATAGCTTTCTCTATGTTATTCCCTCTCACTCTAATTTCCAATATCTTTTACCTTCTCCCTCTTCAATTTTTGATACGTGTCTATATTAAATTTCTTTTATAATACTTCATGTTATGCAAAACAAAGCCTCTCAGCCTTTAAAGCTCTGAGGCAGTTAAACTTTAAAAGTGATACTATCATAGCATAAATGATAGTATTTTGATAATAGGCAGAATTTTGCCGGAGTAATCCTCACGTCCGCTCATTTTACCGACCACTGGTACGAAGTAACTCATCCCATCTAGAAGAAACCGGGATCTTTATTTGTCTCTGTTATGAGAGCACCTGTCTGACAATACACGGCACGCTTATTTCTTATTGCGGACCGCCTCCAGAAATCTGTTCACATTCTGCTTCATATTGCCTGCCAGAATTCCTGAAGCCACCGCTACTGCATCCGCTCCGGACTGCACTACTTCATTTACATTCTTCCACGTAATTCCTCCGATTGCCACAATCGGGATGTCTATATGCAATCGAATGTGCCTTAAGGTTTTCACTCCCTTTGCGTGGCCGGCATCCTTTGTCAGGGTATTATAGAGAGGACCGAAACCAATATAATCAGCACCACCCTCTTCAGCTTTCATGGCCTGTTTTAAGCTGTGTGTTGAAATGCCGATTAATTTCCTGTTCCCCATTAATTTCCTTGCCTCTTCAAGAGGCATATCATCCTGCCCGAGATGAATGCCATCGGCATTCACGGAAAGCGCTATGTCAACATAATCATTCATTATGAAGATGACATTATACCGTTCCGTAACATCCCTTACGGCTGCCGCGATTTTGTGCAATTCCTTTCTCGAAATATTTTTTTCTCTCAGCTGAATGGTCCTGATCCCCGCTCTTACAGCTTTTCGTACTATCTGAATATGTGACAGGCCTGAAATATTGGTATCGGTAAGAAGGTAGAGAGGATTTTCCCTGATGTTCAATAGCTTTTTCTTGTACGTCACGATGAACAATACATTGCAGTGAAATTTTTAATTGATAAACATGAAGCGCACAGTCCTGAATCCTATACTTTTTTATTTATCCTCTCCAGAAAGTGGGTGTTAATGTCCCCCTTTTTAAAATCAGAATCATCCAGTATTTTCAGGAAAAATGGAATAGTAGATTTAATACCATCAATAATAAATTCGTTCAATGCCCGCTTCATTTTTACAAGAGCGTCACTTCTATCTGTTCCGTGGACAATTACTTTTGCTATGAGTGAGTCATAGTGCGCAGGGACTGTCCATCCTGAATAGGCAGCCGAATCTGTTCTGACCCCCTGTCCCCCGGGCGGGACAAACAGGGTAACCTTTCCGGGAGAAGGAATAAAATTCTCAGGGTCTTCTGCGTTGACCCTGCATTCTATGCTGTGACCGGTGAATTTTATGCCCTGTTGCTTTAATGACAAAGGTAGTCCGGCAGCAATTTTTATCTGTTCTTTTATAATATCAACGCCCGTAATCATCTCCGTCACAGGATGTTCAACCTGAATTCTCGTGTTAATTTCCATAAAATAGATACTGTTATCTGTCTTGTCAAGAATAAATTCAATTGTGCCGGCATTCCTGTATTTGAAGGCCTTCGCCGCCTTTATCGCAAGATCTCCAACTTTTTTCCTGAACTTTGCATCTGCAAATATAAAAGGGGCTTCTTCAATAAGCTTCTGATGTCTCCGCTGGATTGAACAGTCTCGTTCACCCAGATGAACCATTGCGCCCTCATTGTCGGCAAGGATCTGGACTTCAATGTGCCTCATATCATGAACATACTTCTCAATATACAGGTCTCCGTTTCCGAACGCTGCAAGGGCTTCCTTCTGAGCCATGTGGTAGAGGCGACTCAAGTCTCTCTCACTTTCAACAACTCTCATTCCCTTCCCGCCTCCGCCGGCAGATGCCTTAAATATGACAGGAAATCCTATGCTCCTGGACACTTTCATTGCCTCGTCTTCATTCAACACGGGCTCCTCACTGCCCGGAACCACGGGAATCTTATTTTTTATCATTATCTGACGGGCCATTGATTTGTCACCGCCACTTCGAATGTTCTCTGCAGAAGGGCCGATAAATGTTATTTGCGATGCATCACAGGCCTCTACAAAATGTGGATTTTCAGCAAGGAATCCATATCCGGGATGGACTGCCTCGGCATCGGTAATTTCTGCAGCGCTTATGATTGCCGGGATGTTTAAATAGCTCTGCCTCGCCGCCGCAGGTCCTATACAAATGGCTTCATCTGCCAGCCTGACAGGAAGAGTATTCCTGTCTATATCGGAATAAACAATGGCTGTCTCGATCTCGAGTTCATGACAGGCCCTGATAACTCTTAACGCGATTTCGCCTCTATTGGCTATGAGAATCTTCTTGAATAACTTCATGATGCAGGCTTTATTTTGAACAGGGGCTCACCGTATTCGACGGGATGTCCGTTTTCAATCAGAATTTGTACTACTGTACCGGCAGTATCACTCTCAATTTCATTCATTAATTTCATGGCCTCTACAATGCAGAGTACCTGCCCCTTTCCGACAGAACTGCCAACTTCAATGAACGCGGGTGATTCAGGTGAAGGGGCCCTGTGGAATATACCGACAATCGGAGAGTTAATCGTCGTAAGCCCCGAATCCTCCTCTCCCTTCCCGATGGTATGTTCCGCTTCTTCGGAAACAGGTCTTGTCACACTGGGAACTGTATCAAATGATGAAAAAAACTTTTCTCTCTTAATTTTAAGTTTTGAGCCTTCTCTTTCAATTTGAAGCTCTGTAATATCAGTCTCCTGCAAAATTTCTATAAGACTTTTTATCTCATCTAATTCCATATCATTCCCCGCTTTATGACACTCTTTTTGTTGCAGCGTTTTTGATCTATAATTATGACTTTTTTAGCTGAACAATGAGGGCTGAAAGCTTACTTTACCCTCTCTATATATTCAGCAGTCCTCGTGTCTACTTTAATTATATCACCCTCATTGAGATGGAAGGGGACTTTCACAGTAACGCCCGATTCCAGTACGGCCGGTTTGCTGCCACCGCTTGCAGTATCACCCTTAAATCCGGGGTCCGTTTTTACAATCGCCAGTTCTACAAACATCGGGACTTCAACTGCAATTGGAGATCCGCTGTAAAAAAGTATTTTTGCTTCCATATTTTCTTTAAGAAATCTTTTCGCGTCTCCCAACTGATCTTCCGTCAGTGGGGTCTGTTCATAGTTTTCATTATCCATAAAATGGTAATAATCGCCGTCATTGTAAAGATACTGCATCGATTTTTCTTCAAGATTCGGGGGGCTGAATTTTTCCCCTCCCTTGAAGGAATCGTCAAAAATACTTCCCGTAATCAGGTTCTTCAGTTTTGTCCTCACTATGGCACCACCTCTTCCCATCTTGTGATGCTGATAATCAATTATTTCGTGGGGTGCACCTTTATATTCTATTTTTGCGCCTTTTCTGAAATCACTCGTAGATATCATACATTATCCCTCTATTATTTTTAATTTTTTCGGGAGCGTTGTTAACACTTCAGCCTTGTTTTTTTTCACAACTACCATATCCTCTATTCTCACGCCTCCAAATCCCGGCAGGTAGATTCCTGGCTCAACGGTAAATACCATATTCTCAGAAATGTGTTCCTTGCTCCGCCATGATACAACAGGTTTTTCGTGAACTGCAAGTCCAACGCCGTGTCCTGTTCCGTGACCAAAATAATCATCATATCCCAGCTGCTGTATATAACCCCGCGCAGCAGCATCTATACGTGCTGATTCGATCCCTGAGCGAATACATTCAATTGCCCTCTTCTGTGCCTCGAGGACATAGGAATATAATGCTTTTTGCCGGGAAACATCAGGGCCTTTAATAAGCAGCGTTCTCGTCATGTCAGAAAAATAGCCCCTGTATTCTCCTCCCCAGTCTATTACTACAAGATCTCCCTTTTTTAACACCCTGTTCGAAGGTTTGGCATGCGGAAGGGCGGCCATAGGACCAGATGCTAATATAACCTCAAAAGGCAATAATTTGCAACCGCTTTGTTTCAGTAACTCCTCAAATTTTAAGGCAAGTTTCCGTTCGGTCGAGCCTGTCCTTATATGGGGGATCAATTTTCTATAGGCTGACTCGGCCCGCTTTATGGAAGATTTAATATAGGACAGCTCTTTTTGATTTTTAATGATTCGAAGGGATTCCACAAAGTCAGTTAATGGTTTAAGTCTCACTTTGGCCTTAATCAGTCTCTTATAAAATCCATAGGTTATGTTCTGCTCTTCACATCCGAGAGATTTTATGCCCAGGACATCGCAGATATTCCTGATTTCCTTTGCACGTTCTGTGTTTTCAATCTTGATTCTGAACCCTTTCACCTCCTGTTCAGCCTGCTCCTGATAACGGAAATCGGTCACGAATAGCGCCTTCTTATCTGTGATAACAAGAAATCCGGACGAACCGGTGAAGCCCGAGAGATATCTTACGTTCGCAAGATCTGTGACAAGGAAACCATCGATTTTGTGCTTCTTAAATTGTTTTCTAAGACGAGCTTTTTTTTGCATGGGATGCTATGGATACGGCGGCCCTCAGGCCGAGAAGGTAACTGTCCGGTCCAAAACCTGATATCTGTCCGGATGCCACCGGTGAAATGAGCGATGTATGTCTGAATTCCTCTCTGCTGTAAATATTAGAAAGATGGATCTCAACAGTGGGAATTTCAACAGCAGCGATCGCATCTCTTATTGCAACACTCGTATGGGTGTAGGCCGCCGGATTGATGACAAGAGCCGCATAATTCTTTGAATTCTGAATAATATCTACCAATTCGCCTTCATGATTGGATTGCCTCATATCAATACGCACACCAAGCTCCTCAGCAAGACCTTTAAGAGACGCATTTATTTCTTCAAGCGTTTTCGTCCCATATACGTCAGATTCCCTCGTCCCGAGGAGGTTCAGGTTGGGGCCGTTCAGAATGAGTATTTTCATGGTTTTCCCTTCTTAAATTTAACTATCCTGTCAAGAATAACATCTGCAACTTCAATCTTTTTCATCTTTGGATAATCTGCAATCCGCCCATTCCTGTCAATTAAAGTAACCACATTCGTATCAACATTAAATCCGACATCTTTTCTCGAAATGTCATTGAGAACTATGAGGTCAAGATTTTTCCCCATTAACTTACTCCTGGCACTTTCGATATCTTTGCCCGATTCCGCGGCAAAACCAATGAGATATCTTTTTCCTTTCTTCTTCCCAAGAGACTTAATTATATCTTTATTAACCTTTAAATTCAATGTATTAGAGTCTTCTTTCTTCCGTTTTACCTTAGATACTTCAACGGGAGAATAATCAGAAACCGCAGCAGCCATCACTACCGCTGTCGACTTTTTCAGACACTGAAAGACCGCCTTATCCATCTCCGTCGTTTTTTCTACCGGAATGAAAGATGCTCCCCGGGGCGGTGTAAGAGCTGATGGGCCACTGATTAAGGTAACTTCGGCTCCACGCCGCAAAGCGGCCCGGGCAATCGCATACCCCATCTTCCCTGAAGAACGGTTTGAAATAAAGCGCACGGGATCAACAGGTTCAATCGTAGGGCCTGCAGTCACGAGAACATTCTCGCCCTTCAAGTCTTTTTCTATAAAGAGGGAAGCCGCCTCCTCGAGTATCTCCGGGACTTCCAGCATTCTGCCCACACCCTCTTCTCCACAGGCAAGACTGCCTGATACCGGACCAGCAAACTGAACTCCCTGTTGTGTCAGGTTCCTGATGTGTTTTTTCACCGTACTGTTGCGGTACATCCTGAAATTCATGGCCGGAGCCATCAGCGCGTGTCCCTCGTATGTCAGCCAGAGGTTACTCAGGAGATTATCAGCAATTCCACATGATAATTTATTGATTGTATTTGCTGTTGCAGGTGCTATAAGGAAAAGATCTGCTTCTCTGGAGAGGTTAATATGGCTGAATGGATCTGAAAACATGTCTGTATAAACGGGGTTGCTGCTGATTGTTTCAAACATGTAAGGAGTGATAAAACGCTGGGCCGCCCCGGTCAGGACAACCTTCACAGATGCTCCCTCTTCTACCAGGCGACGTGCTATCTCAACAGATTTGTATGCTGCAATGCTGCCGGTGACTCCAAGGAGGATATTTCGACCTTTCACCACTGAGTTTAGCTATCTCCAAATATATCCTCAATTGACTTCTTCTGTTCTGTTTCACCTTTCTCACTAAGGTATACTTTTAAGTCCTTTTCAAGCTCCGTCATATCTTCAGGCATTGTTTCCTTCTGCTGAGCTTCATCCATCATTTTCTTGTGAGTCATTTTCTTTGCCTCTTCACTGGCTTTGACTGCTTCTTCACCGATCATCACCTTCACCGCGCCTGTGGCAACTTCTTCTATGGCAAGTGTTGTAATTTTCTGTGCCTTCGATGATATGACAGGAAGCGATCCCTGCGACAAATCCTTGGCCCTCTTTACGGATGCTATTACCAGTCTGTACGCACCATCAATTTTCTTTTTATCATACTGAATCGGCAATGTAATCATATCCATAAAACCTCCATACCTCCATTAAACGTTATATACTTTTTTTATCCATTTCGGATTAACTTTCGACATCAGAAGCCTCGATGAAGTAATTATACTCTCAAGCTCCCTGTACGCCCTGTCAATGCTGTCATTGACGATAATGTAGTCATAATCTTTATAGTATGCAATTTCAGCTTTCGCATTATCAAGGCGCTGCGCTATCACCTCTTTCGAATCTGTCCCGCGTTTTACCAATCTGTCTTGCAGGGTATCTATTGATGGAGGAAGAATAAAAATAAAAACTGCATTCTCGCAGCTCTTTTTCATCTGCATGGCACCATGAATAT
Organism: Thermodesulfovibrionia bacterium; assembly: GCA_945786855.1. GTDB lineage: Bacteria > Nitrospirota > Thermodesulfovibrionia > UBA6902 > UBA6902 > CALZGI01. The sequence goes on along the minus strand of CALZGI010000046.1, from coordinate 6,760 downwards.
CAATGTCAAGTAGTATATCATATCCATCCCTATTTAATTCTTCCATTCTCCTTACCGAAGTGCCATACAGATTACCATGCACTGACGCCCACTCGGCAAAGGCCCCTTTCTCGAGCATTTTCATAAATCGTGATTTTGTGATGAATGTATAGTCAACGTTATTGGTTTCGCCTTTTCTCGGTGATCGTGTCGTATAGGAAACAGAAAGTCGGAGGTCACTCTTCTTATTTAATAATCTTTTGCAGAGTGTTGTCTTCCCTGCTCCTGACGGGGCAGAAATCACAAACAGTGTCCCTTTTGTTCTACGTTCCGTCCTTTTTTGCACGATACTGCATTCCTTACTTTACTATTCCGATGAAAACCGTTGTGTAATAGTCTCAACCTGGAGCGCCGATAAAATGACATGGTCACTGTCTGTAATAATTATTGCTCTCGTTTTACGGCCCTGTGTCGCGTCAATGAGCTTGGCCCGCTCTCCGGCATCTTCCCGCAATCTCTTAATCGGTGATGAGCCGGGCGCAACAACAGCTACCACGCGAGATGATGAAACTACATTGCCAAATCCAATGTTTATGAGCACCAGTCCTTTGCCTGATTTTTTCATTCCACAGACCTCACACTATTAACAGTGATCATGGTTCACTGAAGGTTCTGTACCTGTTCCCTTATTTTTTCCAGCTCATGTTTCACATCAACAACTTTATTGGAAATTCCATAATTCTGCGCTTTTGAACCTATGGTATTTATCTCTCTGCGCAGCTCCTGAAGGATAAAGTCCATTTTCTTCCCTATAGAATCATCTGATTTCAGCACCTCTTCAAAATGCTTCAGGTGACTGTGAATCCTGACAATCTCCTCTGTAATGTCAGACCTTTCAATCATGACAGCAGCTTCCTGAATCAGACGTATTTCATCAAGCTCTATCTCGCCGAGAAATTCCCTGAGCCGCTCCATAAGTTTTTCTTTTGCGGAGTTCGCAAACTCCTCTCTTTTCTGTTCAATAGCAGCAATTCCATCCTGAACGAGCCTGACTCTTTCATTGATGTCCTGCACGAGATTTGAGCCCTCCTGAGACCTGCTTTTGCTTAACTCTTCCAGGGCCGTCTCAAGTGCGCTATAAAGTCCGTTACTATCAATTTCCTGTTCATCGAGCAAAAAAATGTCTCTTTGTGATGCCACCATTTCAATACCTACGTTGTCGGAAATAGATAATTCCTCTTTTAATGAAGTAAGTGCGTTAAAGTATTCCCTTGCAAGCGATTTGTTGACTTTCAGTTTCACAGTGCCTATTTCCTGCTTCGGGATGAATATTTCTATGCGGCCGCGATTGAATTTATTTTTTACTATTTTTTTAATTTCAGGTTCATGGGAAAATAGATAATAGGGTAAATTGACGCTAATATCGATATTCTTGTGGTTAGAAGACCGAATTTCGACCTTAAAGCTATCAGTCTGCCCTCTTCCATACCCTGTCATCGACTGTGGCATAATCATATAAACCTAAAATATTTAGCGTAAGCTCTTAATAGTATTAAATTAATAGCAGAACATATCAATATATAATACATGACAAATAAAGTCAAACATGGGCGTTTAATTATTAGATTCACCTGGTAGAAAGGATGGGATTTTCAGAATACATCAGTTCCCAGCGGTATGCTTAATTGACAAGCGCTTCAATTTCACTTTCAATAAAGGCGGCTTCGTTATCTTTAAGAACGACATTTACTTTTTTTACATCTTTAAACTTGCCCTTCAGAATTTCTTCTGACAGGGGGTCTTCGACATATCTTTGAATAGCCCGCCTCATAGGCCTGGCACCGTATGAAGGCTGGTAATTTTTGTCAATTAACCATTCGATCACTTCCTCGGAGAGTTCAATCGCAAGGTCCTGATCAAGGAGCTGCTTGTTCAGCTCATCCACCAGCAGATTTACTATACTGACAAGATGTTCTTTTTCAAGCTGATGAAAAACAACAATTTCATCAATTCGATTTAAAAATTCAGGATTAAACTTGTTTTTCAGTTCACTGAGAACAGCATCCTTGATTTTTCCGTACGTATTTTTTGTAGAAGGCTGCTGAAAACCAAGGGGAGTGGCATTCTCTATATACTTTGTGCCAACATTGGACGTCATTATAATTACGGTATTCTTAAAATCAACTTTTCTTCCAAGATTGTCGGTAATCACACCTTCATCAAGGACCTGCAGTAACAGGTTGAACACGTCAGGATGGGCCTTTTCTATTTCATCAAAGAGAACAACAGAGTACGGCCTTCTGCGCACTTTTTCAGTCAACTGGCCGCCTTCCTCATATCCAACATATCCTGGAGGTGCACCTGTCAGTCTTGAAACATTGAACCGCTCCATGTATTCAGACATATCGATTTTAATGAGGGCATTATCATCATTGAAAAGAAATTCTGTCAATGCCTTTGCGAGTTCAGTCTTCCCGACTCCCGTCGGTCCCAAAAAGAAAAATGACCCGATTGGCCTAGTGCGTGCCTTTAATCCGGCACGGGATCTTCTGATCGCTTTTGCAATAGCTTTCACCGCTTCATCCTGAGAAATTATCCGTCTGTGAAGCTCTTCTTCCAGGCGAAGCAGCTTTTCCGACTCTTTTTCCTCAAGTTTGGAAAGGGGAATACCCGTAATTTTTGAAACCGTATACGCTACATCATCATCAAGAAGAAGGGGTGTGTCCTTATGCTGATTTTCACGCCATTTGCTGTTGAGATTGTCGTACAGTTTTCGTACTCTTTCCTCTTCGCTCTTGACAGATGCCCCTTTTTCAAAGTCATGAAGTTTTACGTAGAGATTTTTTTCTTTTCCGAGACGTTTCAACTCCTTTTCAAGTTCACGAAGTTCAGGCGGCATGGTATACCGTTTCAGCTTAATCCGCGCACCAGTTTCATCCATAACATCTATGGCTTTGTCAGGCAGATATCTCTCTGTAATATATCGGTCAGACAGGTTCACACATGCTTTCAGAGCTTCCGGACTAACCTTTACTTTATGATGTACTTCGTACCGTGTTTTCAGCCCTTCAAGAATCTCGATGCTTTCGTCCAATGAAGGCGGCTGCAGATATATGGACTGAAAACGTCTCTCAAATGCTCCGTCTTTTTCAATGTATTTTCTGAATTCATCCGGAGTCGTAGCACCGATACATTGTATCTCACCCCTCGAAAGGGCTGGTTTCAGCATATTGGAAGCATCAATTGAGCCTTCCGCTGCCCCTGCTCCTACCAATGTGTGAAGTTCATCAATAAACAAAATTACATTGTCGGTCTGAACAATCTCCTTCATAACCAGTTTCAGTCTCTCTTCAAACTGACCCCTGTACTTCGTTCCGGCTATAAGAGCGCCAAGATCAAGACTTACAATCCTTTTATCAAGAAGGTTTTCCGGTATTTCTTCTGCAATTATCCTTTGTGCAAGTCCTTCCACAATTGCTGTCTTGCCGACGCCGGATTCTCCGATAATAACGGGGTTGTTTTTTACTCTTCTTCCCAGGATCTGGAGCACCCTCTCTATTTCAGGCTCTCTTCCAACAACGGGATCGAGTTTGCCTTCACGTGCAAGCTGTGTAACATCCCGACCAAACTCATCAAGTGCAGGAGTGTGTGACTTTTTTTCTTTTCCTCCCGACTGTGCCTTCCTCATCGAAAGGTTTATGGCAAGCTGCCGGACCCCGAGCAGATTCGCCCCGAGACTTCTCAGTATCTTTCCTGCTATTCCCGCATCTTCCCTGATCAGGCCAATGAGCAGATGTTCGCTTCCGATATAGCTGTGTCCAAGCAGACGCGCTTCCTCAACTGCCAGTTCAAGGACCTTTTTCGCTCTGGGAGTAAAGGGGATATCACCAAACGTAAGAATATTGGAACCTGTGGGCAGATTTCTTTCTACTTCCATGCGGAGTTCTTCTGCGGAGAGACCCATTTTTTTGAGAATTACCATGGGAAGACTCTCTTCTTCTCTCAACAATCCAAGGAGTAAATGCTCAGTGCCAAGATAGTCATTTTGCCGCTTTTCAGCTTCTTCACGGGCATAAATAATTACTTTTCTTCCTCTTTCGGTAAACTTCTCAAACATATCTAGCTCCTAAATTTAATATATCGTTTCCATCTTCTATTGTCAAGGTAACATGCCTTATACGCAGTGCATATAATGGTTTAATCGGAAAAACAGGAAGAAATCTTAACCGACTGGAAAAATGATGGAATAATGAAAGGAGCAGACAGCTCTGGAAAGAACAGAAAAAAGGTTATCCCTTCTTCCTGTTATATGCAATTTCTTTAATTTCCTGCATAAATTCTTTGACGTCCTTAAATTGTCTGTAGACTGAAGCAAACCTGACATATGCTATTTCATCAATTTCCCGAAGACCATCCATAATCTGTTCACCAATTACTGAACTTGCGATCTCCTTTTCCCCGGCAGCCTGCAGGCTTTTTTCGATTTTCGTGACCAGGGCTTCCCGTGACTCTACACTCACAGGTCTTTTTTCACATGCTTTTTCGAGCCCCTGCAGTATTTTTAATCTGTCAAAAGGAACTCTGGTATTATCCTTCTTAATAATCTGAGGCATGATATTTTCAATTCTCTCGTAACTGGTAAACCGGCCTTCACATTTCAGGCATTCCCGCCGCCGCCGGATAACATCACCATCCCTGCTCTGCCGCGAGTCAATTACCTTGTCTTCAATATGATTACAGAAAGGACACCGCATATTATATTCCGGATTTCATCTGACTTTTGATACTAGTGCTCTAAAAAGTAGTGCGTGAGAGGATAGTACTCTGAAAAAACAGACTGTGTTTATATTTCAATATCCTCGTAAACAGGAAATTTTTTGCAAAGCGTTTTAACTTTGTCCCTGACCTGTTTAATGGTCCCATCGTTTTCGGGATTATCCAGAATTTTGGAAATAAGATCAGCAATAATCACCATTTCAGGTTCCCGCATCCTCCTGCTCGTCACGATGGGGGTTCCGATCCTGATGCCGCTTGTTACCGTGGCAGGCATCGTATCGTGGGGGATTGAATTTTTATTTACCGTTATACCGGCACGATCAAGAGCGTTTTCAGCGTCTCGGCCGGTAATCTTTTTCTTTCTCAGATCGATGAGCATGAGATGCGTATCAGTTCCTCCCGAAAATATTGTAATACCTCTTTCCATAAGGGCACCCGCCAGTTCTCTGGCATTTTTTACTATTTGCAACTGATAGCGCTTAAAATCTTCTGTCAGGGCTTCTTTCAATGCAACTGCTTTTGCTGCAATTACATGCATCAGCGGCCCGCCCTGTATTCCGGGAAATACAATTTTATCGATTGCTTTTGCATATTCCGCCTTACACATAACCATTCCGCCTCTCGGTCCCCTGAGAGTCTTATGCGTTGTTGTGGTTACAAAATCAGCATATGGCACCGGGGATGGATGATTCCCTGTGGCAATTAATCCGGAAATGTGGGCAATATCGGCAAGGAGGTACGCATTCACTTCTTTTGCAATTTCTGATAACGCTTGAAAGTCAATGATTCTTGAATAGGCGCTCGCCCCTGATACTATTAGGTTTGGTTTGTGCCTTATAGACATTTTCCGCACCTTGTCATAATCAATCAGGCCCGTCTTCCTTTCAACGCCATAAGAAAACGCCTTGTAGATCTGCCCGGAGAAATTAACCTTTACTCCATGGGAGAGATGCCCGCCATGATTCAGGCTTAAACCGAGGACCCTGTCTTTCGGTTTGAGCATTGCAAAATATACCGCCATGTTTGCCTGGGTACCTGAATGGGGTTGAACGTTTACGTGTTCGGCACCAAAGATCTCTTTTGCCCTCGCTATAGCCAGATTTTCGACAATATCCGCATTCTCGCATCCGCCATAGTAGCGCTTACCGGGGTAGCCTTCCGCGTACTTATTTGTGAGCACTGATCCCTGAGCTTCCATCACTGCCGTGCTGGCATAGTTTTCTGATGCTATCAGGACAATCTTGTCCTGTTCACGCTTTATCTCTCCGGTTATCGCATTGTAGACCTCGGGATCTGATTTCTTCAGTGCTTTCATACTCATACCTGTTGTTTGTTAATTTTTGATTCAATTGCCGTAATTTTGTCGAGCCTCCGCTGGTGGCGGCCGCCTTCAAAATCAGTTTTAAACCATATTTTGATTATATCCTGGGCAGTCGCACTATTGATAATTCTCCCCGGAAGAACCAGAATATTGGCATCATTGTGCATCCTGCTCATTTTTGCAGAATAGTCTTCACTGCACAATGCCGCCCGTACACCGGGGAACTTGTTTGCAACGATAGACATCCCGATCCCTGTCCCACATATTAATATGCCTCGATCCATACGGCCCTCCGATACTTCTGCAGATACCTTTTCGCCATACTCAGGGTAGTCACAGGATTCACTGCTGCATGTACCAAAATCCTGCCACTTTATGCCAAGATCTTCAAGTAACGGTGTTATTGCGTTTTTCATTTCCAGTCCTGCATGGTCACACCCAATAGCAACTTTCATTTATTTATCCATGAAAATTATATTTTGACAGTTTTGGTTAAAACCAGATATATCAGCTTATTTTCCAGCTTTGCCAGATGTCTCTCTTTTGCTCATTCTTTTCAGGAATTATTCCACTTCAGCAAGAGAGAATATATTATCAGCACAATAGTCGTAAGTCAAGAATAGTATTGATCAAAGTTTGTTATAATCCCTGTATGCCAACAATAGGGCTTACAGGCAATTTTGG
>CALZGI010000045.1 GCA_945786855.1 Thermodesulfovibrionia bacterium | reverse complement strand
TTTGAGATATTTATTTACTTTTTAAGATAAAAATCTAATATTAAAATATTCTCCTTACCACTGTTTCAACTTTTTTATAAATTCAACCAAAATTTCTTCTTTTATCCGATAACCTTTCTGAATTAATTCAAGCGTCAGCAGTTCAACGGATTCTTTATCAAGTCCCCCCGATTTAAAAGAATCCCATAATATGCCAAGTGTTCCCTTTGGCTTAAGTCCCTTAAATCTGGCAACAGTCCTTGCCTTCGCCTCGTCTATAAAAACCCTTTCAATATTTTTTTTAAAAGCAAGGCTTATGACCGCCTTTTCACCAGGCCCCATAAAATTGGGAAGTTCTTTCAAAATTGTGACCCTCGCAGGCTCTATTTCCCTGCTATCAAGATATTCTATTATTTGTTTTGCATCTCCCTTTTTGTTTTTAAGTCCTCTAAGAATTTCAGCCGTAACTTGTGATGGGATATGAATATCGTAATTATTAAGAAGCTTGAGTTTTTGCAGCTTTGCAAGAAATATTAATGGAGAGGCGTTACATACAACCCTCTCACGCATTAATTTAAATCCTCTTCCAATTCTTCTTTCGAATAATCTATATGTATGTCAGCCTTTTTCAATTTCTCTAACATTTCCCATATATCTACAGAAAGCATGACAGCCGCTTTTTGCAGTGTTATCTTATGATTTTTATAAAGATCGAGAACATTTGTTTCATTCACTACATTAAGTCCCTGTTTTAATGCACGCGGTATTAGTTCCTCAACTTTTATTCCGTGTACCTTTGAAACCCTCTCAGCTTCTTTGTAAAGATTGTCTTTTAGCTTTACTGATTTCATTATTGGCACCTCCTGTTTTTCGTTATTATATCAGAGATTCCTTGATCGATTCTTTAAATTCTACAAAAAGCTGCTCTCTCTCCAGTCAAAACATTCTCGGGATATACACCCTTTCCAAAGGGATATTTTCCAATATTCAGCTGCATAAACTGTTCTTCCAGATTGACTATGACTGCTCCTGAGAATGGAGTCCCGGCATTCCATAAAAAAACCCGCCCGAATGGGCGGGGGGGTTTTTTTTAATGGCTCCCGGGGAGGGATTCGAACCCCCGACCTGGTGGTTAACAGCCACTCGCTCTGCCAGCTGAGCTACCCGGGAAATTGGCCATAAAATAATGACTTAATATTATATAGAGAAAGGACAACAAATTCAACAGAAGCACGTTCAATGACGCGTGCTGGTGAACGTAATAAATAAAAAACCCGGGCACTGGTTGTCCCGGGCTTTTCCTTGTGCTATGAAATGGTTTTTTATTCTGCTTATTCGGCTTCTCCTGCTGCTGATTCTTTCTGGAGGCGTTCCCACTGTGCGTCAACATACTCCTGTGCCTGCTTCAGCATCCATTCATTTTCCGGAGCGAACATGTGTCTAAACCGGCCCTGTGGTTTCAGGAAGTCAACGAGGGGTTTCTTCTCTTTCGGTTTCACCGTGATTTTCGTCACGCCGTTTTCGATTTCAAAGAGCGGCCAGTAGCATGTCTCTACAGCCAGTTTGGCAAGGGTGATGGCATCATTTGTCCTGCTTCTCCATCCGCGGTTGCATGGAGCGATAATGTTCATGAACTTCGGGCCCTTTATTTCAAATGCCTTCTGGACCTTCTTCATCAGGTCCATGTAGTTTGACGGGGAGGCCTGCGCTACATAGGGGATGTCATGGGCAGCCATGATTCTGGTAAGATCTTTCCTGTTCTGCAATTTCCCCGGAATAGCGTCTCCTGCCGGACAGGTTGTTGTGTTTGCTCCAAAAGGAGTTGCACTCGAGCGCTGGATACCGGTATTCATATATGCGCCGTTGTCATAGCAGATATACATCATGTCATGACCGCGCTCCATTGCACCTGAAAGGGACTGAAAACCGATATCGTAGGTCCCGCCGTCTCCGCCGAAGGCAATGAATTTTACATTCCTGTCTTCAAGCTTGCCCTGTTTAACCAGGGACCTGTACATTGCTTCGATCCCTGATGCAGTTGCAGCGGAGTTTTCGAAGGCACTGTGCATCCATGGAATCTTCCATGCAGTGAATTGCTGGATGCATGAGGACACCTCAAGGCATCCTGTTGCATTGGATGCGATAATGGGATAGTCCGTCGCCATCAGTACCTGTTTGACAACGATAGGGGCCCCGCAGCCCGAGCACATCCTGTGGCCGTGTGAGAACCTGTCCTCTCCCAATGCGAGTTTTTTTAATCCAAGTGGTTTTGCTGTTGTAGTCATTTTTTATCTCCTATAAGATATCAGCCGTCAGCTATCATCTGTCAGCTTTATTCTCTTACTCCTATATACTCTTTAACGATTTCGACTTTTCCGGTTTTTGCGATTTCCATAAGCTCATCTATAACCTGCTCTGCCTGATCAGGAAGGTAGTCTCTTCCGCCAAGGCCGAAGATCTTGCCGGTCACTGCAGGCTTTGTGCTCATTTGCATTACTGCGCCTGCAATTTCGGAATAGAGTGGTCCAAGGCCGCCGAAAGAATCAGCACGATCAAGAACCGCGATTGCCTTTACATGCTCGAGCGCCTGGGCGATTTCAGCATATGGGAAAGGCCTGAACATTCTCGGTTTAAGAAGTCCGATTTTAACGCCTTTGTCTCTGTACTGGTCAATGATGTCTTTTGTAGTTCCCGCTGCTGAACTCATCACAACAATCGCTATTTCAGCGTCTTCAAGCCTGTATGTTTCAAAGAGGCCGTATTTCCTGCCTGTCATTTTTTCAAAATCAGCGGCAACTTCAAGAACAACACCAGGGACCTTCGTCATGACTTCATGCTGTGCCCGTTTGTACTCATGGTACAGATCAGTGAGAATAAGAGGACCATAGCTTTTCGGGTTGTCCAGATCCAGCAATGGATTCACAGCCTGAAACTTACCTACAAAGCTCTTTACGTCTGCGTCATCTATATATTCGACCCGCTCGATTGAATGACTGACTATAAACCCATCCATACACGGCATTGCAGGAAGTCTGATGTCCATATGTTCTGCTATCCTGAAAGCCATAATTGTATTATCGTATGCTTCCTGAGCGTTCTCCGAATAGAGCTGTATCCAGCCCGTGTCCCTGGCGCCCATACCGTCTGAATGGTCACCATGGATGTTCAGGGGAGCTGATAGCGCCCTGTTCACAAGCGGCATGACTATCGGAAGTCTTGTTCCTGCCGCTATATGAAGCATTTCCCACATAAGCGCCAGGCCCTGTGAGGATGTTGCCGTGCCGACCCTGCCGCCTGCTGCAGCAGCTCCTATGCACGCACTCATCGCACTATGTTCACTCTCTACAAGTACAAGCTCAGTGTCTACTTTGCCGTCATTCACAAAGCCGGAAAACCTCTGCATAAGGTCAGTGGCCGGCGTAATAGGGTATGCGGCGCATACATCAGGGTTGATCTGCCTGAGGGCCTCTGCGCATGCTTCATTTCCTGTAACTGCGACTATCTTACCCATTTATTTGCCCTCCTCTTCCATTACGATTGCTTT
>CALZGI010000044.1 GCA_945786855.1 Thermodesulfovibrionia bacterium | reverse complement strand
TAAAGATTTTCAGTATAGTACCGATAAGAAATTAAAGAGCTAAGAAGGAGTAGTGTGAGGGACGGATTGGACTGCGAACGTTAGTGGAAATGACATATTAACGGGGGGAGATAATATGTTTCTAAAGAATATGAAAATATCACATAAAATTATTTCTGTAATCATAACGGGGATACTTATAGCGGCAGTCTTTGCAGCAGGGGCAATTATTATAGGTGAAAGGGGTACCAGGGTACTTGAAAGCATCTATGTTGACAACGTCAGACCCCTTGACGGGCTCAGAAATATTCAGCTCATTTTCAGGGAGCTTGAGTACCGCATGGCAGGGGTCCAGGCTGATATTATTGCTCCCATTGGATCAGGAACGCACCTTGAAAATGCGATAAAGGACATCGAAAAATCGTGGGGCGATGTCAATCAGGTTTTATCAGAGTACGATCTCTCAGAAGATGAAAAAAAAGCTGTAGAGAACTATGAAAAAGGATACAAAGGCTTCAAGGTCGTAGCGGAAGAACTGAAAAGGACGTATTTCAACAATGATGCTGATAGTGTAAGCGATATTTATGATGAATACCTCGATTACAAGCCGCTTATATTTAAATCCATTAACAGTCTGGCCGGCAGGTTGAGGGACGATGTACGGGTTCACTATGAGGAAAGCCAGAAAAATTTGTCTGCCATTAAGAAATTGATTTTAGTGGTTTCCCTGGTTGTTTTAGCCATCTTTGCCGCCTTTGCTTTTCTCATTGTCCGGTCTGTCAGCAAACCCATACAAGTCGTCACTGACGCCGCCGACCAGGTAGCGAAAGGTGATTTTACCCATGAGATCGTTGTGGAGGCAGAGGACGAGATGGGTCTCATGGCATCAAGGCTGAACAGCATGATTGTGAACCTGGGGAATGCCTTTGGAAAGATTGCAGAAGCAGTAGAAAATATCACTTCAAACACCAGGGGGCTTTCAAGCATGTCAGAAAAACTGTTCCAGGGATCAAAAGAGCAGAGCGAAAAGGGAGAGCAGGTCGCAGTTGCATCAACAGAAATGGCACAGACAATTATGGATATGGCCCAAAATACTTCCGATGCTTCCGAAGCTACCAAAGAATCAAATACTGCTGCGATAGCAGGCAAACATATAGTGAATCAGACAGTGGAGAGTATCACAAATCTTGCGAGTAGTGTGAGCGAGGCGTCAGGGACAATCAACGGTCTTGGGGTACGTCTGGGAGAGATCGGTCAAATTGTTTCTGTAATTAAAGAGATCGCGGATCAGACAAATCTGCTTGCCCTCAATGCTGCTATTGAAGCAGCACGATCAGGCGAACACGGCAGGGGATTTGCTGTTGTCGCTGAAGAGGTTAAAAAACTGGCTGAGAGAACTGCGAAGGCTACAAATGAGATTTCCTCCAAGATAGGCACCATTGAGACAGAAAGTGAGAAATCCATCACCACAATGGAAAAGGGCAGGAAACTTGCGGAGGATTCGGTTTCAACGGCATGGAAGGCGGGGGAAGCTTTGCAGCAGATTGTCGAAAATTCCGACAAGGCTATGGATATGGTTGAGAGGGTTGCGGCTGCTACGGAGCAGCAGTCTTCAGCATCAGAGGAGGTCAGCCAGACCATGGAGCAAATATCAGAGATTATCAGTCAACACAGCGGACTGGCAGAAGAAGTTGAAAAATCAGCCTCAAATCTGGCGGTACTTGCCCAGGATGTAATGGCACAAACCATGCATTTCAAGACCTCAAAAAGTAACAATGCGTATCTTGCTGAGGAAATGGGTGCAGACAGTGAAGATATTGAACCCTCCGGTGGTTAACAAGAAATAGTGCCATCACCTTTTGCTTAATTCCCCAGGTACCGGGACTAAAGTTATCTAGGGAATTGCCGTAATCAATTTATATGTTAACAAGTCGGATTTTACCGCGTAGTTGGTTCATTTTTGAAAGGATACAATGAACTGTAAAGGAATATTATCCAGGCTCCATGCCGGGCATTTGCTGAACAGAATGAAGATCAAACACAAGATACTCCTTATGACAGTCCTTGGTATAGCAGCACTGATTGCCCTGTCCATGACCATGACATTGATTATTAAAGATGATGAGGCAGCTATCAATGAATTATATGAGCATAAAGCCAAGCCGCTTGACAAGCTGAGAAAGATCCAGCTTATATTCCGGGAGATTGAATTTAGAATGGCAGCTATTCATTCTGACATGATGACCGGAACTGCTGCTGCCAACCACCTGAAGGCATCAATAAAGGAGCTGGACCTGCTCTGGAAAGAAAGCAATGCACTGCTGACGTCAGCAGAGATTGACGGGGAAAAGGAACAGTTCAGGAAGGGCTATGAAAGTTTTATCGCCCATGCCGGAACAATAGAAAAAGCGTATATGACATATTTTTATGACAACGATCTTGAACCTCTCGAGGAAGCCTATGATGAATGGCTTGATTACAAGGCATTACTGATCAAGTCTATCGACAGGATTATTGAAATACAGGAAATATCTGTTGATGAATTTCACGCAGAGAAGGTCCGCCGGATGAACAGTGTTATTGCAATTGTTATTATCGGATCAATTGTGTCAATAATTATTTTTGTAATTGTGACATTTGTGATTATCAACTCTATTATCAAGCCGATAAATACAGTTGTTCATGCTGCACGGGAAGTGGCAAATGGTGATCTTACCTATAAGATAGAATTGAACAGCACGGACGAGATGGGGACCATGGCTGTTGAGCTGAATTCAATGATTGAAAAACTGAACAGGGCTTTTTTTGTCATATCAGAGGAGTCGGAAAAACTGTATGCACATGCAGGGGGTCTTTCCGAGGTTTCCGAGTTTCTGGTCTCCGGGACAAATGAACAGAGGATGCAGGTTCAGCAGGTTGCGACATCAACAAATGACATGTCCCGGGCTATTGTCGATATGTCAAAAAATGCATGCCATGCATCTGATATAACCAAAGAGTCTGTGAACATGGCAGTAAAAGGCAGTGAAGTGAGCGATCAGACAAGAAACAGTATTTCCAAGCTGGTGACGCGTGTTGCAGAAGCGTCTGAGGCAATTGGTGCGCTCGGTAAAAGTTCGGAAGAGATCGGAGAGATCGTTTCTGTGATAAAAGACATTGCTGACCAGACAAACCTCCTTGCACTGAATGCTGCCATAGAGGCTGCGCGGGCTGGTGAGCATGGGAGAGGTTTTGCTGTTGTGGCCGGTGAGGTGAAGAAACTGGCTGAGAGGACGGCCAACGCAACAGATGAGATATCACAAAAAATACAGATAAATCAGAATGAGACCAAAGGGGTTGTGTCGAGCATGGAGCAGAGCAGGGCTGTTGCCGACGAAGCAATAACGACGACGTCACATGCAGGGGAAACGCTTCAGAAGATTGTTGAATCAAGTGAGAATGTCATGGATATGGTAAACAGGATTGCTGTTGCTACGGAGGAACAGTCTTCAGCTGCAGAAGAGGTGAGCCATACCATGGAAGGGACGGCAGGTGTTATAGCAAACACAAATGTACTCGCGGAAAACGTGAAAAATGTGTCCGCTGAGCTCACGAGTGTTTCAACAGCATTGAAATTACAGATGGATGGGTTCAGAACGCATTCGACCCTTGATTTAAATACAGGGGCTGTTGCTGAAGTTGAATCAGTGGACGTAGAAGTTGAGAAGGCTCCCGCATGATATTTAGGCAGGGGTAAAGAATAATTGTATTTATGTCGATATAAATAATACAGCACGGGCCATGAGGCTTAACTATCTGCAGTGCAAGGAGGGAACATGAAAAAAGCATTAATATTACTGGTTGCAGTATCAATACTGCTCGTTGCCGGACAGCTCATGGCAGCAAAAGTGGATACCCCTATGTCCTATGATGGCATTACTATCGTTGATGCCGACTGGGTGAAAGCCAACATGGACAAGGTCAAAGTCTATGATGCCAGAAAAAAAGGTGAATATGTTGAAAAGCATATCCCCGGCGCTGTATCTGCTACGTATAAGGAAAAAAGCGCTAAGAGCGTTGATTTTGACCCATCAAAGGACAAGTTTAAACTGAGCAAGTATCCCGAAGACAAGGATACACCGGTTGTAGTTTACTGCAACGGTCCGAAATGCTGGAAGTCATTTAAAACAGCCATCATGCTCGTCAGGGAAGGGTACACCAAAGTCCACTGGCTGAGAGACGGTTTCCCGGGCTGGCTGGACAAGGGATATCCTACAGAGTAAATACCACAATAAAAAAAAGTTCCGGGGCAGCAGAAACTCTATTGTTTTTGCTGCCTTTTTTATTCCCTTTACTCTGGGATATTTCCCTGTCTTTAAGCAAGGTGTGACATCCCGGTTACATGGTAATATAATGTATGATATTGAATATGACAGGCAACGAGGGCAGGAAAATCCTGTGCATTCTTTTCCTCCTCATAGTATTCCTCCTTCTCTCATCTGATTCCATGGGGAAGGACGCTCACGTAAAAAGTCCGACCCTGAAAAGCAACGTCCCCGGCCATAACCCTGAAGCCGGTGAAATTCTCCATTATACTTTTCAGATTGTGAATTCATATCCCCATGACAGCAGTGCCTTCACGCAGGGGCTGGTTTTCAGCAACGGCTTCCTATATGAGGGCACGGGCATTCGTGGACAATCGGAACTGAGAAAGACCGATCTTGAAACAGGGAAGGTATTACAACGCCATACATTGCCTGACAGTTTATTCGGTGAGGGGATTACCGTGATCAACAGCAGGCTTGTCCAGCTTACATGGCGGGCTGGAGCGGGGTTCGTGTATGACGTAAATTCCTTTAAGCTTCTACATCAATTTCATTACAGGACTGAGGGCTGGGGCATTACCCATGATGGAACACGGCTGGTCATGAGCGACGGTTCGTCAACGTTATATTTTCTGGATCCCCGGACATATGAAGTGACCGCCAGGGTGGGCGTTCAGGAAAGTGGCAGCCCCGTAAACCGCCTGAATGAACTGGAATATGTAAATGGACTGGTCTATGCAAATATCTGGCTTACAGATACAATTGCCATCATCGATCCGGAGACGGGGAAGGTAAGAGGGAAGGTTCACCTTGAGAAACTTTCACAGATAGCAGGTGGTGACAGGGCCGTGAAGACACTGAACGGTATTGCATATGATCACAAGAACAATAGGCTGTTCGTGACGGGGAAATTATGGCACTCGATTTATGAGATAAAATTAATCCCTCGACCCCTAACCCCTGACCCCTGACCCCTATTCTTTTATCCCCATCCCCAGGTTCTTCTCTTTTATTGCCTTTATCCGGTCTCTCAGCTTTGCCGCCTTTTCAAAGTCAAGTTTCTCGGCGGTTTTTCTCATTTCATCTTCGAGCTCCCTGATTGCCGATTCATCTCCGTATTCAATCTCCTCTTCTGCTGCGGCAGGGACGGTCCAGTAATCAGATTCGTATATGGAGCTCAGGATATTAGTTATTTCTTTCTTGATTGATGTTGGTGTGATATTATTCTCTGCGTTATACTTCTCCTGAATTTTCCTTCGTCGTGCTGTTTCATCCATTGCTGTCTTCATTGATCCAGTGACGGTATCGGCATAAAAAATGACCATGCCGTTTATGTTCCTGGCAGCCCGCCCTGAAGTCTGTATAAGGGAACGCCCTGACCGCAGAAAGCCTTCCTTGTCGGCATCGAAAATTGCAACAAGGGAGACCTCGGGAATGTCCAGCCCTTCTCTCAATAAATTGACGCCGATCAGCACGTCGAATTTTCCCAGCCGAAGGTCTCTCAGGATTTCCACCCTTTCGAGGGTATTGATATCAGAGTGGAGATAGCGCGCTTTAATCCCAACCTCCGAATAATACTCGGTAATGTCTTCGGCCATCTTTTTGGTCAATGTGGTAACCAGTATTCTCTCCCCCTTTTCACTCCTGCTTCTTATTTCCCCCAGGAGATCGTCAAGCTGTCCTGAAACGGGCCTTAATTCTATCTCCGGGTCCTTTAGTCCCGTCGGTCTGACTATCTGTTCAACGATTCTGTTTTCCGAAATATTGATTTCATAGTCTGATGGAGTAGCTGAAACGTAGACCGCCTGATGAACCCTCTCTTCAAACTCGTGAAACTTCAGAGGGCGGTTGTCGAGGGCAGAGGGAAGCCTGAATCCGAAATCAATGAGGGTCTGCTTCCGTGATCTGTCACCTGCGTACATCCCCCGGACCTGCGGAATCATTGCATGCGATTCATCTATTATCATGAGAAAATCGTCGGGAAAATAGTCTATGAGACAGGACGGAGGTTCCCCGGGAGCACGTCCGCTCAGGTGGCGGGAGTAATTCTCAATGCCATGGCAATACCCGAATTCCCTGAGCATTTCCATGTCAAATCTTGTTTTCTGTTCAAGTCTCTTTGCCTCGAGCTCTCTGCCTTCCCTGAGCAGCTCAAGGAGTCGTTCTTCAAGTTCCCTGTTTACTGCCGATATGGCCCTTTCAATCCTCGGCTTCGGAGTTATCCAGTGGCTGTTCGGATAGATCGTGACTTTTGTCAGGTTCCGCAAGATTTTTCCTGATAATGAATCAAATTCATATAAACTGTCTATGTCGTCTCCGAAAAACTCCACTCTGACCGCGTTGTCTCCGGAATAGGCCGGGAATATGTCAACAATGTCTCCCCGGACTCGGAAGGTCCCCCGCTTAAAGTCATCGCTCCGCTCATACAATATGTCAACCAGCTTTCTAAGGAATACATCCCGCTCCAGCCGCATCCCTGTTTCTACAAAAAGATGCATTCCGAGATAATCTTCCGGGGCCCCGATACCGTATATGCATGAAACCGATGCAACGATAATGGTATCGTTCCTTTCAAGGACGGCGCGGGTTGCTGCATGCCTCAGCCTGTCGATGTCCTCATTTATCAT
Source organism: Thermodesulfovibrionia bacterium (assembly GCA_945786855.1). Taxonomy (GTDB): domain Bacteria; phylum Nitrospirota; class Thermodesulfovibrionia; order UBA6902; family UBA6902; genus CALZGI01. The sequence goes on along the minus strand of CALZGI010000044.1, from coordinate 9,213 downwards.
GGCATCTTTTTCTATATACGTGTCGGTTGTGGGAATGTAGGCTTCCGGCTGGTAATAGTCATAATAGCTGACGAAATATTCGACGGCATTTTCCGGAAAGAATGTTTTAAATTCACCATAAAGCTGCGCAGCAAGGGTTTTGTTGTGCGCTATGACGAGCGCCGGTTTGTTTGCCTTCTCGATAACATTGGCAATGGTAAATGTCTTGCCCGAACCCGTAACTCCCAGCAGCACCTGGTGCTCTACGCCCTTAAGGACTCTCTCTGATAATGATTGAATGGCTCCGGGCTGGTCGCCTTTGGGCGTGAAATCCGATTTCAGGCGGAACGTGCCTGTGGTATCTCTGTGATTATGGATAATTATTTGTCCTCTCAAAAAAAACTGATGAAAGTCCCTTTTTATTTTAAAGTATTATATTATTTTAACCGAAAAGGTATTAAAGTGAAAAAAACGTATAATCTCATGAATAATAATATGAAATTCAAAATATAAGGAGAGAGAGAGTATGGGTGGCGAAAGATTCTCAATGGGTGAAGCAGTACGGTTTGGATGGGAGACAATGAAGAGTAACATTGGATTTTTTGTGGGACTTCTCATCGTTGCTTTCCTGATTGAAAATCTCCCGGGCATTCTGTCTGAGTTTGTGGCAGGGGACTTCCCCCTGATTGCCGGGGTGCTTACGCTGGCAGGCGGGATTTTGGGACTCGTCGTTCAGATGGGACTGATAAAGGTCAGTCTCAAGTTCTGTGATGGCATAAAAGGGCAATTTGATGACCTGTTGTCATCATTTAACCTTCTCCTTAAATTTATTGCGGGCTCTATCCTGTACGGCCTCATTGTCCTGGGCGGTATGCTGCTGTTCATAGTTCCCGGGATTATATGGGGGCTAAAATTCAGTCTCTTTCCCTATTTCATTGTGGACGAGGGACTTGGCCCGATTAATGCCTTGAAGGCCAGCAGCAGTGCTACTGCCGATGCAAAGTGGAATCTGTTTCTTTTTGGATCTCTGCTCGGTCTGATAAATCTGGCAGGTGCCCTTGTTTTCCTTGTAGGGCTTTTTGCAACCATCCCTGCCAGCATGGTTGCCTATGCATATGTTTATCGCCAGCTTGCAGGCAGGGGCAGCACGGTAAAGCAGCTGTCTCCCGGGAGCCAAAGCAAGGCAGTCGGGGCCATGTATATGAAAATGGAAGCCTGAGTCTTTCTTCCATCACAAGGTCTCGGGGAATGAACAACATGAACAATCAAGGCTGCGTGAGCTGGTTTAATGTATCACTGTACACTTTGAGCGCACTTTGTCCAAAGAGTATAAAACGGATCATCTCTATATCAGAATGTGCCTTTAAATAATTTATAGATGTCTTCAGAGCAATTTCTGAAGCGCCCTCGAGAGGATATCTGTATGCGCCGGTACTGATGGATGGGAAGGCTATGCTTTTTATCCTCTTTGAAGAAGCAAGGTTCAGGGAATTGCGGTATGCATTTTCCAGCAGTTCAGGTTCCCTGTGCAGGCCGTCTCTGTAAACGGGCCCGACAGTGTGAATGACATATTGGGCCTTCAGGTTGCCGCCTCCCGTTATGACCGCCTCCCCTGTTTCACAGCCACCGATCTGGATGCATTCCTTGAGGATCTGCGGTCCGCCTGCACGATGGATCGCACCGTCAACACCGCCGCCTCCCTTCAGGCTTTTATTGGCAGCATTTACTATAGCCTCCGTATCCTGCTGTGTTATGTCTCCCTGTTCCAGAGACAGAGTGCTCTGATTGATATTGACTACCATGATTCCCCTCCTTAAGGCACTTTCTTATTCATGTCTCAATTAAACTTCCGGGAGTTCATTGACCGTTAAAACCCGTTATATCCCCTCCATCCGCCTTTCCCCCGATATCATTGTAATAGAATTGACCGTGAAAGATTTTGCCTCTATTAACATCCTCGATCTTCTTAATATTATATTTAATTATCCTGCTCACTACATTGTCTCCCTGGAACATCCACGTTATCTTGCCGCTCTGGTAATCGAAGTTGTCATACCAGAGTGTACTTTCAACGACGTCCCATCCACGGGGGATAGTTTCCTTAATCAGGAGAGCCCCGGTAATAGTGTTGTCAGCCAGAACGAATATAGTGATGCTCATTACTCCCTCATTCATACTGCCTGATACCAGCCCTCTCGATACGGCGATACGCTGATTCGCCGGTTCCTCTTCCTCAAGATCATCCTCCTGGTCAGGACTTTCGTCATCTCCCTCTTCTGAAGGGAGCGAGTAATTCCTGTCATCGTATTTCCATGTGCCCCTGTCGACTGGAGTATCAGGATCCCCCTGGTCTGTTTTCTCAATCTCCGGTGAATCTGCTGAAACAATGCTCCCTGCGTCCTGCATGCTTTCATATCGTTCACTCTCTTTTCCGGAAATCTTTTTCTGCTCGTATGTATTTCCCGGGGAAGCAGTATATGTATTGATGCCGGTGTCATTTTTATGAGAAATGGCGGTCTCCCTGAACGTCTCCAATGATTTGTTGTCTTCCATTACATTTGAGGTTGAGCGGCTATAAGAAGTAGATGCAGGGTGGCTGTCCTTAGAAGGGTATTCAGAACTGTGCAGAACTGTTCCTTCCTGTACGATTGAGGATGAATGGTTTCGGGAATTAAGAAAGGCAAAAATTGCGGAAACAATAATCAACAGGAGCAGCACAATACTGCCTGTCATCAGCGGTTTTTTTGTTGACTTCCTGTTCATGTTCGGAAATTCCTCATTGGATTGCTTTTGCATTTAGTGAAAGAGGCCATAGAAGAAATAGTTCAGTATATTTATTTTACCATTCCGACTCAAAAGTGTTTTATCGAGGTTCACCCTCAATGTCACGGCTTTATTACATGGTGAATTACTCAGGAACAATGTCAATAATAGTAATCTCCGGAGTTGAAAGAACGCGGATTGGTGGGCCGGCGGTACCGGTGCCACGGCTTGTGTAAATGGCCGATCCCTTTTTCAGCCTGTGAAACCCTGTGTGATAGGAGAACAGGAACATCGTCGCGAGGCTCATGGGAAATATCTGCCCCTTGTGGGAATGTCCTGAAAGTTGAAGATCAAACAGGCCGATGCTTTCTTCTTCAATATCGGACCGGTGTTTCAGAAGAATGGTGTAAAGGTCTGACGGCAGGCCGGAGAGAATCTTATGTTCAGTTGCCGGTGGAGAGATTTTTCTGTGCCTTCGGGCTTCCCCTCCCGTAAAATCTACACCGGCAATAGTAATGGAACTTTTTACAGTCACCCCTTTTCCTCTCAGAAGTGTAAATCCTGCGTCTTTGATAAATTGAGCAGTTTTCTTTATCCCGCCATATATTTCATGGTTGCCGAATACGGCGTATTTGCCAAGGCCTGCCTGCATTTCCCCCAGTCTTGCTGCAAGATGATCCACATGCCTGGTGATCCCGTCGAGGAGATCACCTGTTGACACAATTATATCGGGGCTTTCACGGTCTATTATCTTTATCACCCTGTTTAATAAGCTTTCTCGCACAATGACTCCGAGATGAAGGTCTGAAATCTGGGCAACTCGTATTTTACCTGTGCCTGCCGGAAGTTTATGTGTTCTCATCACGAGCCGTTCAACCCGCACATTCTTTGCCTCAAAATATCCGTAGATAAGTATTGCCACTGAGAGCATGAAAGAAACAAGGAAGGCCGTAGTTGTGGTGAGCGTGAATGAGTTAATATCACCTTCGATAAACAAACCACTATATTTTATGACGACATTATATAAATCAAGAAGAACGCCGATGGAGAAAAAAGGGACAAGAAACGCGAGCCATAAATAGCCCGCATAAGAAAAGATCGTGACAGCTCTGTCAGTCCCCTTGTGGCTGTAGACAGGAATCAGAACCGGTGATAATGCCATAAATAAAATGACCGTTCCAATGAAAACATTTACAGCAGTCCCTGAATTAAGAATTGCTGAAATCTTCAGGAAAAAATAGACATTTGCTGTACTGAATATTGTAACGATAAACAGAAATATGAGCATAGTTCAATGTATCCAGAAAAATTAACAAACAAAAAGTATTTTATCACCTGATCGGTGTGAAAGGCCATGAAGGCAGATTGTAAAAGGGAACAGCATCAGTTCAGGCGGTTCTATTCTTATTTCGGGCTATCCATGCTGGCGATGGGTCATAATGGCTGAAAAGAGAGTCTTCGAATCTTCATTCGGAACGGGGGCCTCAGGTGTCGAGGGTGCTGATAAATTGCTCTCGAACTGTGAATTGATTTTCATAAGGCTCCGGGCAATGCTGTCCATACAGGTTACGGCTCGAGAGCTTCTCTTTTCTTCCAGGAATCTGCCCATGCTGTTTATTGATGTGGCAAGCACATCATCGTGCTTTACTATGCCAAGGTGTTCGAGCGTCAGGCTCAGATAGTTTTCGGCTACCGTACTGACAATGTTTCCTATCTCTTCTTCTTTCTTCCCCCTGACCATATTCACTATCAGATGAATGTTAAGGTTTTCGAGAAAGTCAGTCAACATAGATTTCTCTTCTTCTCCAAGCATTTTGAATGCCTCTATCAGCATTTCTACGGATTCAATCCGATCATCTTCTTTGTATGAACTGGCGCGCTTAATGAGGTCAAGCCCTCTCGCGTTTTTGCTGAATATTCTGCTTAGTCCGCGGTAAAGGCTGGCCTTTATAAATCCGTAGGCATTTTGTATTGATGTAGCCTGGGGTGTTAAAACAACGATCTTGTTGGGAGCATAAAGAAAGAAATCCATTGTTGTGTACGAGATGCCGGCACCGAGATCAAGGAGCATATAATCTGCGTCAAGTCTTTTGAGATGGTTGAATAAGCGCATTTTCTGGGAGTATTTCGGATTTGCCAGTCCCAGTATATCATCGGCCCCACAAATTAACCGGAGGTTGTCTACGGGGGTATCGAGTATGATATCTTCAATGTTCTCCCTGTCCCTGTTCAGAAAATCTTCAAGGGTGTGCCGAGGATACTTTATCCCGGCAAGGGTATGAAGATTGCTCCCTCCAAGGTCTGCATCGACGAGGATAACCTTCCTGCCTTGCCTCGCAAGCGAAGCTCCAAGCATAAGTGTCACAACGCTCTTGCCGACTCCTCCTTTGCCGCCGCCGACTGCCCACAATTTCTTTTTTAATTCTTGCATATGTTCCCTCTATGAGGTGTTCTCGTAATGATCCAGAAGATCCCACATCATTTGATGGTCTTTTTTCTTTGTACTCTGCTTCTCCTGAAGAGTCTCTCTTGTTGGATGCGGGGACATAATTGAATGTGCGCTTTCGGGCGCTCCCTGCTGTTCAGGCTGAAGAAAAGACTTTGCCCCCTTCACGTTGCCTTGAGCGCTATGATCTCTTCTACATGCTTTTTTAAAGATGTCCGATATCCTGATCAAATGGAAACCACTCTCCCTGTCTTAACTGGTTTATCCAGGAACTGCTTCTAAACCATAAATAAAGATTACATTTATTATTACGGCTGATTTTATTTGATTCTTGAGCTTTCAGCTGGAGTATGACTATATTAGGATTTCAGGCACATAGTTGAAGATAATTATTTATTTGTGTTCCGGTGAACTTTTTACTTTTTCCATCTTAATAAAAAACATCAGAAGAGAAGGTATGACGAAGATCGTGAAAACGGTGGAAAGAGCAAGACCCCCGAGGATGACACTTCCAAGGCCCCTGTAGAGTTCCGAGCCGGGCCCCGGTGCAACTACCAGTGGAAGCATGCCGAAGATACTTGTGGTTGCACTCATGTAAATCGGCCTCAGGCGGGACTTTGTTGATTCAACAACCGCTTCCCTGTAGTTCATGTTGTGATGGCGGACATTGTTCAGTGCCTGGTGGACAATAAGGATTGCATTGTTGACAACAACACCTATTAATATGATAAATCCCAGCATGGTGAGGATATCGAGCGGGGAGGGTGCAATGACGGCATCCACAAGGCGGAGTCCCATGAGCCCGCCTGCGCCTGCAAGAGGTACTGTGAACATTATTATTAGAGGGTAAATGAAATTTCCGAACAGCGCTGACATAAGCAGATAAGATATGACAGCGGCCAGGACAAAGTTCCACTGGAGGAGCTGCCTTGTCTCTTTCAGTTTGTCAGCCACTCCGCTCATCGATACAGCAACGCCTTTTTTTACGAGGCCCATTGTGCGTATCCGGGGAATTACCTTGTTGCTTATGATATCCATGGCCTCTTCAAGTACGATATTTGCCGGAGGCGTGACCTGAAGGGTAAAGGTCCGTTTCCGTTCCAGGTGTCGTATTTCAGTGATCCCTGCAGTCCTCTCGAGCGCGGCGAATGAAGAAACCGGGGCTGTCCTGCCTCCAGGCGTGGCAATGATTGAATCGTATAAATCCTCGGGAGTCATGATATCTGACTCAGAGGCTTTTAGAATCAGGTCTATTTTTTTCTTGCCCTCTTCCTTAAACTCCCCGATCTTTCTTCCGTCCATAAGAACATCAAGGCTTATTCCGAAATCTTCTGCATTCATCCCGGAAGCGCGCAGCCGGTCTCGTATGGGCTGCAGCCTCACTTCGGGATAAAGAAGTTCAAGTGAAGGAAGGGGCCGTATCTGTGCCTCAGGCATCTCCTGCTTGATAATACCAAACATGGCCCCGGCTGTTGAGACGAGCTGGTTCATGTCATCACCGGTTACATCAACCTCGACGGTTCTGCCCCTGCCCAGCCTGGTCTGGAAAATGCCCGCCTGCATGCTGACACCGAACATGCCGGGAATGGAATTTATATGTCGCATAAAAAGGGGGATCAATTCTCCCGCACGTTGTATGCGCTCACTTGTCGCACCAGCTATATTAAATCTGCCGGAGGCGACATAGAACATGTTCTGGATCGACGGCATTCCTTCGTGGTCCTTCCCTATATGTTTATTTGTAGCACTGAAAAAATTATCGCCTATCTCCTTGTTTTCTTCATAGGAGAGGCCGGGAGGCGGAATGAGCAGGCTGATGACAAGATTCCTGTTTCCCTGGGGAAGATATTCCATCTTGGGTATCAACATCCAGGCTGACAGTATTGAAAGAGCGGTAAGCAGAACAATGGTCACGATCCTCGACAGGGGACTGGCGATTGAGAGGTTTACCAGTTTCATAATCATCTGAACAAGACTGTCGCCCAGGGATGTGAGAGCCGTTTTTTTGTTTATTTTTTTCTTTTTCCCAATGGTACTGAAGAGTTTTTCCGAGAGCATGGGGATCACCGAAACAGAGACAAATAGGCTGAGAATGACAGCGCAGCTGACTGCGATGGCTATGTCCCTGAAGAGCTGTCCCGCTTCTTCCTGAATAAAAACGACGGGGAGGAATACGGCTACCGTTGTGAGCGTTGACGCAAGCACGGCTCCCCATACCTCCCGAGCTCCGTCATAGGATGCCTGGAAGGGGTTTTTGCCCATGCCCCTGTGGCGGTCTATGTTTTCGAGTACGACAATAGCGTTGTCTACAAGCATGCCGACGGCAAAGGCAATACCTGCAAGACTTACTACATTGAGGTTTCTCCCGAAGGCATGCATTACTATGAACGTACCGATCACACTGACCGGGATGGCTGTTGCAACGACTATCGTAGAAGATAGACTCCTGAGAAAAATAAGGAGAACCACAATAGCAAGCACACCTCCAATCAGAATGTTCCTCTTTACAAGGTCAATTGCACCCTGTATATAGGGCCTCTGGTCATAGACCCAGTCAAGGTAGATCCCCTGTGGTTCCATTTTTTCCGTGTTCAACCAGTTCACCACTTCCTGGGTTCGTGCAGTCATATCAAGAATATTGGTCCCCGGTTCGGGTTTTACGCCGATGGCCATACCGTCTTTTGAATTGTGGATCATGGCCACCGTATTCTTTTCATAACCGAAGCTGACCTTTGCAACATCGGAGACTTTAATACGTCTCAATCCGTCCGATTGAATGACAATGTCTTCAATATTCCCGGGGGACTTGAACTGGGCGATAGTCCTGATCCGGTAATTCCTTCTCCCCACACCCATCGTTCCAGCGGATACATCAATATTTTCTACCCTCAGAATATTAATCAGGTCCTTAGTGGTGAGGCTGTAGGAGGCAAGCTTTCCGGGGTCAATTATGATGTGCATCTGCCGTTCTCTGCCGCCGCCGATGAAGAGGTCTGCAACTCCTTCAACTCGTTCCAGATATTGCCGTACTTCATTTTCAAAAAAAGTCTTGTACGTGCCGACAGGGTTCGGATTGTCCTCCTTCGACTTCATGATTATCCAGATGACCGGAGATGTTGCGGCGCCGGTCGCATTGATGACAGGTTTTTCCACATTTTCAGGATAGGAGGGGACTTCATTGAGCTTGTTCGAAACCCTGAGAAGGGCTTCATCAACTACGGTCCCTATGCTGAACCGCAGGGTCACCGAGCCCTGGTTATTCAGGGAAGAACTTTCCATTTCGGTAAGACCGGGAATTCCTTTCAGGGCCTTTTCCTGTTCCTCGATAATGTCTCGCTCTATTTCATAGGGAGTAGCTCCCGGCCAGATCGTCTTTACCTCGATCTCAGGTACGGTTACATCGGGGCTCAGCTGGTAGGGCATCTGGAACAGGCCGATCAGCCCGAAAAGGACGACAAGGATAATCCCGACGATCACGGTAACAGGTTTTTTTATTGAGAATTGTACGATATCCATTTTTATGAAATGCCAAATATCAAATTACAAATTGCAAATACATTCCAAATGACCAAATGTTTAAAACCAGGACAGATTGACTCTGATATGGAGGTTTTTATCATTGTGATTTGAGATTTACTTGTTATTTGGTGTTTAGATTTTGGGATTTTTTTCTTTATTGTTGTATCATGACTGCCTGACCTTCCCGCAGCCTTTCATTTCCTTTTACAACGACTTTCATTCCTTCTGAAAGACCCTCTCCCCGAATTCCGACAGTCATTCCGTTATATCCGACTACGGTCACAGTGATCATTGCGGCCTTGGTATCATTGACTGCATAGACGAAACTATTTCCCATTGCAGTAATAACTGCATCTCTGGGGACAATCAGGGCTTTTTCTTTTTTTCCGGTGGGAAGTGTTACTCTCGCTTCCATTCCCTCTATGAGGGACCTTCCGTTATTAACCCTTATTTTCACAGGAAAGGTCCTTGTTGATATGTCACCTCTCGGTATGACGGCAATAACG
>CALZGI010000043.1 GCA_945786855.1 Thermodesulfovibrionia bacterium | reverse complement strand
GATATTATTATACTCTTAAATACTTTTGTCACATTATGAATTAAAGAACGAGGGAATAGATCGTATAACCAAGCGTTGGAGATTGAACGAGTAGCACAGGAAGCTTTTTCAGCTTGCAGTATTTAAGATTATCAAATTACACCCAACCAAAATACAATGCAGGGTCAAAATGGCTCTGCCTTTCTTATAGACTTAATCTGACAATCACCAGTTATGACTTCATTACCGAATATTGATAAGTAAGATAGATTCTCAATATCAGATTCATTGTCCAGCATTGGTTATTAGATGGTATCAGTAAACAAGAGCCAGTTGAACAAAATGATTCCTTTTGACCTCGTCCATCTTGAAAGGCTTGGCTATGTAATAATATGCGCCCATCTTCATTGTTTCAATAGCAGAAGGCAGAGACGCATATGCGGTAATTTTGATAGCTTCTGAATCAGGATAAAGTTCTTTGCATTTGGCCAGCACACCCATACCGTCAACTCCCTGCATGCGAAGGTCTGTCAACACAACATCAACATCCTCTTTCTCAAGGATTTTCAGGGCTTCCGAACCGCTCTTTGCGGAAGTCACCTCGTATCCTTCCTTGCACATGAAATATTCCAGATTTTTCAGGGTCAGTTTTTCATCGTCTGGAATCAGCAGGCATTAATAGTCTTGCCTGTCTGTGATATTGAGTTTACAGGGAATAAACAGGCATTATAAAAGACAAAAAGGTATTTTTGCACAGTATCATGATTATTGAATAAAAGAAAGACCATGCTTATTTGTATCATAGTTTCGCCGTATAAAAACGATAAGAATTGCCATGGAGTCTTCTATGCAGGCTAAGTTACTAACAAATGTATTAAGCGTCGTTTATACACACGTTAAGACACCTGACCGCGGTGATCTATATTTGACAAGATACGCGGAAAAATATCTGAAACAACTTGAAATCAACAACTGGTTTGAAAAAAGCTGGTTCAACAAACATAAAATAAGACTTCTAGGAACAGGCGCGGTCTATAAGGTCCCTACAAAAAATATTGATGGAATCAGTCTCAATCTCGTTGTCAAGCACTGTCGTGTAGGAGAAGACGTTCCTCTGGACACACACACACTGGAAGAGTTTTGTAATGCAGAGTTTAACAGCCCCTGGGAAGAGTTCTCACTTGTTGAGGAGATGCGTGAAGGAAATTGCGGTCTTGAGGATTTCAAAATTGCCACTCAACTACCGTTGGCTATATATGTACCGCCTGAACAATTGCAATTATGGCAAAGCGGGAGGTCAAGATCAAAGATTCAACGTATTAAGGCGAGACACCCCGGAATTGACCTGGACATCCTGAAACAGTATAAACTTGTTTACCGCTGGATAGAGGGACTGAACCTGCCTGAAGCCTTCGAATTGATATCTATTGACAATGAAGAACGCATAGAACATCTTAAAACACTGGATAAGTCAGTTATATCAGACGTGGAGAAAAAAGGCTATCTGGTGGCGGATTCAAAACCTGAACATATTATTATTTCTGAAACTGACATAAAACATGTGATATCAATAAGTGAAAAGCATCATGCAAGCGCAGCAGTAGAGCAAACAAAATATCTCTACACGCTCATAGAAAATGGAAAGTATTCGATTATTGATTATGAACTTCTTCTCCGCACACCAGAGCACGAAGAAAAAATAAAGGAAGAAAGAAGACAGTCATACCTTGGCGGTCTGACAAACCGGTACACTCCGAGAAGAGTCCCCGCCCATTTGAGCAAAGAGGAAGTATTTGGAGTTCCTTATATCTATGGTCATGCTGAAAGTACCGGAGGGAGCCTATGGGTTGTGGGGAACGACCCCCGGCTGTTCGATTATTTCCTCCCGGAGCGGTGGAGAAGAACACCTTCTATTAAATTACCTGGGAGAACCGAGACATTTTACACAATCACCAAAGACAATGTAAGGCTTGTTTGGGAGACTTCACGGGTTGGTGAATTGCCGTCCAGAAAAGACCCTTATTATCACACGCTGGTCGGAGAAAACGGGATAAACAGTCCTTTTGAAGAGTTTGCCATTGCTCATGAGCTTACCAGGCTGGGAATATTATGTGCTTATGTAAGAGCAATTTATATGACCGGGAGCCGCAAGATAGAAAAATCAAGAGACATGAGGCGTTACAAGTCCCATAGAAGCATCGTTGATCCTGAAGGGAATCCGGCACTGCAAAAATCACATAACTATATAACAATCAGGGGGTACTACAACGGCCCCGACCATTGGGTTGCCCAGCAAACCGGCAAGTTATACGAACGGGTTGATCTTGCAGATGCCTTTGAAAAGGGGCTCATCAATGAAAGCATGTGCCGGCAGCTTTCTGAAAGGAAGATAGAGCGGTTAAAAAAAGTTGGTTATAACGGCTCTCTCCTTCGTCCCTGTGATCTGCTCATGTCAATAGACCAGAACGAAGCTATCGTTAAGGATGAGTCCGGGTTGCCTGTAGTGGTGATATGCAATTTCCAGCGTATATGGAAGATTTCAGGAAATCCGGTTTTTACGCTATCCCTTACGTCTTAGTTGAAAAAATCAACCAGAAGATTGTCAATTGCCTGAAATTATTTGCAATTTAAATGGACTTAGTGTGGGGAACCGACAGAATACTGTCTCTACTTCACGAGTATGGTATTGATCATTATATCGAGATTATCGGCAAAATGAATATCGATCTCTTTCTTTATATTCTCAGTCAGGCTGTCATACTCAACCCTGTTTTTTGACGGTATGATCACAGTATTTACGCCAGCCTGTCGTGCTGCAAGAAGCTTCTCCTTGATCCCCCCAACAGGAAGTATACGGCCTGTAAGGGTGATCTCACCGGACACCGCACATCCCTTCTCGCTGCCTTTCCCGTGAGCAACGAGACAAGTGCGATTGCAATTGTCCCCCTGCTGATGGACCGTCTTTCGGGGTGTCCATCATTTCGGGGCAGCTTCAGCCTTCTATCACTATGCTCGATAAGGCCGAAATTTTTGGGTAATAAAGGGTGTAAGAAGTGAAATTATTTACATTCCTTTCCTTTCGATGAGCGGTGCAGGCTGCTAACAGGGTAAATTGTTGATAAATATACAAAACTCTTTAATAAAAGCCTGAACGCTCAAGTTGGTTTGTTCTGCTTTATACTTCCTCAATTAACTTTTTAGTGATGTTAACCGATAACAATATATGAAAAACTGTATTGTCGTCTGATGATGACATGAAAAAAAATGTGGACAGCGGCAAGGATCTCTGTTTCGGAGCTGGAAATCCGGGAAATACGACCGGTCAGAGAATGAGTACACTGATAGTCCGTGGAATAAATAATATGAGAAAAAGCAGCTTGTATGCGTACATAGCAGTAATTACGATCTTCCTGGTTGCCCTGTCCATTGGGAGCTCTGTTAATGGAGAGGAACTGAGTATTCTGCAAAACTTCAAAAGAGGCGAGAAACTCCCGTCATTAGAATTACCATCTATTAACGGAGGGCATGCCCGGTTGTTCACGCCGGAGAACGGGAAGCCCTCGGTCATCATGTTCTTTTCAGTAAGGCCGGATTTCAGGAAGAAACGTTCCCTTGCTCTTCTGTCTACGCTGTCGGTTCTTGCAGACCAGTATAAAGCAAAGATTAACATTGTAAGTATTTACAGTGACAGTCAGGAAATAAGTACCGTAAAGACCTACATGGATCTTTCTACATTAAATGTCATGGTTTACAATGACAGTCAAAAAAAAGTCTATAACACCTACGGTGTGTTCATGATGCCTCTGGTTGTCATGACAGACGGGGAAGGGAAACTTCATGAAGTAATCCCCTATACCTATAACATAATGGATATTGTGGACGGAAATATAAAGTATCTTTTGGGTGAATGGGGGAGGGATGAGTTAATCGACGCATTGAAACCAAAAAGTAATATCGTCAGGAGCAAGACAGAGAAGGAATACATAAGGAGAGTTAATTATGGCCGGATCATGCAGGCAAAGAAAATGTATGGTCAGGCCATCAGAGAATTTTCTACAGCGGTGAAACTTCAGCCCAGGCTTATCGAGGGCCATATAGGTCTTGGCCTTACCCTGCTCAAAACGCAGAAATATGACAGGGCGGAAGCTGCATTCAGGGAGGCGTTAAAGATTTCCCCGCAGTCTGATGATGCTGTTGCCGGACTCGGTCTGGCCTATTACGGACGGAATGAGCTCGATACTGCATTAGTGGAACTGGAAAAAGCGTTCATCGCTCCCGAGCCGCACCTTGAGGTTGTCATTGCTCTGGCTTCAATATATGAAGGCAGGGGAAATCATGAAAAGGCGAACAGGCTGAACAAACTGGCTGTTTCAAAACTGATGAGTTTGTATGAGCAGAGATGGAAGTAGGTTTTATCTGAGCGGTTGACCTGTCAGAGTCTCCGATGTCCGATGAGATGGGAATGTGCTTTGTCCCTTAATGTTTTATCAGCAATAACCGATAGATATACATAAACATGGGTGGTATTTTAGTGATGATAAAAAAGATGGGAACATTTTTGTTTCTTCTCCCCTTACTGTGGAGCATTCTTATGTTTTCACCTCCTGTGAATGCATCGGAGGCTCATTTTATCTATCCTGTAGACAAAGCTGTTGTTTCTGTTTCCAGGGTAAGGGTTATAGGAAAAAAGGGGAGCAGCGGGGAACACTCCCTGAAGGTTGAAAACAGTTCAGGGGAATCGAATTATGCAGTATCTGAAGTGGAAAATCTGTTTGCTCAGGATATCAGGCTGGCTGAAGGAAAAAACACCATCAGTCTTTTGTCTGATACGGGGGTTTCCGAGACTCTTGAAATATTTTTTGCTCTCGAAGAAGCTGACCCATCCTATCCTGAAGAATATATTCCCTATTATCTCCACAGCGAAGGTGACCTCACCGGAGAATGCACCCAATGTCATACTGCAAATAAAGATAACATTCTTCAGTTTGAATATGTTGAGCAGAAGACGGCATGCGCAACAGGTGAGTGCCACTCAACTCTGAAAAAAGATAAATTCCTTCATGGACCACTAAGGGAAGAAGGTTCCTGTGTCAAGTGCCATAATCCTCATGGGAGCGAAAACAGTTACTTTGTTCAATACTTTGGCGGGGATCTCTGTTTCAGCTGTCATCAGGATGCGGAGAGCATGATCTGGAAGGCAAAGTATGTCCATTTCCCGGTGAAGAAGAGGGAGTGTACGGCCTGTCATGATCCCCACGGATCGGACCTTGAGTTCCATTTGAAAAGAGGATCCATCGCAGGTCTTTGCGAGGGCTGTCACGGAGAGGACCAAACCAGCCATAAGGTCCTTCATACGCCTCTTAAGAACGGTGACTGTATTGCCTGCCATTCACCTCATGTCTCGGAAAATAAGGCATTACTGCTTGACAGTGGAAAGGATCTCTGTTTCAGGTGCCATAAAGTCAGACAAGAGGAATATAACAGCAAATATGTTCATGAACCTGTGTCAAAAAACTGCACCATATGCCACGACCCTCACGGTTCTGCAACGATATACCATCTCCGCAGCAAAAAAGATGAAGAAGGCAACTACATATCTACAGACCGGCCCTATAAAGAACTATGCCTCAGTTGCCACAACAAGCTTGATCCGGAAATTGTAGATCAGATAAAAAAGGGGACCGTCAAACATGACCCCGTTGAAAAAGGTGAATGCATTATATGCCATACACCCCATTCGACGAATCACAAAAAACAACTCCGGAAGCCTCTAAAAGAAATCTGTTTCTCCTGCCATCAAAAAATGAAAGAGCTCATAACAGGCAGTATCCACAAACACGGCCCTATTCGTACCAATGACTGTGCCCAGTGCCACCTGCCCCACGGGTCTCAAAACCGGAAATTGTTACGGTCAAAATTTTCTGAAAAATACGCCGATTCATTCAATATGGATAATTATGCCCTTTGCTTTAACTGCCACAGTCCGGAGATCGTGCTCAATAAAAAATCTGAGAGCACCGAGTTCAGGAACGGCAGGACAAACCTTCATTATCTGCATGTAAACCGGAAGAAGAAAGGCAGAAACTGCAAGACCTGTCACGATATCCATGCCTCGGACCAGGAAAAACACATCCGGAAGAAAGTGCCCTTTGAGCGAAGCTTTATCATTACTATTGAGTATACCAAGACATCGACGGGCGGAAGTTGTGTAGTGGGATGCCACAAACCCAGAAACTATGACCGGATCAGTGAGGTTACAAATAAATGATTTTTTTGCATCCTATTGATATGAGAAGAAAAGCATGAAAATATTCCTTAGCACATGCACAGCCGTCATTTTGTTACTGTCCTTCATAGTGGCAGGCCACGGCGCTGTCGGTGAAGAAGATTCAGGCATTCTGCAGAACATCAAGAGAGGGCAGAAACTGCCGTCAATAGAGTTGTCTGCCGTGAACGGACTTTCACCTAAATCTTTTACTCCCGGCAATGGAAAACCTGCGGCCATTCTCTTCTTTTCAGTAAGGCCGGACTTCAGAAAAAAACGTTCACTTGCCCTTCTGTCAACGCTGTCTGATCTGGCTGAACAATACAAGACAAAACTGGATATTGTAGGGGTCTACAGCGACAGCCAGAAGATAAATGTCGTCAAAAAGTATATGGCCAATGCAAGTCTGAATGTAGCGGTCTACAATGACAGGCAAAGGAATACATATAATGAATACGGCGTTTTCATGATGCCTCTGGTTGTTCTGTCAGACGATATGGGAAGACTGCATGAGGTCATACCGTACACCTACAATATACGCGAAATAGTTGAAGGCAACATTAAATTCCTGCTGGGCGAGTGGGACAGAGAGAAGTTGATCAACGCATTGAAGCCTAAAAAAAATATTGTAAAAAGCAAGGAAGAGAAAGAATACATCAGGAGAGTTAATTACGGAAGAATCATGCAGTCTAAAAAAATGTACGGTCAGGCTGTCAGAGAATTTTCTACTGCTGTAAAACTCATGCCCCAGCTGATAGAGGCCCATGTTGGTCTGGGATTCGCCTCTCTAAAAACCCAGAAATATAACGAGGCGGAAGTTTCATTCAAAGAAGCTTTAAAGATTAACCCGCAGTCTGATGAAGCTATCGCGGGTATCGGCCTGGTCTATTACAGGAGAGAAGAAATCGATAAAGCCCTTGTGGAGCTGGAGAAAGCCTTTATTGCTGCTGAACCACGCCTTGAAGTTATCATTACTCTGGCCGAAATATACGAAGAAAAGGGAGATAATGATAAAGCAAACAGATTCAATAAACTGGCGGTGAACAAACTGATGACGCTCTATGAGCAGAGGTGGAAATAATTTCTCTGTAGACTATCAGTATCAGATAGTGCGTTGCACTCTGAACACCTCTATAGATGCCTACTATGAGAATAAACACAGGTTTAATATTAGCGAGCTTCATAATTGTCTTGGTGGTATCCATGTCACCTCTTCCTGTCTCCGGGGATGCAGGAGGAGCAAAAGCAGATATTCAGAAGATCTGGTCATCGGTGCCCCATGTTACCTGGGTTGGTGAACTATCAGGTTCACCTGAACCTTATTCTATTACGGTTAACGGAGATTCTGTGATATCGGAAAAACTGGTTATCAATAACTATGACGATTCTATCCACATCCGAATCCCCCTTCATTATGGGAAAAGCAACCTGATTGTAATTAAAGATGGAAACAGTGTCATCTATCGTACTGACTTTTTTTTCGCGTTTTCCTTCGAGGGGATCCTTGTACCTGAGGAATATATGATTACTCCATTCCATAGTGAAAGGAACGAAAGTCCCTGCCGCACCTGTCATCGTATGGATGTTGAGATGGCTGATATGATGCCTGCCCGACCCACGGACAGCCTCTGTTATTCCTGTCATAACGGGGAGTTCCCTGAACTTCTGAATCAGCATAGGGAAGCAGGAGTAAGCTGGGAATGCTTGAGGTGTCACAAGGCTGAGCCCATGGAGACAGATTTCTCACTGGACGGGCCGGTAAAATATGCCATGGCGGAAGGGGCCAGAGTGGCGCCGCTGTGTTACCGGTGCCACATAAATAAGGAAAAAGAGCACTCTGAATTCAAATATGTTCACGGACCTGTTGCCATGCAGGGGTGTAATATGTGCCATAATCCCCATGGATCAAACAATAAACGACTCCTGCAAAAGGAAATTTCTACCCTGTGTGTAGAATGTCACAGACTTCAGGAAATGGTGGAGAAGCCCCACCTGCATGCGCCTCTGGTCAAGTCAGGATGTACAGCCTGTCACGATCCCCATGGCAGCAATTCTCCGTTCTTCCTCCCTTCAGATATAATCGGAACATGTTTTTCCTGTCATCCAAATATCCGGGAAAAGGGGAAAAACCATCCCATTACAGGACATCCTGTGTATGCAGAGCAGGACCCGCTTGTTGAAGACAGAGAATTTACCTGTGTCAGCTGTCATAACCCCCATTCATCGGAACATGATAGACTTCTGGCGGAAGAAGAGTTAATGATGCTCTGTGTCAGATGTCATCCTCGCTTTAAATAATAAAACTGTTCCATTGCTGCGGGAAGCACTATGGAGGGAACATGTTTCTATTGAAATCTGAAGATATTGAATGAAGATGAGGTGATTTCGCTCCCGTTATGCGAAGATGGCCCTGTTCCTGCCTTGATCCTTGGCTCTGTACAGAGCATCATCAGCGGCCTTCAGTACTTTTTCCGGAGATGTGCCATGGTCCGGGTAAGCGGCAACACCAAGAGATATGGTAATGGGCAGCCATTCACGATTGTGTCTGACCTTTAACTCTTTTTCCACGCTGTACCTGATCGCCTCGGCCCTCTCGGCTGTCTTGCCGATCGATGTATTCGGCAGGACCATGAGAAATTCTTCGCCTCCATAACGACAGACGATATCACCTCTGCGGATACTTTTTGCAAGGAAATTCGACAGTTGAACCAAGACGTCATCGCCGGCTTTATGCCCGTAAGTATCGTTAAACTGTTTGAAGAAATCAACGTCCAGCATAATAATGCCCAGCGCCTGCCCACTTCGATCGGCCTGATTGAACTCCCGTTCCAGGGTCTCTTCCATATAGCGCCGGTTAAAGAGGCCTGTCAATCCGTCTCTTACCGAGAGGTCCTGGAGTTTTTCTCTTAATTTCATGTTTGCCAGGGCCATGGCAAGCTGATCCTCCACAGACGTTGCCAGTCGCTGCCAGTTTTCGAGCATCTGCTTTCTTTCCAGGGGTTTCTGTCTGTTATTCACATTCGTAAATATGATATTTACCATACCGAGTATTTCATCATGATCTGAAAGGGGTATGCAGAGGGAAACACTGGGCGGGTCGGCATGAATATGCTCACAGGGATGAATATTCATTTCCGACATATCAAAGAGGAATACATTCCGTTCTTTAATAGACCGGCAGTCGTGGAGTGAGTGTTCATGGACCACATGTTTGTGCTCTCCCCACTTGATTACGGGGTTAAGCATCAGCGTGTTATGGTCATTTGCGTAACACATGTAGAGGATCCCTGAAGTTTGTGGGAAAAGCCCTGAGAGAGACTCCAGTATAGCCATGTAGATTTCCTCCAGAGAGTGACTGGACTGAAGTTTTTTCGCCATTTGATTTAACTGGGATACCCTCCAATTATGCTGCTCCAGTTTTCCTACAGTTGCTGTTAATTTTTTGTTTGCCTGATTCAGGTCATTGGTCCGCTCCAGCACCTTGTGGTCGAGTTTTTCGATTATGTCGTTCAGCTGGGAAATCATTGAATTAAATGCGCTGGCAAGAAAGCCGATTTCATCTGCGCCCTTTACTTCACTTCGGGCAGTAAGATCACCTGCTCCAACAAGACCGGCGGTGTATGACAATCGCCGAATAGGGGAAAGCAGCCTGCTCATGAGCACGGAAATTATTATGATTGAAAATACGACAACCAGACTTGCCAGTATGACTATGCGGTCGCGAAGGTGGACTGATGAGGTGTTCAGCTCATCTGTATAAACTGAAGCCACGACAAACCAGTCAAAATTCTCTACATGGGTCACCCAGTCAATTTTTTCATAAATGTACTGTCTTTTATCGTCAGGCCGGGTCCATTTATAGGCAACCCTGTTATCGCTTTTATGCGCCGCAGCGATGATATCATCGGCGAGAATATTACCGGTGGACGGATTTATCCACGATGACATGTCAGTATTTTCGAGATCAGCATCAGGATGAATGATAATGTTGTGCCAGGAGTCAAAGATGTACATGTAACCATTTTCGGCGATCGAAATAGGCTTCAGGATCTGCCGCAGTTCTTCAACCATTTTTTCCTTGCGCAGGATAATTTCTGTTTCAAGGTCATCAAGGTAGACCCCCGTCCCGATAACCCATTCCCACTGGGGAAAGATTTTTGCATAGGCGAGTTTCTCTGCCGGTAAATCGTTTTCCAGGCGCTGCCACCAGAAGTTGTTATATCCATCACCGTGTTTCATGGCCTGTTGGATCAGGGGAGTGAGAATGTGATTTCCAAAGACATCTCTTACCTGTGAGAAATCCTCCATATTCATTTTGGGATCAGGGTGGGAAAGAAAATAGCCCTGATAATCTGCAACCCAGACGTAGTCGTTGTTCCCATAGCGAAAAGCCCTTAGTTCCTCAAGGGCTCTTAACTGGGCTTCATCTTCTGAGATGACCCCCTTCTGGACCTGGTCGTATTTATTTTTCAGGTAGGTTTCCGTGAACAGGGTAATATTTTTTAACTGTCTTTTGTGGGCGGACAGGACCGACTTTTTATAGGCCTCGATTGCGAGGGCATTCGCTTCGATGAGCTTATGTATATTCTTCAGGTTGGTCTGGACCGACTTCTCTTCCAGTAAATAGACCAGGTTTTTTAAATAGGGAACGGCAAAGATGTAGACTGCACCAGTAAAACAAAGCATAGTCGCTATGATCGGCGCAAGAAAACGCCTGAACATGGGCGATGATAAAATGTTTCCTGCTGTAGTAGGATCTTTCCTCTTTTTCACCACGAATTTATATTCCGCTCCGTAACAGATCTGATACGTTTATGTATAGAAATTCTGACGCTATCTGCCTATTATTTCGAGATTTTACTGTATAAACTTTAATCGGGCGCCAGGATATGTTTCCGGCGGCTGAAATGCCGGAAATGAAATGAAAGAAAAGGTATGTACGGAATGGCACTGGATGGTGGACATCAAATGGGAATATGGTTATCGGAATGAAGTGAATATGTAATTATTCTTTGCAATTATGGGCCCTGCATTACTCCACAGATTTGTCTGACCTGTGAATGCCGCGTCAAAATTGAGCAGAACCATGATGAGCAGTGCATAGATATTTATTGTCCTGAACAAGTGAATGTAGGCAGTTTCATGTCCATGTGCCCGCAGTATCGCGGTGCTTTGCCAGGCAAACCAGAGTGCACCTGCTGTCAGCATACAATTCACAAAGAATGCTGTAGAGACACCGAAAAAGGGGATAAGGAGACAGGTTACTGCCAGGGCAAGGTGCCACATAAAGGTGATTCCTGCAATCTGTCTTTCCGTAAAAAAAGTGCTCATGGACGGCAGTCCGGCTTTTTCATATTCCCCGGCGCGGGATAAAAAAAGGAGCCAGAAATGGGGTATTTGCCACATAAAAAAGAAAAAACAGAGGGCGAACAGTCTGTAATCCATGACATTGCCGGCGGCGGCGGACCATCCGATGACAGGCGGGATGACACCGACCAGCGCTCCCGGAACAGAGGCAAAGGCACTTTTTCTTTTCAACGTAGTGTATATGCCGTTATACCACAGCAGTGCCAGCAGTCCCAGTCCCGGCAGAACAGGGTTTCCCGAGAAAAAAAATATTGTGAACCCTGCAAGGAGAAATGATAGTGAAAAAAAAACCGCAGAGGATGGACTCATCCTGCCTGCCGGCAGCGGCCTGTTTTTTGTCCTCTCCATAAGGGAGTCAATGTCTCTTTCCTGAAACTGATTCAGTGCACAGGCACCGCAGGCAAGGAGTAAAACCCCTGAGACGGCCAATACAAATAGACTATTCATTTCACCTCGCGCAAGAATATACCCGGTAGCTGCCGACAGGGCAGAAAAAACAGACACTCTGATCTTACACAGCTCCAGACAGGTCATGAAAGACTGAAAGGAAACTGTCTTCATCGTAACCCCTTTAAATATTCAATGATATCTTCGATCTGTTCCCCTGAAAGTTCCCCTTCATAGGAGGGCATAATTTCCGGATAGCCCTTTACGATATCTGCACCAGGAGCGAGGATTGATCTTTTTATATATTCTTCATTTAGAACAATCTCATGTTCCTTCCCGTCTGTAACCACCACAGTACTTCGGCCGAATATGCCTTTAAATGTGGGGCCTGCAACCGTTGTACCGTCCAGACTGTGGCAATCAAGGCAACCGTTTTCATCCAGGAGTTCAGTCACTGCGGGAGGAGGGGCGGGTTCCCCCTTTTTTTCTTTTCCCCTGCTATGCCAGAGGCTGAACTCATCTCCGGACATAACCACTACTTTTGAATTCATGGCTGAGTGTCCTGCACCGCAGTACTCGGCGCAGTAGATATCATATTCCCCCTGCCTGTCGGAATAGAACCAGAGAGTTGTCTCCATTCCCGGGACAGCATCCTCTTTTAATTTGAACGCAGGGATAAAAAGGCTGTGCAGCACATCTGAGGATGTTATGAGCAGTTTTACCGGCTGTCCGGCGGGCACCCTGAGTACATCGCTCTTTCGACCATTTTCATATTCAAACTGCCAGGACCACATGCGTGCCTTTACTTTTACGGGCATGGCATCTTCCGGGACCTCTCTCAGCGTCAGGAAGTTGGCCCAGCCGACATAAAACATAATGAAGACAAGAATGGTGGGAATGACTGTCCAGGTGATTTCGAGAAGGAGAGATTCCCTGACTTCACTGGGGGCGGGGTTTTTCTTCTGGCGATATCGTATGACAAAGAAAATCATGAAAAAAGTGACGAGCGCCAGCAGAACAAGTGAAATTATGAGTATGAGCATAAAGGCATCGTCCACTTTTTCCGTCAGGCTGGAGACCGCAGAAAAGGAGCCCTTGCTCTCAACGTGAGCCTCCGGAAGGATGAACCTGCTTATACTGTCTGTCAGGATAAATAATAATGAATACATTCTAGTAACGGTACAGAACATCCAGAAATGTAAGGACGATGATTGTCGTTAAAGTCAGAACTACAAAAGTCAGCATGAACTTTAAAACTCTCGATTCATACTTCAGGTGCATAAATATATAGAGGACGAGACCTGCCTTTACGGAGGCAATGAGGATATTTGCAACGATGCCGAACCTGCCCAGATCAATCCCTGCGACATAAACAGTTATTCCGGTTAGAACCAGCAGGCCGATCCAGATACAAATATTCGCCATGCAGCTGACTGTATGATTCCCGATAGGTGTTTTCTGTGTCATTGTACTATTCCCTATGCAATGAGATATAAGAGCGGAAACAGGTAGATCCAGACAATGTCAACGAAATGCCAGTACAATCCTGCATTTTCCAGCTTGATAATATCCTTTTGATTGATTTTGTTCTGAACACTCCAGATCAGAATAACTGCAAACATGAACAGGCCGATAATAACATGCAGTCCGTGAAGGCCGGTCATCACAAAATAAAGACTGAAAAAAATAATCTTTCCCTGCCCGACCAGCTCCGGAGAGCCCGGCCAGATCCCGTGGCTGAATTTTTCGCTCCACTCATAGTACTTGACGACGAGAAATGCACACCCGAGCAGGATCGTAAGAATTTGAAATATGGCCGACTGTCGGGGTATCCCCTTTTTCATTGCTGTAATGGAGAGTGCCATGGTAAGGCTGCTCGTAATAAGGACCAGAGTATTGACGGTGCCCAGGGTGATGTCCAGTTCAACTGCAGCCTCCTGGAATCCCGTAAGGAACTTTGAGCGATACACGGCGTAAAGAAGAAAGAGCCCGCCAAAGAAGAGCAGCTCAGTGAAGAGAAATATCCACATGCCCATTTTTGAGCCTTCGTAATCCAGGCGGTGTTTCTGTGATAATTCAGAACTCACTTCTCTATTCATATAATTACTGTTTCCTTGTATACGGGTCCTGTGTAATGACCGGGATCTCGTCAAAATTTTCCACCGGCGGCGGAGAGGGAATCTGCCACTCAAGTGTGGTGCCTCCCCAATGATTGCTCTCTGCTTTTTCGCCCCGGAACAGGCCTCTGATTAAATTGGACACCATCAGGAACACGCCAGCTACGAGAATCCAGGATCCGATCGTTGAAATCAAACTGCCCGTGGCAAATTCAGCGGGATAGTCATAATATCGTCTTGGCATGCCCTGCCAGCCGAGGAGAAACATAGGGAAATAGAGAACATTAAATCCTGCAAATAAGATAAAACAGGCAATCGTTGCGCGTTTATGATTGTATGTCTTCCCGAACATCTTCGGAAACCAGTAGTGAAGTGCGGCAAAAAAAGCGAATCCTGTCCCGCCGAACATTACATAATGAAAGTGTGCCACGATAAAAGCAGTGTCGTGAATGTGTATGTTCACAGCAATTGACGACATAGCCAGCCCTGTGAGCCCGCCAAGCGAGAAGAGGAATATAAAACAGAGAGAATACACCATGGGAGGAGCAAGCACGATGGAGCCCCTGTACATGGTAGCTATCCAGTTGAATACCTTGATCCCGCTCGGAACGGCAACAAAGAACGTGAAAAATGAAAATACCATTCTCGCGGTGTCACTCATGCCGCTCGTAAACATATGGTGCCCCCATACAATGTAGCCCACCCCGGCGATGGCCATGGTTGACACCACTATCGCCTTGTAACCATAGACCGATTTCTTTGAAAAAACAGGGATTATCTCTGATATGACCCCCATGGCCGGGAGTATCATTACATACACCGCGGGATGGGAATAGATCCAGAACATATGCTGAAACATGAGCGGGTCACCTCCCTTTACAGGATCGAAAAACCCGATGCCGAAGGACCTTTCGAGGATGAGAAGAAGTACTGTTATTGCGAGCACCGGTGTTGCCAGGATCTGTACCCAGGATGTTGCATAGAGTGACCAGGAGAAGAGGGGCATACGAAGCCATTTCATCCCCGGCGCTCTCAAACGGTGAATGGTGGTCACAAAATTGAGTCCTGTGAGAATAGATGAAAATCCGATGATAAATGCTGCGAGAGCGGCAACAGAAACATTTGTTGTTGTTTTAACGCTGTAGGGAGGATAAAAGGTCCATCCCGTATCAGGCGGGCCGCCGGGAAGAAAGATCGTTGAAAGTGCTATAAGCCCGGCAAGAATATAGAGCCACCAGGAAAGCAGGTTGAGACGGGGAAATGCCACATCTTTTGCTCCCAGTTGTATGGGAAGAAAGAAATTGCCAAAGGATGCCGTGATTCCCGGGATAATAAAGAGAAAGATCATAATGATCCCATGGAGGGTAAACAGGGAATTGTACGTTTGGGCCGTCACGATTGTCGGGCCGGGGGCAATCAGTTCCAGCCGCATGAGGAATCCGATTGATACACCGGCAAGAAAAAAAGTGATAATTGATACCAGGTACAGGATGCCGATTCTTTTATGATCAGTCGAAAAAATCCAGGCGAATATCCCCTTATACCTGCTCCCGTAAGTATAAAAATCAGTTTTGTTCTTTGCTGCTCGTTTCCCGCTGTCTTTCAAAAAAGGTCCTTTCCGGAATTGGTTTCCCGTAATTATACCATCCCTGCATTTTCTCATCCTCATTTTCTCCTTGACTTTTCATATAAACATATGTAAATATGTAAATATGAAAAGCATGATAGATATTTTTAAATTATTAACTGACGAGCTGCGCATCAGAATATTGTTGCTTCTCGGGAAGAAAGAGCTGAGTGTATGCCAGCTCATGGGAATTACCGGTGCCTCACAGCCCATGATATCAAGGAATCTTTCCCTTCTCTACAAGGGTGGTTTCCTGGAGGAAAGAAGGGAAGGGAAGTTGAGATTCTACAGGATCAGTGAAAGACTCTCAACGAAAAACATTGCTGTCCTTGACCTTTTGAGGGACCACCTGAAAACAGACGGGAAATATAAGGAAGATCGCGCAACGCTGAGAGAATGCTCGGAGTTTCAGAAAAGGGCAGGCAAGTGTGACATGAAAACATTACAGGAGTTTATGGAATGGAAAAAGAGGAGAAATTCAAATGTTCAGGGAGTTTAAAGTAAAGAGAGCACGACTGCAGAAGTACACCTCTGCGGTTCTTCCACTTGTATTAATTGGCGGATGGCTTTATCCGCCGCTGGGATTTTCACTGTTGATCTGTATGTTCGGTGCAGTCGGCATAGCTTTGTATAAGGGAAGGGCATGGTGCGACTGGATGTGTCCGAGAGGCAGTTTCTATGATCTGTTTCTTGATAAGATCAGTAAAGAATTAAAGATTCCCCCGCTGTTCAGAACGAACTGGTTCAGAACGGTGATTCTGACCCTGCTTATGGCGTCACTTGGTATCCAGATATACTATGCGTGGGGTGATTCATACGGGATCGGTCTGGCCTTTGTTATCGTATTAACAATCACCACAATGGCTGGAATTGTCCTGGGCGCAGTGTTTAAGCCACGTGCGTGGTGTCAGATATGTCCGATGGGAACGTTGGGAAACTGGTTTTCAAGAGGGAAAAAGCCCCTTTATGTCAGTGAACAGTGCAGAGACTGTAACCTCTGTGAAAAGGTCTGCCCCATGGAGTTGAAACCCCATGAAAATAAATCTGGTACCCTGACCGACGGTGACTGTATTAAATGTTCATCATGCGTTGCGGTCTGCCCTGTACATGCCCTCGGATTTGATGAGAAAAAGAAGGCTGCGTGACGACTCTCCGGAGGGCACTATACATTGAGGAATAATCCAAAAATCAAATGACAAAATACAAATAAATTCCAAATAAGAATGATCAATGCACGAAATGATTATTTCTGGGAGTTTGGAGCTTCGGTAATTGTTATTTGATATTTATTTGTATTTTGGTGCGTGCTATTTGGTGCTTTATCGTCTGGCTAGTGCAATGAACCATAAAAAGAGGGATGGTGCATACTACTCACCATCCCTCCTGTGTCTTTTAAAAAGCCTGCTTTATGTACCGCAGGAAGAACCGCAGCTTGAGCCGCATGACGAAGACGGCGGATTCGGGTCATTTACGATAAAACCCTGTCTCTGTCCGTCATCAACAAAGTCGATTGTCATTCCATTTAATTTTTCCAGGGCTTCTTTATCAATGAAGAATTTTGAGCCGCCCTGTTCAATCACTTCATCTCCGTCAACGGGTTTTTCAACAATATCTATCCCGAAAGAGGGCCCGCAGCATCCGCCTCCAGCAGTATAAAACCGCAAACCCCATTCTGCTTTCCCTTCTGTGTTCAGTATCTCTTTCGTTTTTTCTGCTGCTACATCTGATATGGTTACCATGTACTATCCTCCTTACTATAAACGATAATCTCGCTCTTTTTTTTAACGCATTATACTTTAGATTAAAGGAAACGTGCCTGAAAAGTAAATATGCCTGACAAGGAGGAGGAAAAAACGCCTGTCTCGTGAGAACGGGACGATAATAGTTGAAGAATACATTTGAGAGCATTCGTATGAGTTGCATTATTATGACTTGACTCAATAAACTAGGAACTTACAACAGATGGTGAAGTGAGCAAGACAGCATATCTTTATTTTTTGACCTGCTGAAAAAGGCGTGTATGAATATAAAAAAGCAGATCATCATCTATCCTGTTTTTTTTCTGATCACTCTCATTTTTTGCTTTGATGAAACAGCGCTTGCCGAAGAGCCCCTCGTTTTGGGAATTCATCCCTACCTTTCTGCCACTGAACTGGTTACAAAATTCACCCCCCTCGCCCGGTTCCTGGAAAGGGAGCTGGGCCACCCAATTGAATTAATCATCTCAAAAGACTACAGGGACCACATAGACAAAGCAGGGAGCGGGGAATACGATTTGGCCTATATGGGTCCGGCAAGCTATGTTGAGATGGTTGCACGCTATGGGAAAAGACCCCTTCTGGCCCGTTTGCAGGTCCATGGAAAGCCAACTTTTCAGGGCATGATTATTGTCAGGGATGACAGTCCTATCTTAACGGTTAAAGATTTAGCAGGGAAGCGTTTTGCCTTTGGTGACCCCGAGTCGACGATGAGCCATTTAATCCCAAGGTATATCTTCTGGAAGCATGGGGTGACGATTGATATGCTGTCTGGATATGAATTCATGAAAAATCATCATAATGTTGCATTGGGCGTGCTTGCCGGAACCTTTGACGCGGGGGCAGTAAAGGAAGAAGTTTTTTTAAAGTACGAAAAGCGCGGCTTGAGAGAACTCATGAGGTCTGTGCCGGTGTCGGAACATGTGTTCATAGCAAAGGGTTCACTGTCTTCTGAAAAAATACGATTGCTCCGAAAAGCGCTCTATTCGCTTCATGAAGAAGATGACGGCCATACAATAATGACTTCGATTAAGCATTCCATAACCGGAATGGTCCCTGTTAATGATGAAGATTACGATCATCTGCGGGATATTTTGCACACACTGAAGCGGGTAAAGGTTATCCAGTGAGAAGCGGGTCATATCTTAAATACAAAAAGGCACTGATGTCGTTCATGGCTATACTGCTCTTCTTTCTTGTCTTTGCGAATGTACTCATAGTTTCCAACCAGCGAAGGCAGCATATGGAATCAATGGTGAAGAATCTTGAGATTCAGGGTGACTTAATAGGCACTTTTATACGGGAACCCTTACTGAAGCATGATTATGCCAATGTAGAACAGTTTGTGCTCCAGTGGGCTGAAGAACATGATGAAGTGCTTGAAATAACGGTTTCTATGCCGAACGGTTTCATGCTCGTGGAATACAAAAGCAAAAGGGCCTCATCACACACTCTGGATATACAGCGGGAAATTCATTTCGGGGAGAACCTGTTAAGCACATTGACCATGACCCTGGATTCTACGAATGAAGAAAAGATAATCAGCGATCTGCAGCTGCAGCTTATTATCGGTTCAATCATTCTGACGTGTGCCCTGGGGGCAGCATTGTGGCTCAGCCTGAAAAGAATGGCCTTAAAGCCCCTGGAACGGGAAGTTGCAGTGCGCAAACAGGCTGAAGAAATGCTTGTAAAAGGGAAGGTCGATCTGGAAGCGCGAGTTGCTGAGCGTACAAAAGAATTAAGCGATTCCAATATAAGTCTGCTCGCAGAGATTGAAGAACGCGGGCGGATGGAGGAAGATCTGAAATCATCGGATAAGAAACTGAGTAAATCCCGTGAGCGGTTTGCCATCGTGCTGGACAGTATAGCGGCGATTGTGTATGTAGCGGATATGCAGACACACGAGCTCCTGTATGTCAATCAATATGCGCGAGACCTGTTCGGCGACGTGGAGGGGAGGAAATGCTGGCAGACAATACAGTCTGACCAGACCGGCCCCTGTGCGTTCTGCACGAACGATCAACTCTTGAATCCCGATGGCACGCCCAAAGGTATATATCATTGGACGTTTCAGAATACTGCAAACGGGGCCTGGTATGATATCCGAGACAGGGCGATCGAGTGGATTGACGGAAGGATTGTCAGGATGGAAATTGCCTATGATATAACGGAGCGGAAGAAGGTAGAAAAGGAACTGAAAAAGGAGAGAGACAGGGCACAGCATTTTCTTGACATAGCTGGAGTAATAATCGTTTCTTTGAAGGCTGACCAGAGGGTTGCGCTTATCAATACAAAGGGATGTGAAATTTTGCAATACAGCCATGAGGATATTGTCGGAAAGAACTGGTTTGACAATTTTTTGCCCGATAGCGGCCGTGAAGAAGTAAAAGGAACGTTTAGTAAGTTGATGTCAGGATCTATCGAGAATGTGGAATATTATGAAAATCCTGTTTTAACGAAAAACGGTGAAGAGAGAATCATCGCGTGGCATAACTCTCTGGTGACAAATGATGAGGGCGTTATAGTCGGAACATTGAGTTCGGGAGAAGACATTACAGAGCGCAGAGAGAAAGAAAGAGCGCTTCGTCTTTCGGAGGAAAAGTTTTCCAAGGCATTCCGCTCAAGCCCGACATATATAACAATCAGCACCCTTCAGGACGGCAGGTACATTGACGCGAATGATGCATTTCTGAAAGCGAGCGGCTACAGCCGGAAAGAGCTTATCGGGCACAGAGCAGTGGAACTTGGTGTCTGGGACGATTCTGAGGACCGGGTGAAATTAATTAAGCAGCTTCAGGAACAGGGGGCCGTTTATAACATGGAAACCCGGATGCGGATCAAAAGCGGCGAAACGATTGATGTCCTGTATTCTGCTGAACAGATCGAGATTGGAGGTGAACCGTGCCTTCTTGCTGTGAAACTCGATATTTCGGAAAGAAAGCAGCTGGAGCTGCAACTTCAACATGCTCAGAAAATGGAGGCAGTGGGACAGCTTGCCGGTGGTGTGGCCCATGATTTTAACAATATACTGACAGCGATCATCAGCAATGGCTTTCTGTTACGGAACAGGAGCAGCGAGGGTGATCCGTCACGGGATTTTGCTGACAATATAATTACCCTGTCAAACAACGCCGCAAAGATTGTCCGGGAACTCCTCCTCTTCAGCAGGAAGCAGGAACCGAAAATGCTTTCCATCAACCTGAACGATGTTATAAGAAATTCCGCCCGACTTCTGAGTGACTTTATCGGAAAAGAAGTGACCGTTGTGACTGAACCCACGGAAAGGGACCTTCCCATAATGGCTGACAGGCATCAGCTTGAGCAGGTTGTTGTCAATCTTGCTACGAATGCCCGGGATGCCATGCCCGGCGGCGGCCGGCTGAATCTAAAGACAGAGGTTGTGACTATCGACGAAAGACATATGAAAAGACATGGCCTCAGCAGTCCCGGGAGCTATGCACTTCTGACAGTCTCTGATACAGGGACAGGCATAAAAAAAGAAACAAGAGGAAAAATGTTTGAACCCTTCTTTACAACAAAAGAAGTCGGCAAAGGGACAGGATTAGGACTATCGATTATCTACGGGATTGTGAAACAGCATAAAGGTTTTATTGACGTGTGCAGTGAAGATGGGAAGGGTACCGATATTGAAATTTATATTCCTCTTGCCGGTTCCCCTGTTGAATGATGAGGCGATAAGAGAGGGACGTTTAAGTCGAGACATAATGTGTTTGAAAAATTCAGATAGTGCGTAAAAGCTGAGAGCTTATTTTACATTGCATTTTTAGGGTTTACATGAAAGCATTCTCACGATACAATTGTAATGCTGGGGAATGAAGAATGCGGGGTCCCTTTGTTTTTAAATTTGTTTTTTTCGGGTGAGTGAAAAATGAGTGACGGGATTGAACATAGGATTCTCGTTGTTGATGATGATCAACATGTGCGTGAAGCGGCAGCAGAAATTCTTGTGAGCAAGAACTTCAGTGTCATTGACTGCAGCAATGCGAATGATGCTTTAGGCAGGCTCCGGGAAAACAATATTGACGTAGTGCTGACTGATATTAAAATGCCCGAAGTTTCCGGGCTCGAACTGCTTGAGCAGATACGTGAGACGAATCCTGAACTGCCGGTAATTCTCATGACAGCTTTTGCCGACCTGAATATGGCGGTTGATGCTGTGAAGAAGGGGGCCTTTGATTTTATCATTAAGCCCTACCATCCGGAATACCTTGTTCACTCAATTAACAAGGCTGTTCAGTACAGCAGTTTTCTCAGGATGAAGGAGAACTATAAACTTTATCTTGAAGATCTGGTGAGGCAGAGGACCGAGCAGCTTGAAACCGAAAAGAAAAGGGCTGAAGCCTTCAGTGAAGACATCGTGAGCCGGCTGACGTCCATCGCTGAGTTCAGAGACACTGAAGCGGGGGCGCACGTGTCGAGAATAGGAATCCTTTCTGAACTGGTAGCAGGAGCGATGGGCATGCCCTGGGATTTTGTAGAAAAGATAAAGCAGGCCGGCCCGATGCATGATATCGGCAAGATTGGAATAACAGATTATATATTGTTTAAGCTGGGGCCCCTTACCCCGGAAGAGTTCGAAGTGATAAAAACGCACACTACACAGGGGGAAAGAATTTTGTCAGGCTCATCCCACCCGGTTTTGCGGATGGCAAAATCCATAGCCCTGAACCACCATGAACGATGGGACGGAACAGGTTATCCCGAAAGGCTGCGGAGAGATGAAATTCCCCTTGAAGGCAGAATTGTGATGCTCGTTGATCAGTATGATGCATTGAGAAGTGAAAGGCCCTATAAGCCGGCCCTCGATCACCGGGAAGTAGTCAGGATAATTACGGAAGGTGATGGAAGGACCATGCCCGGACATTTTGATCCGGACGTATTAAATATGTTTATCAAAAAGGCCTCACAATTTGAGGAAGTATTGCAATCATTAAGGGACTGATTCATTCTTTCTGAAGTATTCGTCGATTTCATTCACAGGCGGCCTGCTAAATGGTACAATCAATACCGGACAGAAACGATTAAGTATAAATTCCAGACCGGCAAATATGAAACCTGACATTCTGGACATAGCAGGGAACGTTCACGTTCTGTTCACGAAGAAAAAATTGACCCTCTCGGCAGCTGAGTCCTGCACCGGAGGACTGATCAGTCATTCCATTACTTCCATTGCGGGTGCAAGCTCATTCTTCATTGCAGGAGCAGTAGCATACTCAGGGGACATAAAAAGAAGTATTCTCAATGTTCCACCCGATGTAATTGCTCAATACGGCGTTGTGAGTGAAGAAACGGCAAGGGCAATGGCAGAAGGAATGCTCTTGATATCAGGCAGTGATGTTTCCGTCTCAACAACGGGCAATCTCGGTCCTGACGTTCTCGAAGGAAAGGAAAAAGGGCTTGTGTACGTTGCGGCGGCCCGACGGGGCAGGACTCTGTCAAAGGCATTGAGATTGAAGGGCGGCAGGGAAGAAAATAAAGAGGCCGCAGCGATGGCAGCCTTGAGGCTTCTGATTGAACTGGCGGAAAAAGATGACTGACAGTATCAATCAGGAAATTGAAGGGCTGGTAAAAGACCTTAACGAGCACTGTTACCGGTATCATGTGCTTGACTCTCCCGTTATATCTGACAAAGAATATGATCGCCTGTACCGGCGCCTAAAGGAACTGGAAGAGAAATCGGGCTATGTTCTTCCCGATTCCCCAACACAGCGTGTTGGCGCTCCTCCCCTTGACAAGTTTAAAAAAGTCCGGCATAGGGAACCCATGCTTTCTCTGGGGAATGCATTTTCTTACGAGGAGGTAAAGGAGTTTGAACAGCGGCTGAACAGATATCTTAAGTCAGATGAACCGATTGAGTACACTGTAGAGCCCAAATATGACGGCCTCGCAATTGAACTTACATACAGGAAAGGGATGCTGGAGTATGCGTCCACAAGGGGAGACGGATATGAAGGAGAAGACGTTACCCTGAATATAAAGACCATACAGGCCGTCCCTCTGAAAATTGAAGGAAGCACCATGCCGGAGGAAATTGATATCCGGGGAGAAATTTATATGGATATCAATGATTTTGAGGCCCTGAACAGGGAGAGAGAAAAGAAGGGTGAACAGGCTTTTGCAAATCCCCGGAATGCTGCTGCCGGTTCCATACGACAACTTGATTCCTCTATTACAGCTGGAAGAAAACTGCAGCTTTCCTGCTACGGGATTGGCAGTAGAAAGGGGGGAACGTTCAGCAGCCAGATGGAC
This sequence comes from Thermodesulfovibrionia bacterium, assembly GCA_945786855.1. GTDB lineage: Bacteria > Nitrospirota > Thermodesulfovibrionia > UBA6902 > UBA6902 > CALZGI01. The sequence goes on along the minus strand of CALZGI010000043.1, from coordinate 2,098 downwards.
TTCATTGCATGGCTCAAAACCTCGAGGTTCCCTGTACCTTCATTCATCAGGTCGGTAACGGGGGGTGATGAGGTTATTGCGGTGATAAAAGATATTGAGGAAAGAAGGAAGGATTTGCCCTTTGAGACAGATGGAGCGGTTATCAAGGTGAATAAATTTGATCTTCAGCTGCAGCTTGGAGTAAAGACGAGGGAGCCGCGGTGGGCTATTGCATATAAATTCCCGGCCCACCAGGGCATTACCCGGATCAACGGGATTCGTGCCAGTGTCGGGCGGGTTGGGACAATTACTCCCGTTGCTGACCTTGAACCAGTCAAGATCGGAGGCGTTACTGTCTCGCGTTCCACTTTGCACAACTGGGATGAAGTTGGGAGGAAGGATGTGCGCGTCGGTGACACCGTTGTTGTTGAAAGGGCAGGAGATGTCATCCCCCGTGTAATCGAGGTTATTAAGGACAGGAGGACCGGGAAAGAACAGCCCGTCCCCACTCCGGAGAATTGCCCTGTGTGCGGTTCTCTCGTTGAGAAGGAGGAGGGAGGAGTCGCCATCAGATGTATCGGTTTAAACTGTACTGCCCAGGTCCAGGAACGGATAAGACACTATGCTTCAAGGGCCGCCATGGATATCGAGGGCCTTGGTGAAAAGAGTGTTGAGTTATTGTCCTCTCAAGGGCTGATCAGTCATTTTGTCGATATATACAGATTGAAAAAAGAAATGATTATTGAGCTGCCGAGGTTTGCAGAAAAATCGGCTCAGAACCTTATCGATGCAATAGACCGAAGCAAAGAGACTACCCTTGCGCGTTTTCTCTATGCCCTCGGGATTCTGCATGTGGGAGAATATGCGGCGAAACTGCTTGCCAGGAATTTCCGGGACATTAACGAACTGTATCACATTGAACCTGAAAAAGTTGAAGAAATTAAACAGATGGGCGGGAAGACTGCCGGTTCGGTTGCACGCTTTTTTCGTGACCGGGAGAATCTTGCAGCCCTTGAGACGCTTATGGACTTGGGAATGAGGATTTCAAATCCCGAGTTTGAAGTTGAAAGTATCGAAAAAGGTCCCTTTGACGGAATGAGTTTTGTCCTGACCGGAACGCTTCCTGAAGCGAGAAGAGCAATAGAGAAACAGATTGAATCCATGGGCGGACGAACTGCCGGTTCATTGTCAGGGAATACGGATTACCTTGTGCTTGGAGAGTCTCCGGGCTCGAAGCTGAAGAAAGCAAGGTCACTGGGCACCAAAATTATTTCTTATGATGATCTGGTGAGCATGATGAAAAGCGGGGGAAGATTGTTTTAAAATGAGAAGTATAGAAATTGCAGCAGGTTGAGTGAACTTGAAAAGTAAGGGAGTATAAAATGGAAACCTATAAAAAATGGATAGTCATAGTCACAGTCGTCATTGTAGCCGGGATATTTTTTGTCACGTATATGAGCAGACAGCCCGTTCAAACTGACCGTCCGGTCAGGGAAACTGCCCGTCAATCTCCCATGCCCCCCGGCCCCTTGATCGATCAGGATTTGAGCACGGTGGTGCCGGTGGAGGAATTGGGAGTGGATTCGGACAATCCGCAGTCACTCGCGAGTCTTGGAGATCAGTATTTCGAAAAGAAACAGTTTGAACAGGCTATTGAAATTTACAAAAAAGTGCTGGAACTTAACCCCGGAGATGCAGACACCTATAACGATCTCGGGTTGGCCTATCAATACACAAAGAGAGTGGATCTTGCTGTAGAGGCATTATCAAAGGGAATTGAGGCAAATCCCTCATTTCAGAGGATTCGGTTAAGCCTTGGGTTTGTGTTGATGATGGCGGATAAGAAAGAAGAAGCAAAAATTGAGCTGAGGAAGGCGGCAGATCTTGATCCCCAAACCGAGGTGGGGCAGGAAGCACTGAGAATGCTCGGTTTTCTGAAGCAAAACTAGACCGCATTTTTCTTATAATACATATACGTAACGGCAATTGGTAATGGTGCAGGCCGCGGAATCATCAGGCAGGCATAATCAGGAATCTAAACCTATCTTCGCTCTGAATGACAGAGGGAACAATATACGGCATACTCTCCGAAATAGTAATAAATTTCAGATGAACCTGT
>CALZGI010000042.1 GCA_945786855.1 Thermodesulfovibrionia bacterium | reverse complement strand
TGTGCTTTTCCAGATAACATTATACTCAAAAAATAATCCGCGTATATATATACCGGCCAGAGCCCCCATGATCAGGGAAACAGCCAGTACATGGATGATTCGTGTGCATCGGGACATGACCACATGCTGATGTACGGCCCACCAGAGTTCCATATACCGGTGTGTTATCTTCAGTGAAGAAGAGGCCTTTTTTATTTGTTGTTTCTTTTTTGATATGTATTGATAAAATGAGAACCATATGTTTCTGAGAACCCGACCATACAGGGAAGAAGTATATCCCGGCTCCAAAGCTTGAACCCTGATCTCTGCATCATGAGGCTGTGTTTCGGGTAAAGACTCATTTACAGGGGACGGGAGTTCATGGACTTTTGGCTTTTTTATAAATAAATGCCTTATGAGAAATACGGCAAAGACACCAATGTTCCATAAAATGAGAAGCACTACGGGATTATATATAATATGGACCAGATCATCCCGTCCGAGGTAGTTGAAACCAATGCCGAGGAAAAATACTGCTACGCACAACATAACAACCCACTTCCGCGGAAGATGAAATGAGTGAGGAATTTTTTTCAGAGTCTCCGGAAGCTTCTGATAAAGATACTCAGCACGTGACCCGATAAGGGCAATATCATTTTCAGCTTTACCTGAGACAATTGAGGCTTTGAGGAGGGTTTCGGATGTAAAAGTGGATGATGCACTCTCTTCAACCGCTCGAATCAAAAGTATTTTTGATATTTCACTTTCCGTCATATTTATTCTCTGCTTTTTGTCCTGACAGGTAGTATATCAGATAGTTATTTGCGTAATGAATCACAGCTGTTTTTTATGAGGAAATGAACTTAAATACCCAGTTTTGTAAACGGGTTGAAAAGTATTCCTTTTAATAATGAAATAAAAAAGAAAGATCAGCCTGTCATTCAGCTGCTAATCGAATATTGAACTCGCCTGCTGCCCTGTCAATGACTATGCGGTCACCTGACTGTCTAATTCCCCCTGGTTCAGGCTGGGCCGGAGCGTACCGATACCCTTCAGGGATGACAAGGGTCAATCCTGCCATTTCTTCCGGCACCTTTAAGCTAATGATTAAAGTATTTTTTTCCGGAAATACATCAAGGTCAATCCTGTCTCTGGCTGACCACCAGGCTCCGAATTCTGCAACGGTACCAAACCAGGCATAGTCTCTGACAGCCGGAATAAATCCCTTCAGAAACCTCATCTTATGGTCCGTTATATCAGGATGGATAAGGACAACGTAGATACCCCCGTATTTCCTGATCTTGTCCGCGAGTTCAATCGCCTGGGGAAGCCTCCTGTCCATTTCCGGCAGATGTTCGTCTTCGATAGTGATAGGGAATTCATAGACAGGAACTTCTGTCTCATATTCCCTGTTATAATTCATCTGAAAGGGCAGATGGGTCAGGGTCCTGTTTGCCGTGACCGAGGAGCTGTATAAATATCCTGTTGCCTCGAGCGCCTGGGGCAGGACAACAGGAATGGAGAGATGTCCCGGTCTGAAAGAAAGGACCCTGCCTTTTTTGGTAAAATGCTCGAGAAGAAACCTGCTGACTCGAAGCTCTCCGAGTATGGTCCCCCGTCTGGTTTTGCTTTCGTTTTTCACAACAGGTTTATACCCGGGATACTGCTCAGTGCCGGTTCCCAGGGGAAATTCACTGAACAAAACCGCGTGTGAGACAGAGTGGCTGCCTACCTCCATCCCCCATTTTTCAAGCTGTACCACGACCGGAACCTTTTCATCGGAAAAGAATATTTCGTCACTCCAGTCACGGACATATTTTGTCTGAATGAAATAGGTGGCCCTGATTCCCTCGTCATGCTCATACCTGCCGTAAATCAGGGAGTTGCCCACTGACCCTGAGTAGTCCACATCGTGGGTTATCATGACCGACAAGGACTTATTAAAGGGCACGGTGTGAATTGTTACGCCATAAGGCACTGCAGAAAGATAGATTTTTTTGATTATCCTTAAGAACACGTCAATGGCGGGTTTGTATCCATTAACATAGTTAAATGCCATCCCGTCATAACGAAAATTATGGGCCTTCAGAATCAGGTGTCCCACATCCAGCCCAAAGGCATAGGCCCCTCCTTGGGAATAAAATTTTTCCGTAATGGCTGCGCTCCCGTCTTCATACACGGCCAGGGGCTGTTCTATCGGGAGAGAGTAACTGTAGCTGCCCATCGTACTGCCGGGGCCATGCTTCCTGTCTTCATGATAAAGGGTCAACACCTGCTCTTCCGGTTCTGTAAATGAGCCTGTCAGAGGATGATCTGTGTTAAGACGGACTACAGAGTGTTCTCTGGAGGGAAGAGCATCGGTAAAACCAAAGATCTGGTTAAGTCCTCCTCCCAGCACATTAAATCCGATCAGTGTCCCCCCCTTCCGGGGGTAGGCAGCGAGGGCCCTGAGTGCCTCTGAAGAGAGCGTTCTGCCGGATATCATGGGATAAACGAGCACCATACTGTGTCTGAGCGCCTCTTTGTAATCAGTGGTCACGGTAAAGGGGATTCCCACTGCCTTCAGCCCATGGGCAAGACCGAGCCAGGAGTAATTCAGATCCTTTAAAAAAATGCTGAGCCTGCTTTCCGATCCTGTCGCATATCTCTTGAGCGGGTCCTTTACCGATACTGTTACGGTTGAAGGCTCTGACGGCCCTTTCACA
>CALZGI010000041.1 GCA_945786855.1 Thermodesulfovibrionia bacterium | reverse complement strand
TAAAAAAAATCAGGAGAAATACGATGATAAAGATCAGATCAATAGTAATACCAGAAAGAGTATATGCAATCCTTGCGGCGCTTATGGAGGCAGGAATCCATGCTGTTACGAAAAATTCTGTTGCAGGACGGGGCAAACAGCGGGGCATCAAAATCGGCGAAGTCACCTATGATGAACTTCCCAAGGTCATGCTTATGACCGCAGTCGCAGATGAAGACAAAGATTTCGTGGTAGACACAATCATGAAAACCGGCCGCTCCGGAGCAAAAGGGGCTTTTGGTGACGGCAAAATCTTCATAAGTGAAGTGCAGGAATCCTACACCATCAGTTCAGGTGTCAGGGAAGGGGCGGAAACTGAGGAGGTCACGGCATGAAAGAGGTGATTGCTGTCATACGAATCAATATGATGAACCAGACCAAGCAGGCCCTGACTGAATGCGGTATCGACGCGTTTTTTGCAAATGAAGCACAGGGCCGCGGTAAAGGGTTTGCAAACCCCGAGGTCCTGGAAGGAGTTGAACAGGGGTATGAAGAAGCGGCCGCCCTCCTGGGTGAAAAAGGCAAGCTCTATCCCAAACGAATGGTAACGGTCGTCGTAGAAGACAGCAAGGTAGGATGTGTGGTTGAGACGCTTATCAATACGAACCAGACAGGACTACCGGGAGACGGCAAGGTCTTTGTCCTGCCCGTAGCCGATGCTGTGCGAATCAGAACAGGTGAATCCGGCGCAAAGGCGATCGCCTAAAGCCGAATTAAGCGGTGCGTAACTTCCGCTTCAATGAGACTTATGCCCTTTGGGTATAAAACGATACGAAGGAGAAATACAATGGCAACTGTAACAAATAAAAAGCCCCTTCAATGGGACCCTGCGGAAGTGAAAGAGGAACTACTCAAAAAATATCCGCCCAAGGTGGCGCGGAAACGCGCAAAGCAAATATTAATAAATGAGGCCCTGGAAAACGAGACTCCTGAAATTTCAGCAAACGTGCGTACCATTCCGGGAATCATAACCATGCGGGGCTGTACCTACGCCGGTTGTAAAGGGGTCATCATGGGCCCGACCCGCGACATCGTCAATCTGGTCCATGGACCGATAGGCTGCAGTTTTTACGCCTGGCTGACCAGGCGGAACCAGACCGATGCCGGCCCTGACGGAGAGAACTACATGACCTACTGTTTTTCAACGGACATGCAGGACCAGGACATCATATTTGGCGGAGAAAAGAAACTGGCCCAGGCAATTCAGGAAGCCTATGACCTTTTCCATCCAAAATCCATAGCAGTCTTCGCCACCTGCCCGGTAGGGCTTATTGGTGATGACATTCACACTGTTACGAAGAATATGAAGGAAAAGTTCGGCGACTGTAATGTCTATGCATTCAGCTGCGAGGGATACAAAGGCGTCTCACAGTCTGCGGGGCACCATATCGCCAATAACCAGGTCTTTCGTCACATCGTTGGAGAAAATGACGAGGTAAAGCCGGGCAAATTCAAGATAAATCTTCTTGGAGAGTACAACATCGGCGGTGACGGTTTTGAAATTGACCGGATTTTTGAAAAGTGCGGCATTACCTGTATATCAACTTTTTCGGGCAATTCCACCTATGACCAGTTTGCCTCAGCACACACTGCTGACCTGAATGCTGTCATGTGCCACCGGTCCATCAACTATGTCGCTGATATGCTGGAAACAAAATACGGTATTCCCTGGATAAAGGTCAACTTTATCGGGGCAGAGGCTACCGCTAAATCCCTGCGTACAATTGCCGAGTATTTCGGGGATAAAGAGCTAATCAATACTGTAGAGAAAGTCATTGCTGAAGAGATGCCCGAAGTTGAGGCAGTGAGTAAGGATGTCCGGACAAGAACGGAGGGCAAAACAGCCATGATGTTTCTCGGAGGTTCCCGTGCCCACCACTACCAGGAACTCTTTAACGAAATGGGAATGAAAACCATTTCTGCCGGGTACGAATTTGCACATCGTGATGATTACGAAGGCCGCCACGTCATTCCTAATTTAAAGGTAGATGCCGACAGCCGCAATATAGAAGAAATCGAAGTCGAAGCTGACGAGACACGCTATAAGCCGCGCAAGTCCGAAAAGGAGATGAAAGCACTGGAGGACGCAGGGTATACATTCAAAGAATACGCTGGTCTGATGCCTGACATGGACAACAAAACGCTCATTATTGATGATCTGAACCAGTACGAAGCTGAGAAACTGGTGGAACTGATGAAGCCGGACATTTTCTGTGCCGGAATCAAAGAGAAGTTTTCAGTCCAGAAACTGGGTGTGCCCATGAAGCAGCTTCACAGCTATGACTCTGGCGGCCCCTATGCAGGTTTTCAGGGTGCTATTAATTTCTATAAGGAAATCGACCGCCTGGTCAACAGTAAAGTATGGAGCTACATGAAGGCACCGTGGCAGGAAAATCCACAACTGTCTGCCACATATTGCTGGGAGTAATCGCGCCTGACAATGTGCGAAATATAAAAGGAGAATAACATGTTACTACGACATACACCAGAAAAAATTACAGAACGCAAGGCCCTGACCATTAATCCGGCCAAGACCTGCCAGCCTATCGGCGCCATGTACG
>CALZGI010000040.1 GCA_945786855.1 Thermodesulfovibrionia bacterium | reverse complement strand
TTGATATGGTAGGAGAGATTACAAACATGGTGACAGGAGGAGCAAAAAGCCTGCTGAGCGAAAAGGGTTATCGATTTGACATGGCCATCCCTTCTGTTATTTCAGGAAAAAACCACGTTATACACCACAAATCCAAAGTACCTGTAATACTTGTACCTTTTCATACGGATGCAGGGGACTTTTTTGTGGAAATCTGTTTTGAATAGCACGTATCTGTTTTACATTTTATTTCGATTGTTTCTTCTCCGCAGCCTATAATATCGAGATCATATATATCTTTAAACATGTTGTGTGCAGTGTTTGGCATGCCCCACTCTTTCAAGATAGCGAACGATAAGGATATATATCGAAGTGGAAATAAAATGGTGAGCCGTCAGGGATTCGAACCCCGGACCCGCTGATTAAGAGTTTTCCAAGTTATTTCCTGTAAGGTATCAATTTCATTTCACAAATTCCATTATCAGTCCTGTTTTAGTCAATTTAAAAAATCCAGCAATTTCAATGAGTTCTGAAAATCCAGATTAAAATATTAGAATGAAAATCTCCGGTTTACAAGTGACGCCCGCCATGAGAATTATTTAAAATATTTTGGGTAAATAATTAGCAAACTGCACTTTACTAATTAATATAAATATAGTATACTTCACTTTACCATGTTAAGTGAGCTTTTTGAGATACAGCATGAGCTGAGCAGGAATATTGACCTCTCCTTTAAGAGATACCTGTACAAAACAATAAACTGGGATACCCGGCTTTTAATACTGACAGGATCGAGAGGAGTGGGCAAGACTACTCTACTGCTGCAATACCTCAAGGAAAGGTTTACAGCGCCTGAAGAATCCCTCTATATCTCGGCTGATAATATACTCGTTGACAGTCATGGCCTTTTTAATATTGCAACTGAGTTCCACAAGGTTGGCGGCAGCGCCCTGGTCATTGATGAAATTCACAAGTACCCTGAGTGGTCAAGGGAGTTGAAGAACATTTATGACAGTTTGCCAAAGCTAAAGGTTATTGTGTCAGGCAGTTCAAGCCTTGACATAATAAAAGGCCAGTATGATCTGTCAAGGAGGGCGGTACTTTACACACTGAAAGGCCTGTCATTCAGAGAGTTTCTGATATTGAATCTGGGGGCGAATATCCGGCAGGCTTCTTTAATAACAATATTGTCAAATCATCTGAGAATCTCAAGAGAGCTTAAAGAGACGGTAGAAAAGAGCGGCAAAAAGATTCTCAGGCTGTTCATGGACTATCTCAGGTTTGGATATTATCCCTATTATCTTGAGGGAACTGACGATTACCTTATCAAGCTTAACAATGTCATGGAAAAGGTCATATATGAAGACATACCTTCTGTCTTCAACCTTAAACAGACCTCGATCCCTTACCTGAAGAAGCTTATTTATCTCATTGCTACCTCTGCTCCTTTCCATCCGAACATATCAAGGATATCATCAAACCTGGGGGTTTCGAAAGAGTATGTATACAACTACATAGACTATCTTGAGAAGGCAGGTTTATTCATGTTCCTCTATCCGCCGGAACGAGGGTTGAGGCTTGTCAGAAAGCCGGAGAAGATATATCTTGAAAATACGAACCTCTATCGCGCAATAGAAGGCGCCAGGCAGTTCTCTATTGACAGCGGAACGGTGAGAGAAACATTTGCATTGAATCAATTAAAAGGACTTCATGCTGTCTTTTCATCAGAGACAGCTGATCTGATGATTGATGGCAAGTATGTTTTTGAGATAGGCGGGAGGACCAAAGGAAAAAAAGAGGTCGGGACAACAGAGAATACATTTATCCTGAGTGACGGAATAGAGACCGGATATTCAAAAAAGATCCCCCTGTACCTTTTGGGGCTTTTGTATTAGAAATGTCTTGTATAACCTTTTTTAACTTCAAGTCATGTTTTAGTCTGAATAATCGGTTTTTCTGATAATGAATCCAGAATTTCCAACAGTCTCCGTTTTCTACGGTTGGCTTCTTTCAACTTTTGAAGATACATATCCCATTCAGCTGCTTCTCCGTTCTTTATCATCGTGCTTTTGACCTTTCGCAGGTATTTTGCCCCGTCAATATAATAATTAACTCCGGTCTGGGAAACATGCCTTTCGGCAATTTCTTTCCATATCCGGATAGCCTTATCAGGATGTTTGTGAGCAATCGCTCCTGCAACCCTGTTTTCCAGATCATCACGGGACCATCCCTGTTGTTTTTTCTTATAACTATTAAACCATTTTAAGACATCCGCAATTCTCTTCTCGTAAATAGCAATATCTATCAGGACAGGGATAAAGGGGTAATCACCTGCACTTCGTTTTTCGGATTTTTCAATTCCTGTATCCGGCAACGGCCAATCATTACGGTTTTGCCGGGGCCTTTTACCGGCTTCAAGAAAATGCAAAGCTGCCTTTCTTACAGTCTCCCAGGCATGGGCCTTTTCAGCAGCCTTCTTGAGTTCTTTAAATGCATCGAGACCGGGACTCTTAAAAAAATCATCGGCAAGAATAGCTGCAACAAAATCCCAGTCCTTTTTTCCACACCTCATATCCAGCAACTCCTCCTTCAAGTTCCTTGCAATCCCTGGCAGTTCATCCGAGGTAGCCGCGATGCCTCTGCGGATCCACTCTTCCGCTTCTTCGCTGCGCCCTGCCTTTCGCAGATGCTTTACAAGCCGCCCATAACTTGAGGTCATTTCCGCTTCTTTTAAACATAGCGTTATTACCTCCTCCTGTTGTCCGGCATTTTCCAGCGCCCGGATGATCTCGTCTGTTATACGGTCACGCCGGTAATCACGGGGAAAAGTCTTCCCTTCCTTTTCACGTATCATGCCGTGTAAACGATCAAGGAGGCGGTCGGCAAGAGCGCTCCACTCTTTTTTATTGAATTTCTGTTTCCAGAATTCCTCAAGGCCGGTGCAGAGTCCATATTCATCGCGCAGCTCGAAATCGATGGCCCGCTCCATCTTTTCTAGATCCGGCAGCGGAGAATATAGCAGGGCCTTAAAAATGATCAGCATGCAACCAGCTATCTCTTCTACTGTGTCCCCTTCATCGTGTGATTGTTCAACCTGCATTGAACCGAGTGAAAAAAGCTTATCGCCAAGCTTGAGCACCTCATCATTCATTTTTTCGTCAAGCAGTCTCTGGAGTCCAGCACGGACACGGGAATAGTCCGGAATATAACCCCTGTTTTCTCTATAGCTCCACCAGGCAGGCTCACTGGTTACCTCTTTTATTTCCTGTTCAACTGTCTTTGCAAGAGAAGTTGATGAGGCCGTTTTGAGGCATACCTTGAATTCCAGTTCCTCCCTGACCTCATCATGCTGATCCATAATATCCGTAATCAGTTTGATCAACTCATTGTTTGATTGTTTCTTCAGAAAATTTTCAAGCTTGGTTTCCGGGGAGGTTATTCTATGACCTGTTGATGCCATATTCACATAGTGTACTTCATCATCAAAAATATCATCTTCGTTATTCTCGTCATCAATATCCTGCGATATTAAATTAAAGCGTTCGTCTTTCTTTCCAGCTTTAGACACTTTTACACCCTTTTCAAGGCATTCGAGATATTCAAGGATCACCGCTACAGCATGTTTGCAGGCTGAATGGTATGGACATGTGCAAGCCGATAATATTTCTCCATTATAAATAGAAACCTTGGTCGCATATGTAGTAGAGCCTTCGACCCATGCTACAAGTTCACCAGATCCGGTGATAGCAAGATTGCTCACGTACTTACTCCGTTGATACGACCTTCCCCGCGAAACGATTTTAGAACCGGCCCATGATTCAAGATCGGACCATGTAATATTATTAAAATTCTTATTTGCCTTCTGTCCCATCTATTGATTGTCCTCTTATGTAATGATATCCGTGACTATTTCAAAATGCCTCATACACCTTGTAAGCGATTGTAAGGAATTTTCCCAGATTTTTCGCTGTTAGCTCTTCATCCATAACGAGTTCGTACATATCTATATTAGTATCAATGGCTTCTCTTATCTTCTCGTCAATATGATTTTCACCATATAGACCCCAGCCTGCGCCGTTTCCGGTCTGCAGGGTTATTTCAAAAGAGTCATATCGTTTATATATGGTGAGTGTGGGAGGATTTCCACTGAAACGGGAATTGCCGATTATTTCGAAGACTACATGGGGATCGGTGTCCAATGGTAATGATAAAAAGAAATTATTACTGAGTATCCAGTGCTCGGCAGAGCATGCTAATTTTCCCCTGAAAAATACCCTGTCGCCATCCAAAAGCAGAAAGTTTAATGATCTCGATAATACATGACTGATCTCACATTCTGTCTCAGGATTATCCAGCGGCGAATAATTGTACATGCTATCTTCAAGGTTCTCTTTGATCACCGGCCAGAAACGTTTTAAAAGGAGATCATCAAGGTATTTCCTTATCTTAGGATTTTCCAGGGTGACGGTATCTTTGGTTTCTTCATGCTTGCGGGCTT
>CALZGI010000039.1 GCA_945786855.1 Thermodesulfovibrionia bacterium | reverse complement strand
TGTCATCCGGGGTCTCAAAGAGTCCATCGGGTCCCGGGCCGATTAAACTGACAGGTATATTAACTAACTCTTCACCACCGCTGATTGAACTATCAAAGTTCAGATCATGAAAAACGTTGCCCTCGATAATGCCACTATTGTCATCGTTTATAATAGTAGCAGTCGCCTGGTTATCGGAGATGGTTGCACCACCTGTTTCATTGGTCAGATCAACGGTAAAAGTCTCATTTGCTTCCACGGTCGTATCAGCGGTTACATCGACTATTACGTTCTTGCTGGTCTCACCGGGCAGGAAGGTAAGGGTGGTAGTAGCAATAGCTGTATAGTCACTATCCGCTACCGTAGCTGTTTCATCTGCGGTGGCATAATCAACGGTGACGTTGCTGGCACTGGGGTTGGAAAGTATTACGGTAAAGGTAAATGAAGTTGTACCGGTATCGCCTTCGGCTTGGGATACATTGTTGATGGATAGGGCGGCGGTATCGTTATCGGTAATAGTACCGGTGGCGGTATCTGAATCATCAACGGCTGCGTTGGATGAAGTAAGGTTTACCGTATAGGTTTCACTGACTGCCTCCAGCAGGGCATCATCAAGCGTTGGAACGGTAAACTGCTGTGTCTCTCCAGCAGTGCCTGCAAAGTTTAAAACCACAGCATCATTGCCGTAGTCTTCAGGGCTTGCAAGTGCAACGGGACCACCGGTTGCAGTCACATCAGCAAAACCAACGTTGACGGTAAAAGCCCCTGCTGCCACGTTGTTATTCAGGGTCACGGTAAAGAGCATACCCGTCCCCTCGATCTCTGTGACATTATCCACAGTCAAGGCAGCGGTATCATTATCGGTAATAGTGCCGGTTCCGGTATCCGAGTCGTCAACCAATGGATCGGTAGATGTCAGGGTTACGGTAAAAGTCTCACTGACTGCCTCCAGGAGCGCATCGTCAAGGGTAGGCACGGTGAACTGCTGTGTCTCACCCGCAGTGCCTGCAAAGTTTAAAACCACAGCGTCATTGCCGTAGTCCTCAGAGCTTACCAGCGGCACCGCACCGCCAACTGCAGTTACATCGGCAAAAGCAACATTCACATTAAAAGGCCCTGCAGAGACAACATCTAAACTTACTGTAAATAATAAACCTGCACCTTCGACTGCCGCTACGTCATCCACAGTCACCGTAGGTGTCACAGTCGTCAGGGTTACAGGTCCGTCAGGCGGACCGGTAAGGCCTACAGGGCCGGTCGCAGTTGGAGCTCCGGTAGTGTTGTCGCTCGTACTCGTTGCGGTCACGCTCTGGGTGATGGTACAGGTACCGCCGGGAACAATGGTGCCGGCAGTAAAGCCTACGGTGGTTCCGCCATTGATACCGCCGGTTAAGGTAGCACTGCCTGCGTCAGAGCATACCACACCTCCTGCTGCTTTGTTTGCAATGGTACCGCCATAGGTATCGCTGATGGCTACCCCAGTTATATTACCCGGATTACCGGCCGGGTTGGTCACCGTGATTGCCATGCTGGAGGTACCGCTGGCAGCAATGGTTGAGGGGGTGAAGCTCTTGGTCACTGTCGGAGCTGCATATATATTTAACGTATCAGAGGCCGGTGCGGCATTATTGCCGGTTATGGTCTGAAGATCTCCTGCTGCAATAGTGTTTGTCGCCGTACCCGCTGTGCTGCTCGTTACATTGACGATCACCGTACAGCCGCCGGAGGGGATCGAGGTGCCGTTGGCAATGGTAAAGTTATTCGCACTGCCTGTTGCAGTCACTCCGCCGCAGCTTCCTGTGTTTCCCGGATTGTTGATGGTCATACCTGCCGGGAAGGTATCGGTGAACAGGCTGGAAAGCGTGATCGCAAAGGTGTTAGTGTTGCCGATGGTTACCGTCAGGTTGGTATTGCCGCCGCTGGCCAGATCGCTCACTGCAAAGGATTTTGAAACCGTCGGCAGGAAGTCGTCATTGGTTATGGTATAGGTATTTGTGTTGTCTGTCGTCGAATCGTTATCAACGTCACCAATTTTTATTCCACTGGATGGGTTGGAGAGAGTAAATTGTATAGTTTCGTTCGGCTCCACATCGAATTCATTAATAATGCTTAAGCCAATCGGGAAAGTATCCGCTGCTGTTCCATTATAGGTGCCGGCCGGGATAGTAATGGTCTCTGTTGCCGGGAAATTATAATCAGTGCCGCTGCCATTTGCAGTGCCGCCCGTCACTGTCACATCAACCGTTTGATCGGTTGCAAGCACTCCATAAACTAACAACTGTGGTATGCTGCCACCGCTCGCTTCTAAATCTGCATTGGTTGCTGTATCAAATTCCACTGACGGGACAGGGGTGTAGCTGAAATCGTGCAAATTGATCCATTGATTACCGATAGTGGCGCCCGGGGCTTCATTGCGGTATACAATGGTTACTTCATTTATGTTTGACTGCGTAAATTCAAAAAAGCAGTTCCCGTTGGCCGAATTTGAGTTTGAAGTAGCTGTCCCCTCTACTGTATTGGCGTCTAACTGGGTATTGGAAGGGCCTGTTCCAATGGTGGTAGGATTAACAATAGTGGCATCATCAAGAGTAGCAGTGACGGTAAGCTGATCGATGTAGGAAGTGCTATCGGAATCCACATCAAAAAAAGTAAAGGTGATACCGGAAGCTCCTACCGGATAGTTCGAAAAATCCAGGGTAATAGTGTATGTGGGGTTTGACGCATCTGGATAAACAGATCGAAGAAAGAGCCCGTCTTCCACAGGAAACAGTCCTCCGGTATTTGTGTTGTTAATGCTGGGGGAGTCATCTGTGGCGCCGTTACCAAGAAATGCCGTGTTGCCGGACCAGGTCACTACAATATCCCGCGGGCCGCCAGTCGGCGTACCATCTACTGAAAAGGATTCACTCAGATTAGTCCTGCCGGGCGGATTCCATGTATGGGCATCCCAATCCAGAAGAGCAGCGTCTGCATTCACTGAAAAGAATAAAAGAAAGAAGAAATAATGGATAGGTGTAATCGACAAGACAAGCTTGCGTATTAAAGAATGCATATTCGTATAATCAATTTTCCGTTTTTTCGGGTAGTTAATTGTGTTACCTTGATATTTATAAAGCATTTTTTATTTCACACATAATATTCTCTGGCCCAGCCCTGATATCCAGAAATTTTACAAAAAACAAGTTATCCAACATTATCCAGCCTTTTCCCAAATTATTTTCAAACTTACCTCTTCTTCCAGAAAGAATTTTAATTAAAATTGGACTTACGGATTTAATCTTTCTTTCTCATCGGATATTATGTGGAAAACTTGAATAAGGCATTAAAAATAAAGGTATAATTATTGTCATCCCTATTGATGCGGCGGGGTGATACGGGCTGGCTTGTTTTCAGCTGCCGTTTTCATGAACTTTGAACATGGATGATGGGAGGGGGAAATAGTATTCGGAGGGGATATTTAAGAGTTTACTGAATTATATCATGCTTGCCACAATCCTGATATTTCAGTTTATAAGCTATTTTTCCCTGATATATTCATAAATATTCAGATAATGCTCCCCTGGATGGTTCCATGAATAATCATATCTCATGGCGTTTGTCATCAGCTCCCTGAAATGCTGCGGATAGGAGTACCACATGCCGATTGCGCGATGAAGGGCGGACTCTATTCCTGCATAATCGAAGTTCGTGAATACGTATCCATTGCGTTCATGATAGGATTTGTATGTGTATTCAGCGTCAAATACCGTATCATGCAAGCCCCCTGTATCTCTCACAACAGGGACTGTGCCGTATCTCATGGCGATCATCTGGGTCAGGCCGCAGGGTTCAAAAAGACTGGGAATGACGATCATATCAGAGCCTGCATAAATCAGGTGGGACAGTTCTTCGTTGTACCCCAGTTCAAGATGGCAGTCGGGATTGTCATTCAGTTCATGTTTGAGGTTCCAGAAATGGCTGTTAATTTCAGGGTCCGGGCTTGAGCCAAGCAGTATAAACTGGCAGTTGTTATTCAGGGCGTAAAATATGGCATGCCGTATCAGGTGAACACCCTTCTGATGGTCCAGCCTGCCGATGTAGGCGATGATGGGTTTATAATCCTTTCGGAGAAGCAGTCTGTCGCGGAGCACGTCCTTGTTTCCGTATTTTCCATCCGGATTATCAGCACTGTAATGGTAAGGGATGTAGCCATCAATCTCAGGGTTCCAGAAATCATAATCAATGCCATTTAACACTCCTCCGAATTTGTTGCTGTGAACGTGGACTGTATGGCCAAGGCCGAAACTTTCATCGGAGTATTTAATCTCACCCGCGTAATTCGGGGATACGGTCGTTATAAAGTTCGAATATACAATTCCGCCTTTCATTAAATTAACGGCAAAGGCATTGAAATTGTCCCGCATGCGGTCATGATGATAATAATATCCTGTATCGTTTAATCCAGCCTGTCTGAGTATATGCTCGCCCACAACCCCCTGGTGCTTCAGGTTGTGAAGGGTATAACAGACGCGGGGGTGGGTCATTCCCAGATATTTGTAGACATCAAATAAGAGCACAGGCACAAGGCCTGTCTGCCAGTCATGACAATGTATGACATCGGGGTGTTTATTTGACATGAGCATAAATTCAAGGGCTGCCCTGCAGAAAAAAGCAAATCGTTCGGGATCATCATGATCACCATAGAAAACGCCCCGGTTGAAGAAGTTTTTATCAGAATGGTCATTGATAAAGAAACACTTTCGTCCATGGACAAATCCGAAATACACAGAACAGTGAACCTTCCGGTCATAGTAGGGCACCCAGAGATCTCGATAGGTTTCCTGGAGTCCATATATATGGTCATACCGCATACAGTCATACATGGGGAGTATTATTTCGACATCATTTCCTCTGATCTCCAGTTCACGACTCAGCCCGAACACGACATCGGCAAGACCGCCCACTTTTGCTGCCGGAGCACATTCCGGTGCAATCATGACAATATACATCTTAGTTGAGTACCCTTGTTTTCATGCTCTTTTCCCGGCAACTTTCTGGTTTTACATGTTTTTGCATCTATACCATTTGCTTCGCACTTCGATGAATACTCATGAGTTGCGAGTTTTCGCATGGAACACCTGAATTATGAGATACTATAGCACATGAAAAGCTTCATAATGGAGTTTTTTAGCCAGCTTTTTGATTGACAGGGTCTGCGCGCTTTTGTTACCGTACGTACATTCTTTACGGGACCTTTGATCGTATGGCTTTCAGACGTAGAAAGGATATGCTGATCAAGGTTTAACTGCCGGGGAAATTGGCAGAAAAGCTGTTCCGGCAACTATTCTTTAAGGGGTGCATTCCATGATGTCCCGGGCGAGAAAAAATGTTCCTGAGCCACTGTCTTTCCAGAGAAAATTATTACGAAATATTCATATCAGTTTTTTTGAATTATAATACAAAAGCAAGACAGGTCTGATGAACCTCGAAGGATAAGCGACTTATCAATGGTAAAGAAGAAAACTTTACGGAAGAAGACTGTTCGAAAAAAGACAGTCGGTAAATCTACGGCCAAAAAGTCTACAGCCAGGAAGACTGCAGCCAAAAAGACTGCGGCCAAAAAGACTGCAGCCAAAAAGACTGCGGCCAAAAAGACTGCAGCCAAAAAGACTGCGGCCAAAAAGACTGCGGCCAAAAAGACTGCAGCCAAAAAGACTACAGCCAAAAAGACTACAGCCAAAAAGACTATAGCCAAAAAGACTACAGCCAAAAAGACTACAGCCAAAAAGACTACAGCCAGGAAGTCTGCAGCCAGGAAGTCTGCAGCCAGGAAGTCTGCAGCCAAAAAGACCGCAGCCAAAAAGACTGCAACCAGGAAGTCTGTCCTTAAAATTTCTGAAGACATAAAGCAGTTCGAAAGGAGTCCTGCCTCTCACCGGAGACAAATGCCTCGTGGATATAATGAAGACACTATTGTAATCATGCCGGTAAATGCTGATACAGGATTCATCTACTGGGAAATAACGGAAAAGCTGCTTGGGAAAATTAAGAATAAATCCCATGGGAAACATGAAAGGCTGATCATTAAGGTTTTTGAAGAAGATACCCGGAAGGAAGTATGCTCCTTTGACGTGAGCGAGAAATTAGGCAGGCACTATATGAGGTCCTGGCGGACCTCGAAGCCTCTTGTTGCAGAGATAGGATTTCTTGAGGGTAAAAAATTTAAGAGCCTTTTGAGATCAAACCCCTTAGCAGTAACGGGTTCCTCAGGGAAAAAGATTGATCATGATGTCTGGATGCAAAGAATTAAAGACAGCTTTAAAATAATCCGGCCTCCTGCAGATGGTACTTTTTCGGAGCCCTGGGTAAAGTGGCTCTTCATGAAATACTATCGTGAGGCTGCAAAACTTTCGGGCGGATCATTATTTGGCAGCATGTTTTTCCCCTTCATCTAAGCGGAAACAGAAATTCAGCACGTGCCCATTCATTTAACAGAAGGTCAGGATTTGCAATGACGAATCAATTAAAAGGATACTGGATACCTGTTCTTCACGCGCACCTTCCTTTTGTTAAACATCCTGAATACGATTACTTTCTCGAAGAGAACTGGCTCTTTGAAGCCATATCCGAATCATATATCCCTCTTCTCATGAATATGCAGAAAATGACAGAAGAAGGCGTTGATTTCAGGCTGACGGTGTCTATCAGCCCGCCTCTGATGGAAATGTTGCATGATGAGCACCTGATGGAAAAGTACCTGGTATATCTGGATAAACATATCGAACTGTCCTCAAAGGAAACAGTCAGGCTCAAAAATGATAAGAGCTTCCGAAGCCTTGCACTTTTCTATAAACAAAGATATAGGGCAGTCAAATCTTTTTTTACGGGATTTCTTGATTATAACGTTCTCAACGGCTACCGGTATTTTCGCGACAGGGGGAAAGCAGAGCTTCTTACCTCCTGCGCTACCCATGGATTACTGCCATTGCTGAACGTGAACCGGAGGTCAGTTGAGGCCCAGGTGTCAATTGCCGTTGACTCCTATGAAAAGCATATGGGAAGTGCTCCCGGAGGCATGTGGATTCCTGAATGCGCATATTACGAAGGGCTTGATATAGTTCTCAGAAAATATGGCATAAACTATTTCGTCCTTGACTCCCTGGGATTAATGAACGGCTCTCCTGCTCCCAGATATGGTGTATATGCTCCTGTTTATACGGAGAGCGGGGTGGCTGTATTTGGAAGGGACCCGCTGTCTTCAAGGCAGGTATGGAGTGCGGAGGAAGGGTATCCCGGAGATTTTCATTATCGTGATTTTTATCGTGATGCAGGATTTGATCTTGATTTTGAATATATCAAACCCTATATCAACCCTGACGGGGCACGGGTCTTTACAGGAATAAAATATTACAGGATCACCGGGAAAAAGGGTGATAAGAAGCCCTACAATCCCGGGAAAGCATCTGCCATGGCACAGGAACATGCCGGACATTTTTGTTCAGAAAGGAAAAAGCGGGTGGAGGAACTCTGTCTGCATATGGACAGACCGCCGGCTGTTCTTTCTCCCTATGATGCGGAGCTTTTCGGTCACTGGTGGTTCGAGGGGCCGGATTTTCTCTATCATGTTTTTCGTAAGATGAACGCTCAGAAAGAACTGAAGGCAATTACTCCGTCGGAGTATCTGAAGATGCATCCCCGGAATCAGGTCATTGCCCCCTGCCCCACTTCATGGGGATACAACGGATATTACGATGCATGGCTGAATGACGGGAATGACTGGATATACAGACATCTCCACCGCATGGCTGATACCCTGGGGAGTCTGGCAAATGAACATTACCACGGGACGGACCCGAAAAGGACGAGAATTCTAAATCAAATGTCCCGGGAGCTGCTGCTTGCCCAAAGCAGTGACTGGGCCTTTCTGATGACGACGAAGACAGCCAGGGAATATGCAGAAGAAAGGACGAGGGAACACATTTCAAATTTCCACGCCCTGCACGAGGGACTGTTGAGTAATAATATTGAAATTCACTTTTTGGAAGAGGTGGAAAAAAAGAATTCCATTTTTCCTGAACTGGAATTCAGGGTTTATGCAAGCGGGCATTCTCCCGGGGATTCATGATTCATCTGGCGCATTATCTTTTCTTCTTTGCGCGAGTTGAGCGATATAATACGCCGGCCTCGGCAACGCGTGTCCCGGTGCCTTGCCCCTCGGGTTCGAATATAACACGGACCCTCGAATGCAGCGCTTCAGCCACACGTCGGAGCATACTCAGGGAATGGCCTTCGTAACCCGGGGACTCCAGCCGGCTGATCTGCTGCTGAGAGGTCCCAAGAAGTTTTGCGAGGTCTCTCCTGGGAAAGTCCGGCCTTTTCACGGAGTGCGGCGATTTGCAGCGCCACGTCCCATGCCTCGCCTGCCTGCTTAAAACGGGCCTCGAAGGCGGGGTCTTTGAAGGATTTCCCGGTTATTATGGCACTGGTCCACTAGGGGTATGGACATTAAACATAGTATCTAGTAATGCAGGTGTTTATGAGGTAGGTCAGTTTGCGGGGGCAAATGTAACTGAAGGAAGCAACGCGTTTGACATGGGGATGGGAGGGTTTACTACAGGGAACAGTAAATCCCAAACATTGGCAACTATCACAGGAAAGACGTACAGTCTTGGGGGTCTGAGTTCGATTGGGGAACCGATTCAATACTAACTGTTGGTAATCTTAGCGCTGCTCTTATTGACGATCCGAACAATGCAGCGGGGGTATGGATTGGTAATAGTTCAGTATTTTATAGCGAATGGGAATGATGTGCTAACTTTTATAGATAATTCTGCAGTGGGAAACGCCGCATTTGGAGGTTTAAGTCTGGATAATATTGTTGTAGAGGAATACGCGGTAGTCCCGGAACCAATAAGATCAACTCTCTTCATAGTCGGCGGGGCGACACTGGGATACAGGCGGTTCAGGAAGACGATCAAGAAGTAGCCGTTCAATTATAAACCATTATCGCAGGCAGGGTCAGCAATGGCTCTGCCGTTTTAATTCACTTTGCACACTATCGAGGTCCGACCTCGATAATGTCAGTCGATGCGGTCAGTCGTGTACTTGATGATACCTTCATTCTCTCCAAAAACTTCGAGCAGGAAATCCCTGTTCGTAATAGAGGGGAAATTGTCCTTACCTGCATAATCGGGGAAACTGCTCCAGCGATAATCCATCAAGAATTCTATCGAGGTCCGACCTCGATAATTGACTTTAAGGGGGTTGGTGTGGATATAGTGGGGGAGGTGGAGAAAGTGACTTTCGTTATAGAGGTGTTCAGCTTTGAATTTTCCCTGGAAGAGAACACCTGAGCGATCGTGCTTCTTGTTAAAGTACATGGTGTAGCCTGTACCCAGTTTCCGCATGAACCTGGTAATGCCCTGGTCCTTGATCTGTCTGAGCATAATGTGATAATGATTGGGCATGAGACTGAAAGCGAGTATCTCTATAAGCGGGAACCTCACGGTCTTGTGCAGAGGGATTGATGACCCGGGGTTTCGCCCGGCTGCTGCCTGATACCTGTAGCCTGTATTGATCGCCGGCTGCTCGTCGTTAAACTCGTAAAGGCCGTTGACGAAACGCTGGTAATCACTTTCATCGGAAAACAATTCGCGCTTCTCTACACCGCGATTGTATACGTGATAGATCTCTCCATTAGTGAATTCGACTTTTCGCATATTGAAATTATCAGGCAGGATTATCGAGGTGAGACCTCGATAATTTTGCCAT
>CALZGI010000038.1 GCA_945786855.1 Thermodesulfovibrionia bacterium | reverse complement strand
ATCCCGGATACTGTTAAAGTCTGCTATCACGCCATATTTCATTATGTCTCCATAATACATACTGGCCAGGATCGACAGGCTTTCCCCCGGCTTGAGCGTGTGAATAATAAAGTCCTTCGCAGCCCCATTATCTGCCGGTTTCACCCAGACCTCGTCCGGAGAAGTCTTTGGCACTGCAACTCCTGCAAGCCTTCTGAGATATTTTACGGCGCCACGGTTTTCGGGATCCAGAAAAAGGACAAGGAGGAATTCTTTTTTTGCCTTGCCCAGCGCCCTCTGACCATAAAAATATTTCCCTGATCTCATATGTTTTCCTATTGCATCATTCAATCCAGCCTCAAGTTTCTCAACCCTGGCGCTCAACTCCTTATCACGCGGATCCAGAACCTGCGCCTCTTTTAATGCATTGAGCGTCTTTTTAAACTGCCGTTCATCTTCGTACCGGGAAGCAAGCACCATTATTTCTTTCTTCCCTGACGGCACCTGAATGGCTTCTTCTCCCTGCGGTTCCCGGGGCTTTTCAGGTTTTTCGGGCTGCTTGATCGCAGCACATCCTGACAGGATCATTCCGGCAACAAGAAAGCACACTGTACCCTTCAATTTTCCCAACGCCCCTCCTTGCTAAGGACTTTCAATATCAAACAGATCATCATACCGTCCATCATAAATTGCTTCACGGTGAAAATACTTGAGCTTCCCGGCAAATTTCCTGATCGTACTCCCTGATAAAATCTGCACACGGTTTACTTCATAGGGATCTGTAAAAACGGGGTTCCCACGTTGTCTGACCACTACACCGTTTCTTACGGTCGCACCAAAAACAGTCAGTCCTCCATCGTACCCGGACTGTTCGACATACTCAAGGAATGTGTCATTGTACTGGCCATAGGGATAGGCAATATAATGCACAGGCTTTCCGATTTTTTTCTCCGTCAATTCCTTTGGCATCTGAAGTTCGTCCGTCAGCCGCCTCCTGTAGCTTTCCTCGGTCTCTCCTTTTTTCTTCCAGGGGATCTTCATCTCATGAGTTTTTGAATGAACCTGAATATCGACCCCGCCGCTGCTCATTTCATTCATCATTTCCCACGTCAGTGCCCGCCAGTTGGCTGCGTTAAGAAAGTCTGTGTATATAAATATCGTTGCAGGAAAATCATATTTTTTCAGGACAGGATAAGCCTTTGTGTATACCGATCTCCATCCATCATCAAAGGTAATTATCACCGACTTTTCAGGCAGTCCCCGCTCCAGCTGGATAAATTCATAGAATTGTTTGAGAGGTATTACACTATATCCATTCTCCTTAAGGTAGGCCATCTGTTTTTCAAACTCCCCGGGGCGAACATGCATGAGCGAACTGGGCTTGTCTCTCAAGGCATGGTATGTAAGGATTGTCACAATCTGGTATCCATCAGCCCGGACCCCGCCGATATCATCAGTAAAGGGTGACGACAGACGGGTCTTTGCCAGGGAAGTTGCCAGAACCTCTTCTACAGGCTTGATCGCAGGTCTTGCGTCCGGTTTCCCCTTCAGTGAAGCACATCCGGAAAGAACCAGCAGGAATAGACACAGAAGAAGGAGGTTACGTACTGATGGCTTCTGGAACGAAAAAAACTGTTGGCCCGACATATTCCCACTCCTTGAAGAAAAGTTCCCCTTTACTTTTCCTATACCGTATCTTCGTTATATTTAAACTTTTCTTCCATAAACTTGGCAAGATCTGTTTTTGAACGTCTGTAATCAGGATTATTTTTTATGAACTGCACAAAATCTTCATACATCTTCCCGGCCGTCTGATAGCGTTCTGAAGGGTCGGGCTCCAGAGCCTTCATGACGATTGTGCACAGGTCGCCGGGGATGTCCGGCCTCACACTGGAGATGGAAGCGACTTTAGCCTCGCAGGCAAGTCGCAATACTTCCTGGCTTGTTTCCCCCTGGTAGACTTTCTTCCCTGCGAGCAGTTCGTATAAAAGAAGCCCCAGGGAAAAGATATCGGACCTTTTGTCCAGTTCTCCGCCGGCGGATGCCTGTTCAGGAGACATGTAATGAAGCTTGCCTTTTACAATTCCGACAGTCGTCTTTTTCGACTGCCGCTGTGCAGCCCTCGCAATCCCGAAATCTACGATTTTCACTTCACCTCCGGCAGAGACAAGTATATTCTGAGGGCTCACGTCCCGGTGTACAATATTGAGTGGCTGCCCGCTGAAATCATCTGCTTTATTGTGTGCATAATCAAGCCCCTTGCATACTTCTCCGATTATATAAATAATAAGCCCCACCGGGATATCTCCCCTGCTCACATCCATTATTCTGAGGAGATTTTCTCCGTCAATATACTCCATTGCAATAAAATAGGTTTCCTGAATATTGCCGAAGTCATGCAGAGTGGCAATATTCGGATGATTGAGCTGGGAAGCAAGATTTGCCTCATCAAGAAGAGAGGAAATGTAATCTTTGTCATCAGCCCGTTCAGACAATATCCTCTTGACGGCGACTCTCATTTTGAACTGCCCGATTTCTTTCCTTGCAAGGAAAAGCTCCCCCATTCCTCCCGTGGCAATTTTCTTTTCAAGGATATAGGGCCCGATGCGATTCTTGTCAGTGGCTATCTGTACCTTTTTCTTTTGTTCAACTCTGTCCCTGACAATGATAAATGCAAACGCCAGGAGAATAAAAGCAGCAGAGAAAGACGGCAGAAGAATTTTTTTCCTGCGGGACGCTCTTTCCACTTCTTCCATGGGCAGCCCGAAGTGAAAGGTTCCTATCCTCAGTCTCGTTTCCCCTTTTCCGTAGTAGACCGGTGAAGCAAAATCAACCATTGATATGCTGCTTGAATTATCTCTATACTTCAGCACACTCATTCCCGCACTTTCATAGGTAATTTCTTCCCCGCTGACCGGTGCATAGGGAGTGCCGATCAGACTCTCAGTTGTATGCGCTTTTATGATGTTGTTTTTATCGTCTGCTATAAGTGAATATGTCACAAAAGGATTTTCTGCAAT
Organism: Thermodesulfovibrionia bacterium; assembly: GCA_945786855.1. Lineage (GTDB taxonomy): Bacteria > Nitrospirota > Thermodesulfovibrionia > UBA6902 > UBA6902 > CALZGI01. The sequence continues at coordinate 1,853 of CALZGI010000038.1, read as the reverse complement.
CGATTTTATTATGGCCTTCAGTTTAAAAAGCGACTCTATCTGCCAGTCACTCCTTGATGAGCGGGAACGGGCAAGCCAGTTTGCTGCATCATTTTCCGGGAACTGCCCTGCAATCAATGCACCCCGGTTCATAACTTCCAGTTCCAGATCGTGGATCTGACTGTTCAGGAGACCAGCAACTCCCAAGAGAGCAATCAGCGTTAAAGGCACTATAACAAGGCCTGGGAGTTTCTGCCTTTTAAATATCGGGACGATCGACCGGTCAATTGCTTTGATCAGCTTCAGGGCGGACAATCTGCTCTTCATGCCCGATAATTTAACCATGATTGCATTTGTCTTATTTTTCAAGAAGGTCGTTGACTGTTGAAACAATGTTATAAATTCCTTAGCACTGTAACCAAAACAAACAGCACTTAAAAAAGGAGTAAGTCTTTATATTATATAACATTTTAAAATATAGCACACGGTATATGGGAACTCAAGAATGAGAATCCCCGTCCTCATCTCTTTAATGAAAAACTAATCATTTCTGTCTTGAAAATATTTTCATTTTTAAGCTATAGTAAACGTCCATACTTTACCTTATATAGACAGCACACAGTATAAATTCATTGTGGAGGATAAAAAAATGGCAAAAGCAATTGAGATTCGTTGGCACGGCCGCGGTGGTCAGGGTACGGTTACCGCAGCCAAGGTCCTTGCAGACGCTTGCCTGAGCGGCGGAGGTTATGTTCAGGCATTCCCTGAGTACGGTCCAGAGAGAGCGGGGGCCCCGATCAGGGCGTTTAACAGGATAAGTAATAATGTAATAAGGATGTACGGTCCGGTCCTTCACCCGCAGGTCATCTGTATCGCGGACGCAACACTGATGGATGCTGTAAATGTTGCCGAAGGAGCACCTGATGACGCGATCTATGTTGTAAATACATCAAGAGACCCGAAAGAGGTTAGAGAGAAGCTAAAGGCAAAAGACTCCCAGAAGGTATTCACGGTAGACGCTACAAAGATCGCAGTAGAGTCTTTTGGAAGGCCGCTCCCTAATTCTTCAATGCTCGGTGCTCTGATAAAGGCGACCGGTGAGGTTGAAATGGACGTGCTTCTTGATAATGTCAAAAAGAGCTTTGGTAAAAAGTTTGCACAGAAGATAATTGACGGAAACCTTGACGCTACAAAGCGCGGATATGAGGAGGTAAAGGAAGGATGAGCAAGAAATTTTGGGAAGAACTTCCTCAGGGTTCTGTCGTCCTTGAGGCAGGGAGTTCAGCGAAGTTCAAGACAGGCGGCTGGCGGTCCATGAGACCGAAATGGATCGAGGAAAACTGTATCCAGTGCATGTTCTGCTGGATGTACTGCCCGGACATGTCAGTGAAAGTAAAAATTGAAAAGGATAATAAAGGCGAGGATAAAGCGGTGAGAGCGGAATTTGATTATGATTACTGCAAAGGCTGTGGAATATGTGCCCTCGAATGCCCCGGTAAAAAGGGTAATAAAGCAATCGTAATGGAAGAGGAGGGCAAATAAATGGGTAAGATAGTTGCAGTTACCGGAAATGAAGCATGCGCAGAGGCCCTCAGGCAGATCAATCCTGATGTATGCGCTGCATACCCTATCACGCCGGCCACTGACCTTATGCAGAGGTTTTCAGGGTTTGTGAATGACGGCAAAGTAGATACTGAACTGGTTCTTGTAGAGAGTGAACATAGTGCGATGAGTGCATGTATTGGTGCTGCTGCCGCTGGCGGCAGGGTCGGCACAGCAACATCCTCACAGGGCCTGGCGCTTATGTGGGAAATGCTTCACATAGCAGCAGGTACAAGACTTCCGATAGTCATGCCGCTGGTAAACAGGGCGCT
>CALZGI010000037.1 GCA_945786855.1 Thermodesulfovibrionia bacterium | reverse complement strand
CTCCCGATAGATGGGGCATATTCAGGTCCAGAACAACGACAGCAATCTCATGCCGTGCAATTAAAGCCAGGACTTTTCTGCTGTCACGGGCCGTTAATACATTTTCAATTCCCGCTGTGCGCATCATGACTGTGTAGCTCAGCAAAATCTGCTCTTCATCATCAACGAACAATACGTACATACCTGAGTCATTCATTTCTTTCGTCCACCTGGGATATCAGTCTTCTGCCTGTTCAATTTACCTGCCCTCAGTTGACAGCGGGAGTCTGACCGTAGCCGTTGTGCCCTTCCCTTCAGTTGATTTAATTGTCAATGTCCCGCCATGTTCCATGACAATTGCATAGGATATGGAAAGGCCGAGGCCTGTGCCTCCCTCACTGATTTTAGTGGTAAAAAACGGTTCCGTCACCCGTTCAAGGATTTCCCCGGATATCCCGCCCCCTTCATCTTTGACTCTTATCTGTACACTTTGTGTCTTTAAGTTATGGCTTGTGTATACCCATACACCGGACTCTTTATCGGGAAGTGACTGGAGAGCATTCATTATCAAATTGATAATTACCTGCTCAATTTGCTGGGGACTGCCTTTCACGGAAGGGACAGCTTCTGCACATTTGATCCTGTAGTTGATTGTTGATTTCTTTATCTGGTTCCCGAGCATTGATGTTGCAGTCATGACTACATTGTTCACGTCGACAATGCCGTCCAGCCGGGCTTTGTCCGGTCGTGAAAAGTTTCTGAGATTTTCTACGATGTTTTTGATGCGGAGGGCGCCGTCATGTATCCCGAACAACAGTTTCGGAACGACTTTGTTCAGCTCCGGAAAAGGTATGTTGGCAAGACTGAGGTTTTTATCGGTACGGTGTTTCTCCGAAAGGATTTTCACTGCATCTTCCCATATTTCATTCACGAGCTGGGCATTGTTCAAAATAAACGTGTTGGGGTTGTTAATTTCGTGGGCAACCCCCGCAACCATGGTTCCCAGCGATGTCATTTTATTTGCATGAATCAGCCTTGTCTGGACGAGTTTCGATTCCTCTTCCATGCGCACCCTGGCAGTAATGTCCCTCGCAACTTCAATGACATTTGTTACGTTTCCTGATTCATCCCGAATAGGAAATGCCCTTTTATCGAAAATCTTCCCATCCGTACTCAAGACACGGGTAGATTCTTCTTCCCCTGTCTTGAAAGTCGCGATAACCGGGCAGCTCTTACAGGGTGAAGATATCTTGCAGCACAATTTATAACAGTGTTTCCCGTTCAGGGAAGATGCCTTTTTATGATGCTTCGTTGCGAACGCTTTGTTGGCCCACAATATTTCCAGATCCGGCGACAGCAGAACCAGGCTGTCCGGGATGGCATCAAGCAGCGCATTGAATTCTTTTGAAAGAGCTTTGTACTTCCCCTCACTCTCCCGAAGAATTTGTTCAGCTTTGTAAACCTCGGTTACGTCAGTGTCAACTCCTCTGTAACCGGCCAGCTCACCTTGATCGTTCAGAAGAGGGACCCCACTCGTAGAAAGCCAAACGGTATGACCGTTTTTGTGTGTGTTCTTATTGATAAATTTATGGAAAGGGTCTTTTTTTCTGAATACTGATACGGCTGCACTCTTGAGTTCCTCTCTCATATCTTGATGAAACAGGTCATAATAATATTTCCCAAGTACTTCCTCAGATCGATAGCCAAGAATCTTTTCAACCACAGGACTGCTATAGGTATACTTACCATGCCGGTCAATTTCCCATATCCATTCACCTGCATTTTCTGAAATATCTCTGAACCGTTTTTCACTTTCATAGAGGATTTTTTCAGCCCTTTTGCTTTCTGTAATATCCGTAACTGCGCCAACCCACCTGACGGCCTTCCCCTGTTCAAATTCAATTGCTTTGCCGGTCTCCATCCAGTGACTATATGTCCCGTCTTTTCTTCTGATCCTGTATTCTTCTTTGAACTGCGTACCTGACTGTATCGCTGCCTGAATGTTCCTGCTGAGTTCTTCTTTATCTTCATCATGAATGTGTTCAAAATGCCCCTCAATGGTCCGGGGGAATTCACCGAGTTCGTAACCCAGAATAGCGTCCACATCTCCAAACCAGTGCAGACTGTTCAGTCTTATATCCCCTTCCCAGATAAGGTCAGCTGTCGATGTTGCTGCAGCGCGAAACCTGTTTTCGCTATCCCTGAGAGCCTTTTGTGCGGTTTTCAGCCTCTCGATCTCTGATTTAAAATCATTTCCTCTTTTATCCTGGCTCATATAACTCCCAATATGCGAATTACGGGTAAAGATATTACAAATTGAATGAAATTTGTTCCGATTTTTGTTCTAAAACAAGTACCAGCTGCGAACCCCTGGAAGAGAAATATCTTTTCTGATTAGTGTCTCTCTTTTACTTCACTACCATATAATTTTCTGTTTCGTCAATAAAATAAAGGTGTTATGGCTTCTCCTGCACAATTTCTTTTCCATTCCTACGAACAAATAGAGTGAAGTCATAGGGTACCCTGTCATGAATCAGTGATATGAATGGAGAGAGATTCTTAACTGCAAAATCTGCTATACCTCCGGGTGAAAGATAGTATAGTTCTGGAGCCCTTTTGGGCTCGTGGACAGATAGGGCATTAAATGCCAGTGCAATTCTACACTGTTTAAAGAGTATTGATAGTATGTTTTGTATTGTTATATCGTTATGTTCCAATCTTAAATTAAATACACCACATAAGAATATATAATCAAACTCTTCATTAATATGATCTTTTTCCAGGTCAATGACATGAAATGTACATTCCGGATATTTGCTCCTGGCCAGGGAGATCAAATTTTCATTAATGTCAATTCCTGTGTATCGGACAGGAATGTTCCTGTCCTGGAGAAACTGATAAAAGTCCCCCTTGCCGCAGCCAAAATCAAGTATTTTTTTCCCGGCGAGAGAACTGTCAATTCCGAGAAGGCACTCAAAGCGAGCTCTCTGACCCACCGCAGACCATCTCACCGCTTCCGGTCTGTCGCCATGCATGGCAAGACTGGTATCGTAAACAGAATTCACATATTCTTTTGAAAGTTCGTCCATGAAGTAAAGCTCCACGCCTTCAAGGCAGGGCGTCAAAATAATATTTTTTGTTAACGATTGTTCAATTTGTATTCCCCCTTTTTCAAAGGGGGAGACTTTACAGGCCATCCGGCACTATTCAACGCGTACCAGCACATGTTCAGGAAGTTTCTCTAAAAGTTCGTCCAGCGCTGTATTCAGGGATTCCTCAGATTTGGTTTCTGCGGTGACAATGACCATGTAGTCCTGTTGTCCCAGAACGGGATAGGAACCAAAGTCGACTTCACTGTACTTCTTTACCACCTCGTTCAGAATGGCGGCAATATGTGATTCATGACAATTCAGATACAGCCGCTTCAGATAAAAAACGGATGATCGGAACTTCTCTTTGATCATCGAAAACTTACTCTGCATGTATTCGGGTATTCCCGGAAAAATATAAATATTTTTAAAGGTAACCACAGGAAACCGCATATTGTCATGGAAATCAATCTCAGTCCCTTCAGGGACCTCTGTCATCTTCAGTATTGAGTCATTGATATGGTCTTTACAGCGGGAATGCAGGATCTCCTTAATTCCTTCATGTTCAACAAGGTTAACGCCAAACCCCTTTGCTATACCTGCCATGGTGATGTCATCATGGGTCGGGCCAACGCCCCCCGACGTGAAGACATAGTCATAACGATTAGAAAATTCGGCAACTTCCCTGCCAACGGTCTCAATATCATCAGCTATGACTGATATCTGTCTCACGATAACTCCCAGATCTCTCAGTTCGCTCGCAAGATAGTAGGAATTACTGTCCCTGACCTTGCCCGACAGAATCTCGTCACCGATAATGATAATGCCCGCTGTAATCGAACCGTGCATATGAATACTTTATCAAAATCCACTTAATTATTCTTCTCAAAAATGATGCTCTTTCAACGTACCGAAACAGCGGGTCCCTGAACCGTGTGCCCTGCTTCGATAGAGAACACATTTCGGGAAATTGTTTATCAATCAGCAAGGGCATACATTTATTCAAGTTATGTGCACTTTCTTCCGATAAATACTCAGCAACAATATGGTTATCCGGATATCCTGGAGGTCAGCACAATCGGCATCACATGCCGCGGTATAAGAATTTTCGTAAGTAATGCAATGAGTTAGGAAATACTCGCTCAGACATGTGAAGAATTGTTTCAACATATGAAAAACACAGGAATGTTTGAACTGAAAGATTCGGGCGCAAGTGTAAAGAAAAAATTATTTACTGCTTATTTTCTGCTCTTCGCTTTGAGCGGATTAATCATAAATATACTGCTCATCAATACCATCAGGACACACCTGGCACTTGCGGGGCTTGACAGCGAAATAATACACCGCGTAAGCAGACAGTTTTCAATGATAGGCTCGGGAGGCACCCTCTTAAGCTCCCTTCTTTTTCTCATGATAGCGATGTTTCTTGCCAAAAGATTTACTGTTCCGATGAAAAAGTTGACGAGCGGCATGATTGATATAGCCAACGGCAAGTGGAACACAAGGATTGACATTCAGACAAATGACGAACTGGGGCAGCTTGCCCGGGGTTTTAATTTTATGTCCGAGCACATTGAAAGTACCATGCGGAAGCTCAAGGCATCTGAAGACTACACTGACAACATCGTAGTTTCAGTTCCGTCAATTCTCGTTGTATTAAGTAACAGGGTGAACATCCTCTCCACGAGCAGAGCATTTGACAGGTTGAATCAGCAGTATCCCGGTCTCACGATCAATCAATTTACTGATCCTCTGGAGGATGATATAAGGACAAACATCGAGTCGGGAGTAACCATAAAAAGAGAAATAGAAATTGTTCCCGAAGGCTCGGAAATCAGGATGATATTCTCTGCTACCGTATCCCGTATAGGAGACAAAGGAATAAAAGAAGACGAAGAAATAGCCCGCACGCTTTTAACAATCACTAATATAACGGAACGCAGAAAGATGAAAGAACTGGTCCTCCAGTCAAGACAGGACTGGGAAGATACATTCAATAAAATTCCTGACATGATCACAATTCATGACAAAGATTTTAATATTATTATGGCAAACAAAACAGCAAAAGAAACGCTGAACATGCACTCCATGGAATTTATGAATTCTTCCAAATGCTATAAATATTACCACGGATCAACTACTCCCCCCGATGGCTGTCCGAGCTGTGATTGCATGAAAACTGCAGAACCCGCTACCTTTGAGGTCTATGAACCTCATCTGGGCAAGTTCATAGAAATTCGATCCCTCCCCCGCCTGGATCATAATAATGAGTTAATAGGTCTGATTCATATTGTGAGAGACATATCATCGAGAAAGAAAATTGAAGATGAGCACAACAGGCTGCTCCTCGACATCACAAAAGCAAAGATTGAATGGGAAATGACCTTTGACAGTGCCATGGAATTCATGCTGTTAATCGACAGAGAACTCAAAATTACAAGGTGCAACAAGAGCTTCTGTTCTTATATAGGGAAATCCGTTGAAGAAGTTATAGGAAACCACTGTCATGACTATTTCTCCTGTTCCCCTTCCCAGATTGAAGACTGCGAAACCCGGATGGCAGCTTCACGGGACCTTGTGAGGAAGAGCGAACTCGAGACTGAGAACGGGCGCTGGTTATACATAAGCCACCGTCCCATACGAGGTGAATCGGGAGAATATGTAAAGTCAATAATAATAGCAACCGATGTAACTGAGCTCAAGACCGCCCAGAACAGGATAAAAGAGCATGAAAAGGAGCTTCAGAAAAAGGTGGATGATCTCGAAAAATTTTATGACATGTCTATTGGAAGAGAGCTGAAAATGAAGGAGCTGAAAAAGGAAGTAAAAAGACTGAAATCAAAGATTGGTGAACATGAAGAAATCAACCTTAATAAATGACACAATTAATCCTGAGCCTTCCTTTGGTGAGATCATCAGCAACTGGCAGACACTCGCAGACGTTCTTCCCAACCCCGTTTTTTTTATAAGCTGTGATCATACTGTAATGATGGCAAACTGTGCTGCAGCAGATCTTGTTAATCTGAAAAGCGGCAACTATATGCACATAAAGTATTATCAGCTCATGCACGGCACTGAAAGTCCGATGAAAAACTGCCCTCTCATTAAATCTCTGAAGAGCGGCAAAGTTGAGCAGATTGAAACCTATGAACCTCATATGGATAAATATCTTTCCCTGAATGCATCTCCCGTTTTCCGCGGTTCAGTCATCAAGGGAGTTGTCTACTCCGTTCTTGACATTACTGAACAAAAAATATCGGAACAGAGCAGTGACGATCTCATTGACATATATGCCCGCTCGGTCAATGAATTAAAAATGAAAGAAATAAGGGCACAGAAAGGCAGAGATGCCTTCCTGAACATGCTCGAAGACATCAGCGAGTCCTACAGGGACCTGGAAGACCTCTTCCTGAAAATGGTCGTTGTTATGGTGAATGTCCTTGATGCAAAAAGCCCCTGGACCAAGGGTCATTCTGAACGGGTGTCAATGTACG
>CALZGI010000036.1 GCA_945786855.1 Thermodesulfovibrionia bacterium | reverse complement strand
TGTACATTGAGCTTACATCGTTTATGGTTTTCTTCATTGCCTGAAACTCATCCAGATCTTCATCAGACGATATATATTTGGATGGAGTAACGAGCAGTGCTTTCACTTCATTATGTAATGAGGACGTTATCTCGAGGGCGGTTTCCATTGTGTTCTGTATAGTTATATGTTCAATGCAGGGAATACATGCTTTTTCATACGGAAACGTTCCTGCAGTCAACATGAGCGGACATTGAAACTTTTGCATTAATGAATTCAGAAATGTTTTGTTCTTCGCGGTTTTGAAAAGACGAAAGGCTGACAGGGACAGCACATCTTTTGCCATGACAATGATACCGTGATCACCCTTTACATCACTGACGGTTTCCTCGATCGCAGGAAGAGCGGCCAGCGTAGTCTTTCTTGCTTCAGGCTTTTTAATATTGGTTTTTTTTATGAATTCATCAAAAGATTCCGCCTTGCGGCCAGCCTTTTTTGAATAAATAAAAATCATTCTGTTGAGAGGAAAAACTGAAAAAAGATAATCGAGTTCATTAAAAAAGCTTTCTGTTTCATTGCCGGTCAGATATGAGATGGCAGTTGAGCCGTATTCGAGGGGAAATCTTTCAAATTTAAAGGTGAGAATTTCGGACACGGTTTTCAGTACAGCAGGGTCGCCGAGGATTACCACCCTGTCTCTCGCTTTGAGGACCGTGTCTCTTGTGGGGAGAAGAATATTTTCATCTCTGTAGATAATACCTATTCTCCATCTCAAAGGCGTAAGTGTACGCAAAGGCCTGTTGGCAAGCCTCGAATGAGGATGGACTTCTACTTCAAGGATTTCTTCTTTACCGAGCCCGATGGCATGCGCTGCACGTGATGCCTTGGCTAACCTGTTACGAATAGCAACAGCACTTGCGGTAAAAATGCTTTCAACCTCAACGCCAAGATGTTCCAGTGCCTCTATTCCTGCTGTTGTGGTGCCGATTGCCAGGATTCTCTTTGTATCGAAATGTTCCTGTAATATGCGGGCTGTTTCCATATTGACTTTCTCTGTTGTAGTGGTAATAATTACTACATCTGATTCTGCAACTCCGGCCTCTTCAAGCACAAGCCTGCTTGTTGCATCCCCTGATAGGAACGTGCAGTCATCGCGGATTTGTTTAACCGTTTCCTCAAGTTCGGGATTCAGATCAATACATATTACATCCATATCTCTGGAAATTTTCCTGAGCAGCTCCTGCCCTATACTGCCAAGACCGATAATTATATATTTATTCCGCTTCATGGGAGAAATTGTGCATCGTATTACATATTACAGCATACTACGTTTTTCATTATCTGGTGAGGGTCACAATGCCGCGCATAAGCCGGCCCAGAATATCAGCCCCCGTGATAATGACTCTTTTGTCCTCGCTCCACACGACTACAACGTCGTTGTCAATAACGTCATCCCCTGCAGCCTCAGGCTTTACTTTCAGCCGCCAGATAACATTCCCCAATTTTGTATAGGCGTCCTTAATAATGATCGGCCTGTGGCAGAAGGCATACGGCTGAAAGGGTTTGTCATCGATCAGAGCTGCCCGGAGAAAACCATCTGCGTCAAGCACAAGCTGCGGCTCATCCGCATCATCGGTAATAATCACCCATTTTTTTCCCGACGCATGGATTTTATTGATAAAGGGATCTGATGCGTTTCGCTCAAATGCAGGGAATACAGGAAAGTTCCTCTCAAGAGGAAGGCTGATAATGCTCTTTGGGTCCACGGGTTCACCTTCCTGACTGATTACCATGTCATCGATCGCGAGAAAGTTCAGTGCTCCAAGCCCCTCAATACGGTCAATGTCAGCTTCGCTCGCTTCAATATGTTTTTTTATCACTTCCCTCAAATCACGTTCCCGGAAATATTGTATACCTTCCTCTCCCAGCCACCTGTCAAGCATCATGGCTGACGGTTTTGCCAGCGGATAGAGAATAATCTGATACATTTTGAAAACCGGGAGCAGCAGGGAGGCCATTTTTAATGCATGTCTGGAAAAATATGCCTGCGGTGTTATTTCGCCGAAAAAGGTAATAACAATGGTTGAGAAAAAAAATGCCCCTACACCGGTCATGACTGAATCAGACAGCAAAGCCAGAAGCACATTCACGCTCACATTGCCCCAGAGCACTGTGGTAAGCATAAAGTTTGAGTCTTTACGAAGATCGAGCACTTTCTGGGCTTTCCTGTTTTCTGCCTCAGCTTCAATCTCAAGCCTGAGCCTTGAAATACTGAAAAACGCCAGATTAAGTCCCGAGAACATCGCGGACTGGGATATGCAGAATACTATGCCGATCCAGATAAACGTTTCCATGTTAAATTAATCCATCCTTTTTAGTTACCAGAAATTGTATCAGATTTTCATATAAACAGCATGACAGGATACGTATATGTATGGCCATTCAGCATATTATAATAAAATTGTTTTTTAGCCCACATTATTCACAAATATGTAAGCCAGGGAGGATTTGAGCGGGAGACATTACTTCTAACGATGTATACAGGTATTTCATCGAAGTTCCTTCAGATATTCGATAATGACATCAAGTTCTTCGTTCGTAACATTCTCTTCCTGGGAAGGCATGATGTCATCAAATCCTTTTACGACATCAGCATCCGGATGTATAATTGATTTTTTAATATACGTTTCATCGGCAATCAGTTCACGCTCTTTGCCGCCGCTCGTGACCACTACCTTACGGCCGAACAGTCCTTTGAAGCTCGGTCCGACCTCAATAGTGCCGTCGACCGAATGACAATCAAGACACCCCCTGTCTTCAAGAAGCTTGTCCCCTGACAGCGTACCCTCCTCCTTTGCCCCGGTTTCTGTCCTGCCTGCTTCTCTGTACCACGCATGAAAGTCATCTTCCCCAATAACAATAACTTTTGAGATCATGGAAGAATGCTGTACCCCGCAGTATTCAGAACAGAAGAGGTCGTATTCCCCCTCTTTGTCAGGGAGGAACCAGAGATATGTTTCCCTGCCCGGCACAGCGTCTTCCTTTATCCTGTAGACAGGGATGAACAGGCTGTGCAGAACATCCAGTGACGTGATAAGGAGTTTGACCGGTTTGCCAAGGGGCACTTTCAGTTCCTTGCTTTTGATCCCGTTTTCATATTCAAACTGCCATGACCACATCCTGCCTGTTGCCTTAACTGTCATGGCATCCGGCGGCACCGTTCTCATGGAGGTGAACCCGATCCAGCCGTAATAGAACATGGCAAGGACAAGAGCGGTGGGAATGACGATCCAGGTTATTTCAAGCAGGAGATGGGACTCAATATTTACCGGGGTCGGGTTTTTCTTTCTGTTATATTTGATAACAAAATAAATCATGGTAAAGGTAATGGCAGCCAGGAGGACAACAGAAATCACCAGGAGAAAGAGAAAGACATTGTTGAACGCAGTTGTAGAATTTGTTGAAACCATAACGTTACCTCACCTGTACCACACATCAAGGAATGTAAACCAGATACTTAACGCAAAGACGAGTATCGGGAGCAGAAAGGCCAGTTTAAAGAACCAGTTTTCATACCTGAGGTGCATGAAAATATACAATATCAATCCTGATTTAACCGTTGCTACCAGCAGGGCAACCAGTATGCTGACCGCTCCAAAATCAAATTTCGTCACGGCAATGGTCACTGCCGTAAGCATGACCAGTAAGATCCATATAATAATGTATATTTTATACCCGGCAGCAGCATGCCCTGTGTTCCTTTGTTCCAACTAAACCTCCCTACGTAATCAGATAAAACAGCGGGAACAGATAGACCCAGATAATATCCACTAAATGCCAGTACAGCCCCGCGTTCTCCAGTTTCACCGTATTATCAGAAGCCACGGCTCCGCTTATCGTAAAGTAAAATATAAATGAAAATACCCCTATCCCGATCAGCACGTGCACGCCGTGAAGCCCGGTCATGATAAAGTAGAGGCCGTAAAACAGTATCTGCCCCTTGCCCAGCGATAAAAGATATTCCGCGTTTGGATAAATACCGTGGTGAATCTTTGCTCCCCACTCTATGTACTTATTACCCAGAAATGCAGCCCCGAGCAGCATGGTTATGGCCTGAAGAACAAGGGACAGACGTTTATTGCCTTTCTGCAATGCAACGAGCGAAAGGGCCATGGTCAGACTGCTTGTAAGCAGGATAAGTGTATTCACCGCTCCCAGGGTTGTATCAAGTTCTTTTGCAGCAGTATGGAATTCCACGGGATATTCAAAGCGATAGACCGCATACAATATGAACATCCCTCCGAACAGGAGCATTTCCGTAAACAGGAAAAGCCACATGCCCATTTTAGCGCCTGTGTAGTCCCTGTGGTGCTCAGCTGTTTTATTTAAGATGTTTTCCATTACGTCTAATCCGCGTTCTCTCTCATATACTTTTTATCGAAAGCATTGAGCTGTATGCAATCAGCTTTTAGCTTTAAGCTAACGGCTTACAGCTTACTGCTTGTTGCTTATTGCTATTCATACTTATACGGCCCATGTGTGACCGTCGGTATTTCCTTAAAATTCTCAACCGGCGGAGGAGACGGCGCGGTCCATTCCAGCGTTGTCCCCTTCCAGGGGTTACTCCCTGCTGTTTCCCCATTCCTTATTGACCGGATCAGATTGACAAACATCAGGATCAGTCCCACAGCAAGTATCCAGGAACCTATGGTAGAAATTACATTAGAGGTATGAAACATCGGCAGGTAATCGTAATATCTCCTGGGCAGTCCCTGCCAGCCCGAAATAAACATCGGAAAATAGAGCACATTAAATCCGATAAACAGAAAAAGCCATGCCAGTTTTGCCTGTGCCTCGCTGTACATCCTGCCGAACATCTTCGGGAACCAGTAGTGAATTCCGGCAAAGAAAGCAAAAGCAGTTCCTCCAAACATTACATAGTGAAAATGCGCAACAATAAAATATGTGTCGTGGATATGAATGTTGGTTGCCAGCGTTCCGTTTATCAGACCGGTAAGTCCGCCGATACAGAACAGAAAAATAAATGAAATGACGTACAGCAATGGGGTGTCAACCTTGATAGAACCCTTATACAGGGACGCAACCCAGTTAAATACCTTGATCGCACTGGGTATCGCAACAAGAAACGTGAGCAGGGAAAAAACCACCTTTGATGTATCGCTTATCCCGCTGGTAAACATATGGTGGCCCCAGACGAAAAAACCTACGGCTGCGATCCCGATGCTCGAAAATGCAATGGCCTTGTACCCAAACACGGTTCTCCGTGCAAAGACCGGGATTATTTCTGTCACAACACCCATGGCAGGTACGATCATGATATATACGGCAGGGTGCGAATATATCCAGAAAAGGTGCTGGTATAAAATAGGATCGCCTCCCTTTGCCGGGTCAAACAGTCCCACCCCGAACATTCTCTCAATTATAATGAGCAGCAGCGTAACGGCAAGAATCGGAGTGGCAAGGATCTGCACCCATGCTGTTGCATAGAGTGTCCAGACAAAAAGGGGCATACGGAACCAGGACATTCCGGGCGCCCTGAGGCGGTGGATCGTGGTAACAAAATTCATCCCGGTAAGTATGGATGAAAAACCAAGGACAAATGCCGCAAACACTGCCAGGGAAACATTGGTCCCGGTCCTGATACTGTAGGGAGCATAAAAGGTCCATCCGGTATCAGGCGGGCCCGTACCTGTAAAGAGCGATAGAAGGGCAATACTTCCGCCCGCCATGTACAGCCACCAGGACAGGAGGTTAATACGGGGGAATGCCACGTCCCTGGCGCCTATCAGCAAAGGGAGAAAAAAGTTCCCAAGTGAAACCGGGATTCCCGGGATAACAAACAGAAAGATCATGATCACCCCGTGAACCGTAAAAAAAGAGTTATAGGTAGAAGCTGACATAATCGTCCGCCCCGGGGCTATCAGTTCAAGGCGCATCAGCAGCCCAAACGTCACGCCGGCGACAAAAAATATCGCAACAGACGTCAGATAGAGTATCCCTATTCTTTTGTGGTCTGTGGAAAATATCCAGGAGGAAATGCGTGATCTCCCTCCCTCATATCTCCAGAAACCTCTGTCAGCTTCCCTGATTACTCTATCTTCCGTCACGTTCTGACCTCTTATTCCGGAATGCCCGGTTTGAAACATTCAGATATACTATAAACATTATTGCAAAAAGTATGGTAACTGTCCCGGTAACTTTGAGAATATTAAAAACATACGTCCTTCCTTCAGGATCATAACTGAAACAGTACAGCAGCAGCTTCCCCACGCTTTTTCCCGGCCTTCCCTCAGACGCTTCGTACACTGCCATGGCAAGGTCCCGCGGGAGAAAGGTGGTGCCGTACAGGTATCGGGTAATTTTACCCTCCGGCGAAAGAATGATCAATGATGACGGATGGGTAAATCCGTCCTTTTCCCTCTTGAAACCGAATCCTGCAGCCCTGGTAAGCCTCACAATATTCTCCGTGTCGCCTGTCAGGAATTTCCATGTATCAGTCCGGGGTTCTTTTTTCAACAGCCTGGCATAATTAACCTTTGTCTTCATGGCCAGTGCCGGGGTATCAGTTTCATCAAAGCTGAGGGTGACGAGAGAAAAGTCTTTGCCTTCCTCAAGGTCCATTGCATCAAGTGCCTCGGTGAGCCCTGTCAGCAGCTCCGGGCAGATATGCCGGCAGTTGTAATAAATCAGTGAGAGGATGACGGGCCGCGTGAAGAGGTCCTTTGAGGTTATCTCGCTGCCTTTTTCATCAATAAATGTCAGATCAGGGGGAATGTACTGCCCGAGTTTTTCATCAATTCCTGTCTCCATGGGAACCGCTCCCTGCGCGCCGTATGCTGGGTGCAAGAGCATGATCGCAATGATGATGAAAGAAGCATAAAGTTTATTCATTACGTGTTCGACATTATATTCATATTTCATCCCGTTGAATCTGAATGCACTACATTATATTATTACTCAATATATCGAAGCAAACATATGTAATATCTGCATCGGGCAGAGAATATTTTAACATGGATCTGCAGGTTTGGATTGCTTCACAGCAGACTGATAAAATTATTACAGATACTATTTAGTGAAGAAGAGAAAAGAACTTTTCACGCCTACTTTTTAATTCATGTTATAATAATCATGTTTTTTTGGGGACAATGGTTGAAACTTTTTTATTTCAATCAATTTCAGACAAAAAAGAATAAGAAATGAACAATGAACATCGAACGTCCAACGTTCAACATCGAATGTTGAAAGGCGGATTATGAAGAAACAGACTTATGATCTGGAAGAAAGGCTACTTCAGTACTCGGTGAGAATCATAAAGATAGTTGAACAGCTTTCAAATACCAAAGCAGGCAATCATGTAGCTGGCCAATTGCTAAGATCGGGAACTTCACCTTATCCAAACCATGGTGAAGCCCAGGCAGCTGAGTCCCCGAAGGACTTTGTCCATAAGCTTAGTATCTCATTAAAGGAACTTAGAGAGAGTCAGAGATGGTTAAAACTTATCCAGCATGTACCACTAATAAATAAAGCTGAACTACTAAATACTGATTTAGAAGAAACAGAAGAATTAATTAAAATTTTCGTTGCTAGCATCAGGACGGCTAAAAAGAATAAAAAATGAACATTGAACATCGAACTTTCAACATCGAATATTGAATGGAAAAGATGAAGAAACAGAAACAGGTGTTAACTGTTCGGAATTGTAAGTTTCTTTTTCATTCGATATTGTAAGTTTGCTTTTCATTCGAAGTTGGACGTTCGAAGTTGGAAGTTCGACGTTCAACGTTCTTCTTTCAAAACAACCCTCAAAAAATAATAATCACTGAATCAAACATGCTTGGTTTAAAGAATATTTATTGAATCTTTTTTCTGTCTTTATCCCCCTGGATCCTTGGCCCCTCGAATCCCTGGACCCTTGCTGATATTGAGTTATGTGAGTGCATGTCTAGGCTTTCACAACCTCAGAACACCTGGTTGCCCTTCTCCAGGCAATGATAAGCGAGTAAAAACATTGCTGCATTCCATGACTGGCCGGCCATGCCCATCGGATTTCCTGTCTTTCCGTGGAACCACTCGTTGAACTCCCAGTCGTTTACGTTATTGGCCCGGGCATAGCGTTGAAGTTCTATTTCTGCAAGCTTGTGTTTCTTTAGTTTGTGCAGCAGTATTACCCAGAACCCCGCAACGTAGGGCCAGAC
>CALZGI010000035.1 GCA_945786855.1 Thermodesulfovibrionia bacterium | reverse complement strand
TCATCTCGGATATGGGAATCATTGCAAGTATGGGCCATTCTGATGCAACCTATGCCGAGGCTGAGAACGGCTTTCATGCGGGAGCCCGCGGCATTACCCATATTTTCAATGCAATGCGGGGTATTCATCACAGGGAACCAGGCATTTCGGGATTCGGGCTTATGAATCAGGAGGTGTACACTGAAGTCATTGCCGACCCATTCCACCTTGACAAGAGGATGATCGACCTCATCTTTACCCTGAAGAGCCCTGAAAAGATAATAATTATATCAGACACCGTAAAGACTTCTAAAATGACTCCTTCGACCGATGGAATACAGAATGAGTACAATAAACTTATCGGCGGCTCATTGACGATAAAGGAAGCGTCGGAACACCTGATTCAAATGGGTCTCAACAAGGAGATTGTACAGAAGGCCATATCTCAAAACCCGGAGCAGTATTTAGATGTATAAGTTCTTTTGCACTTCCGCACTTTTGCACTGTTGTCAGGTCCTCCAGAATTCATCTTTGCTCTCACCGTCACGAATGTATTTAAGAAGATCATCATAGGCGGGAGGCGTGATAAAGAAAAGCTCCATATCGTCAGGAATATCAAGAGACTTTTGATCATCCTCACGCATGATAAGGAGTCCGGCTTCACCATCTGCAATATTGTCACTGAGGACCGATTTAATATGCTGAAATCTGTTTTTTACCGTCTCTTGAAAAAACTCTCGAACTTTTTCATACACACTGGCGGTACGCACAAGCATAAGGCAGTTGTTCCAGTCAATAAAGGCCCCGAAAATTTCCTTGTCTTCCAGCGGAAGGAATGTGCCTCCCGCTTCAATCTTCTTCTTCACAATCTGCTCAAGCTGCACATTCATGGCACCCAGTACTTTCATTGATTCTTCGCCAGTCATATAAATGCTCTCACAGAAAATTTTCGAGACTTTTCCGGCGGCTTCCAGCTTCGTCAGGTGCTCGTCCACTTCCTGCCAGTACCGCTTCACCGTTTCCCTGTATTTGTCCGTAGCATTTTGTGGGATATAAAGGTTCCTCACAAAATATATTTTTTTTCTCGATTTGTATTGTTCTGCTTCCGGTTTTTCGATTTTACCTAGGGTGGTCATGAACGTTCTCCTGACTGTTTATTTTCGGTCAAACCAGTTCAGTAAGATCCCGCACGAGACGCTCTGAAGCCTCCCACCCGAGACAGGGGTCGGTAATTGATTTTCCGGGGACACTCTCTGAAATCTTTTGTGTTCCTTCCACAAGATAGCTTTCGATCATAAGCCCCTTCACCTTTTCCCTGAGAGCACTGGAATGGCTCCGGCTCCTCATTACTTCTTTTGCTATCCTCGGCTGCCGCTGAAACCGCTTGTTCGAGTTCGCATGATTGGTGTCTACGATAATCCCGGGAAAGTGGAGGTCCCGCTTGTCATAGGCTTCGGAAAGTTT
Organism: Thermodesulfovibrionia bacterium; assembly: GCA_945786855.1. Classification (GTDB taxonomy): domain Bacteria; phylum Nitrospirota; class Thermodesulfovibrionia; order UBA6902; family UBA6902; genus CALZGI01. Next base: position 6,884 of record CALZGI010000035.1, on the reverse strand, counting down.
CATCAGGTCTTCGTAATGATAGTTCGGGATGTTTGTCCCATAGGGATTCACCGCTCCTCTGAGGATGCAGTGTGCATAAGGATTGCCTGCAGTCTCCACTTCCCAAAAGTTGTATACAAAAACATGGGGCATCTGGGCCGCCTGTGCGGAGTTCAGCATGACTTCCAGGTCTCCCCCGGTCGGATTCTTCATTCCTGCAGGCACGTCAAGCCCGCTTATGGTGAGGCGGTGAAGCTGGTTTTCGACAGAACGGGCCCCTACTGCAACATAGCTGAGAATATCTTCGAGGTATGGATAATTCCCGGGATACAACATTTCATCGGCAGCAGTCAGGTGGGATTCTTTCATCGCACGTATATGCATCCGGCGGATTGCCTTCAACCCCTCAACCATGTTCGGGGCTTCCGAGGGCTTTGGCTGGTGCGCCATCCCCTTATACCCCTCACCTGTTGTCCGCGGCTTGTTCGTATATATCCTTGGTATGAGTATCAGCTTCTCTTGCACTTCTTCCTGCAGACGTGCAAGGCGAGAAACATACTCGCAGAGGGTTTCTTCATTGTCAGCAGAACAGGGGCCGATAATTACGACAAACTTGTCGCTCTCATTCCTGAAGACAGCAATGATCTCCCTGTCCCTTTCCCTCTTAAGTTCCCTGAGGTCCTCAGGAAGCGGGATTGAGCGAAGGATGTCATCTACACGCGGCATCTCTCTGATGTATTGAAAACTCATAATCGCTCCGTCGTTATTGTACAATAATTGGAGTGCAAGGAGCAAAGTCCTCTCTCAAGAAAAATGCCAGGAAAACAGAACGCAACACTGGACACTTTCTGACGTCTGAGGATTGATGTATATAAAAAATGCGAAATGACAGGCAGGATTATAAGATTAACTTTCAAAAAAGTTCTCCCCGCTCTTCACGAAGGAACGTGCCTGGAGAACTCTGTGGATCAATAATAGATGACTTTATTGCATGCTCGTCTGCCTTACTAACTTGTAGCAATAACAATAGCAACAGCCATGAGTATAGAAAATGTTATTACAAAGCCAAATGCTTTAAGAGCCTTTTCCATGTTCATCCCTCCTTTTATTAAAGCGTTAAGTAAACCTGCACCCCGGAAACTAATTTCAAAAAGCCTGACTTTATCCATCCATAATTCCAGTATACCCTACCCTACAGGCCTGTCTACTTAAAAATATAAATATATTTATAAGGAGTGTCCGGACCGACATCTGAATAGTATTCCTTTTAATCAGGCCATTTCTGTTCTTCGTGAAAATACAAAGCACGGAATCTTTACGAATGCATAAAATAAATCTAACACACATCGATCAATCATTTATTCACGCGGCAATATGGTGCAGATGTAGTAAATAGTGCGCACTCAGGCGAGACAGAACAGTTTGCCCCCTGAGAGGGAATCGACGTTCGGCACTGTATTCTTTAACTGCTTGATAATTAGAGCTTATTTGCGCACATTTGCTAATAATAGGTATTTATTAAATCAGCAATATTTCCCTTGATCTGTTCTTATCTTTCCATTAATATATGAGTAACTTTCTGATTTACTGAGAAGCTGGATGATTGCTGAACAAGTATGCTTGGCTCTTGTGTTTTTATCAGTATTAACTTTCAAAGCATAATACACATAACAACATGAAAAAGAGAGCTGTTGAACGACTGGACGCAAATCTGGAAGCGGAATTCTCCTTGAGTGATCAGGTCATCACCGGATCAATAGTAAACCTGTCGGAAAAAGGATTTCTCCTGAACACAAAGAAATGCCCCCCCATGAGAGCAAAGTTTGATCTTACTATCTGGATGGATAATGAGGTCTTAAAAATGCCTGTCAAGGTCCGGCGGCTTGTCAAAAAAGACCACTATTACGAAGCTGCAGGCGTTGAGATTTTAAACCCTCCCAAACAGTATCTTGACTTAGTCAATGACCTCAGATGGAAGCAGTTAAAAAGCTTAAAAACTAGGGGACAGATAATAAAACTCTTTATCTGCACAGTATGCCATCACATTTCCTTTGACCACGCGCCGATAACCTGCCCCATTTGCAGCTCCACAATAGAAAGTTTTGAAAAGGCGCCAGATGCCATAAAAAGACCTGACAACTTTGCCGAACTTTCCGAACTTGAGAAAAAACACATCCCCGTTATCAGACTCACAAAAGACAGCGACTACGTGAATGTACATGTAGTAGTAGGAGAAATTCTTCACGAAATGGACATTGACAACCATATTTGCTTTATCGACTGTTACTACAGCTCATCTCATATTCAAAAAAAATGTGTCTCAAGAATCAACTTCAATTGCGACAGGATTCACCCCTCAACCACACTCCGCTTCAATTATGTAACTGGTGGAGTCATCACGGTCATCATCAAGTGCAATGCCCATGGAAACTGGCTGGCAAAGGCAAATCTTTAACAATTTTCCTTTTGTCATCTCAAATAAATCCTCACAGGGGAGAGTTAATCCACGGACTTAAGCAGAAAATCTGCAAATTTTTCACGTTTACATGTTGCGCAGGCCCTGAAGTAATGATATTATTTTCTTAAGGAGGCTTAGCTACTATGGAAATTCAATTGCAAATCACGAGCCGCAACATTCATTTGAGCGATGCAATAAGGTCTGAGATTCAGAAGAAAGCAGAAAAGCTTGATAAGTTCTATGATCGGATTATCCGGTGCCGGGTTGTAGTAGAATCGCCCCATCGCCACCATCACCAGGGGAAACTTTATAATGTGAATATAGACATGACGATCCCGGGCGGCGAGCTGGTCGTGAAAAGGAAAGCACATGAAGACCTGTATGTTGCGATCAGGGACAGCTTTAATGCGGCCCGCAGAAAGCTTGAAGACTTTGCCAGGCGGCAGCGTGGTGATGTTAAGCAGCATGAAGAAATGCCTCATGCCCGTATAAGCTCCCTCTTCCCTGAACTGGGCTACGGTTTTCTGACGACCAGGGACAATCATGAAATATATTTCCACGAGAATAGTATCCTCAACCGCAAATTTGACAACTTAACGTTAGGGATGGAAGTCCGATTTGTCGAGGAAGAGGGGGAAAAGGGCCCCCAGGCGAGCACCGTGACCATTCTTTAGCACACATTGTTCATGCTGCACAATAAAATAGAGTCATTCTCAGGCCTGCGCTATTGGACAACTCCGCCGCTCCTACGTGCTGCTCTTACACATCGAGGCAGTTTGACCAAATGCCTTTAAATGACTCTATAAGAATGATGCGATTCCCCTGTTCGGTAAACCCGTGAGCTTTTTCTAGTCTGGTACGTCGGCGGATGTTTTAGGCTTCCTCTTCTCTACAGAGGCCTGCTCACCACACCCAACACCAGTACACTTGCTCATTAGTTTGATCCTCAGGGTTATTCTCTCCCAGGGTATCGCAAACTGTTTTCTTACTCTTATTTTAGCTCAATTTAATCGCTTGTCAACCCCCTGTCAAGGCCTGCAAACAGGGCCTCTACAGAGATATTCCCCTTTATATCTACTCTTTAAAGGTGTTTGCGGACTGGTGAATATTAAAAGTACAGTATGGCAGAAATAAAATAGGTATCGGGGTATAACCCAAACTCTGAATCCGTAGCAATATGCAGAGCACCCGTATCGGTATTTCTCACAATCCTGTTTCCCCTGCCAAGACCGGCAAGTGCACCGGCTTCAATCGATGCATCATCAGAAAGACTGTAGTGCACCACGGGAAAGAGTAAAACAGAACTGTCATTCATGTTGTACAATACGCCGGCATCCAGAGTAAGAAGGGGGGTTATCTGGAAGGAAAAACCGGGGGCAAGGTAGTTTTTCCCAATGAGATACACTGCCCCTTCCCGATAGGCAACTTCACTGCTTCCATTGACAAGTAATTCACTGTAATCATCGGCACTGGATTTCCCCGCTCCGTTAAAATGATATTCAATATAGGCATACATTTTTTCACTAAAACTGTAGTCCAGACCTGTAGAGATCCTCCCGTAATCCTGACTCTGATCGTAGTCATCTGTTATATTTGCAAACGCATATGCCCCCTCAAACCAGAACCCCGCATCTCCGACGGATCGGGCAATATCGATACCCATAAGCAGGTTCTGTTTAAAAAGTATTGCCAGGGGAGATATGTCCGTTTCAAACAGATAGTATTTAAGCCGGAGAAAAGCAGCACTCTCCTTCGAACTGAAATCTTCACCGAAAACAACACCGGCGTCAAGCTCATTCATGGTCCCCACGGGCACCTTGATTCTGAGCGCATCGACACCGATTCTTTCTTCATTATTCAGCTCGGTATACGTGAATGACGTAAGAATATCTGTAGGATTTACAACCCGTGCTGACCCGAATGCGACCGGCTGGCGGCCGATGTATATGTCCCCAAAATCAGGGGAAAGAGTTACAAATGCCCTGTCAAGATTATGGAATAACTGGAAATCACTGTTTTCACCTGATGAGTATACCTCTTCCCCCAGGTCTCCTACGCGATATGATAGCGGGTTGGCAGCACGAATCGTGAAGAATGATTCCGCGCCGTCCCTGTCCTGTACGCGTGGAATCAATTCGTAGGCAAATTCTGCAGTCGCTGATGTATGGGGCTTCCAGAAGAGATTCAGCCTGAATGTATTAATAGAGGACCCTTCGAACTTTGGTTCTTCATCCCTTCCGCTTCCCTCAAATTGCACATCAAGACCGGTAAAATCTGTCAGTGTGGCAAGGGTCTTCACATATCCCTTTATTCTCAGGTTATCTTCACCCGCAAGAGCACTGGATGCGCATATGCTGAGGGTAATCAGGGACTGCATGAGAAAAAAATAACAGGGGAGCCTCTTTCCATCGAACTGTTTCGGCCTCACTGTCTTGCTTCATCCTTCGCAATCTGTCCGTCTTTTAAAACAACGAGCCTCCTGGCCCTCTCCATGATCATGGAGTCATGGGTAGAAAAGACAAAGGTCATCCCCCTCTTTTCATTCAGCTCCCGCATCATATCCAGGAGAGCGGCTCCTGTGGCTGAGTCAAGGTTGGCTGTCGGTTCGTCGGCAAGTATGATATCAGGCTCCGAGACCATGGCCCGTGCCACGGCTACTCGCTGCTGCTGGCCGCCCGAAAGCTGCCTGGGAAGCCTGCCTTCCATTCCCTCAAGACCCACCTGTTTCAGGATGGATGCCACACGTTCACTCCTCTCAACCTCGTTAACACGTTGAAGGAGCATTATGTACTCGATGTTTTCCTTCACAGTAAGTACCGGGATCAGATTATAGGATTGAAATATAAAACCGATGTGGTCTCTTCTGAAGTCCGAAAGCTCGCTGCCCTTCATCTTTGAAATAGGGTTGCCTGCCAGAATGACATTCCCTGACGTAGGGGTATCAAGTCCGCTCATGATGTTCAGGAGCGTTGTCTTCCCAGAACCTGAGGGGCCTGCAATTGCCGTAAACTCGCCTCTTTTTATAATGAGGCTTAAAGACCTGAGGGCATGGACCTCCTGTCCATCGGTGCTGTATGTCCTTGATACATTCTGCGCTTCTAACACTCCATCAGTCATCAGGGAGACTCCTTTCCCTTGAATTTAGAAATATTATTTCAAAAAATACAGACATTGTGACTAAATAATTTTCGATACCATAAACGCAATGTAAAACTAACTTTAATTGCATATATTAATTCAAAGCCATATGCACATTTTTGATCATAAATGTATCGAGTTAATAATTTACGAACAATGTCTGTATCTTTTGAACTAAATGAAAAAAGTAATATTTTCCAAACAATATCTACAGGCTCCTCTGCATCGCCTTTGCAGGAGTGAGCCGCGCCGCAAAGACCGCGGGATACAGCGCTGCTATAATTGAAAAAAGAAATATCAAAGCAGGGAACAAAGTGAACTGCTTCAAAGTCATGACAGGATATATCAGTTCCGTAATGGTCACGCCGGCAACCTCAATTCCTTTGTAATTTATGCCGTAGGTCGAAAAGATCTGCATCACGACAAATCCCAGCCCCAGCCCGATAAGTATGCTTATCAATGATAGTGATGCCGCCTCGAAAAAAATAATAAGCGACATATTCAGCGGTCTCGTACCGACCGCCCTCAACACGCCGAACTCAAACAGCCTTTCATAAAGGGACATGAATAGTGCGTGGATTATTATAACTGCCACGATGCAAAAGACGAGAGAAGAAGTAATAACAGTAGATATATCTGCCATTTCAATGATGCCGTCAAGCTGGGGAATCAAATCCCGCCATCCCAGTGCCTCGTTGCCTGACTGTGAATATTTTTCCCAGAAAGGGAGCGAACGATCTCCTGCATCATCGATTTTCCTGAACCTGAATGCTATTTCATGGGACCCATGCCCCAGGGCCAGCAGCTCGCGGGATTTTTCAATGTTCACGAATGCCATCCCGTCGTCGATTTCCCTGATCCCCAGATGAAAGATCCCGCCGACCCGGAACATGTCCTGTGACAGTTCTCCTGTACCTGCCTGTGCCATTGTCAGCACCAGTCTGTCTCCCACATCGACTTCGAGCGTTTCTGCAGCTTTGGAACCGATAAGGATTTTCCCCGGACCCTCTGCATCAAGGTATTTCCCGCTCCTTATCGCCTCATCTATCACAGACATATGCCTTTCCCCATGCGGTTCTATACCATAAAGAAGGACAGACTGAACGCCCGCGGCCGAGCTCAGCATGGCAGCAGAAACCGTACGTTCACTGTATACGTCAAGCCCGGCTTCCGAATCCAGAGACTGCGCAATGCCTTTTGAATCATGAATAGTTTTCTCCACTTCGAGAGTGTCGCGGAATCCGGCAGCATGAATCTGCCCCTGTCCGAGGAAAGTGTCCGTTGCTGTCCCTATCATGCTTTCGAGCAT
>CALZGI010000034.1 GCA_945786855.1 Thermodesulfovibrionia bacterium | reverse complement strand
CTAGACGATGGGGACATCCTGGTGAGCCGCGTTGGATTCGAACCAACGACCCACGCCTTAAAAGGGCGTTGCTCTACCAACTGAGCTAGCGGCCCGGAAATTGAGCATGTTAGTATAACAGAATAATGCAAGAAAAAAACAGTGCGCGTAATCATCGCGCTTCCAAACCCGTTGTCCTCTCGTTCCCCGGCTGATAACCATTGAATGAGAAATCCCGGACCACAAATTACCGTGACAGCCCTTCTTGATATTAAGCTATTGGCATTTGCGCTTTATCTGGAATTGGATATGAATTGAAGTGTGCGTTCCGGCAGGAGGAAATGCATGGGGCAGGTTTTTTCCCGAAAGCTGAGAGCTGAACGCTCTATTAATAGGCCTCTGTCGTCCACATCTCTTTTTCGAACTTGAGCACCCTGTTCCTGCCTGATTCTTTCGCCTTATACAGAGCAATATCTGCATATTTGATGGCTTCCCAGAAGTTCTGCGTGTCCCTGGGAAATTGGCTCCACCCAATACTTATTGTCTTTTTTATGATACCGCCCGACGTCTTTACCTTGGTTTCAGAAATCTTTTTCCTGATCCTCTCTGCGGCCGCTTCTGCGTCGCCCGTTTTTTCTTCTTTGACTATCACGACAAATTCCTCGCCGCCAAACCTGATGACAAGGTCCGCTGCCCGGGCACTTTTCGCTATTACACTGGCTGTTTCTTTTAACACGGCATCTCCGATGTCATGTCCGTGCTTGTCGTTCACCTCTTTAAAGAAATCCAGATCGCACATCAGCAGGCCGAGTTGCCCCCCGCTTCTCGTAGTACCGGCGATAAGTGTTTCTACATATTCCTCAAGGAACCTCCTGTTGTAAAGGCCGGTCATGGCATCCCGGATTGAAGACTCTTTCAGGGCGCTCGTAAGCCGCTTTGCTTCAATAACGGCCGATGACTCTTTGATATATTGCTCTGCCTTCGAAACCTGTCGCTCTATGCAGGCTGGATTGAGAATCGGAGTCGGGCGTTCGTGCTCTTTTCCAGAAAATTTATCGAACTGAAACTGGGCAACCCCTCCTATTCTGCCTCCGACGATCATGGGAATGCAGATGTGGAATTTCTCGGGCCCGAGCAGGAACTGTTTGCATATTTCCGGGTAGGTGATCGAAGATACCCTGTGGCCTGTTTTTTTCGCCCTGCATAAATTGCTGTCTATCAAAATTTCTTTATTGCAGCACAACTCTTCCCTGGAATAGGGTGTGTGAACAAGTTCCAGAGATTTCTTTCTGTCCGATGTTTCGTAGAGAGTGAAGTCATCCAGCATCAGCGACTCATAAAAGACCTTTGCCAGACGGATGTGGACATCTTCAAGGCTATCATCCTCTTCAATTATTTTCTTAAAGGTATTCATGTCATGAATTGTCTGCATTAACATGTTAAAGTTGGTGGATAGATCAGCGATCTCATCCTTTGATCCCACAGTGATCTGTTTTGTAAGATCAACTTCACCTTCTGACAGACCTTTGATCTGGTCCGTTATTGCCTTCAGGGGTCTGGTCATGGACGTCTTGAGAAAATAACTGAAGAGAATCAATAAGGAAATAGCGAGTACCCCTAAAGCGATAAAGATAATCATTGACTGTTTCAGAACAGTATTAATTCTTTCGGTATGCTCTTTCTGTTCATCCGATATGGTAGATGTGAGTTTGCTGATGACCGTTACTGCCTGAACGGTCAGGGCATCATACTCTCCCAGCTTCTTCATGAACAGGGTTTTTTCCTCCGGGCTCAGCCCGCCTTTCCCGATGCCGAGAAGCTTCAGGGACGTTACGTCCTCCAGCAGTGCTTTCAGGTTATTGCCTGTTCTGAGCACATCTTTTAAGTACTCGACGCTTACGCCGTCGTTAATGGACGAAACCTTAATCTCCTCTATCAGCTCGCCATTCAGGTCGGAATAGTCTCTAATTATCCCACCATCAAGAAGGGCCTTGATTGTTTCTGTAACATTCCCGAGAAGGGCCTTGGCTCTCTGGGAGTTGCCATTTACTGTTTCCACTTCATCATGAATTATAATGTTGTGAACGGATACATTCGCCCCCCGGATCTTGATGACCAGTTTCTGGCTTGCCTGTATATGGGGGACCACTTCATCGGTCAGTTTTCTCGATGAATCATTCACAAAAACTATTGCTCCCAGACCAATGAACGCGATAATAATGAACCAGGCAACCCCGCCTCCTGCAAAAATGACTATCTTCTGCCAGATCGGGATATCCGAAAAGGTTATGTAGTTCATCAGCTGTCTTATCTTTGAATTCACCATGTATCTGCTCTCAAGAATTAACCTTCCTGTTTATAAACACAAAAACAATTCACTCCATGCTCTATTTGTTTATGAGATCGGTATTTTTTGATTATTACTTTAGATAGAAGAAAATAAAACGTGCGGTGTCGAGATATGGGACATGGGCAGAGAACACAAAAAAGGATCTATCGTCTTGGCAGACCCCTGGTATGTTAAAGAGAAGAACAAATGGCTCGTACATCAAGGCCGGAAGTAATTATTTGTGTTTTTTTGTTTTTTTTATGGGATCTTTGAGGATAATAACTTCATCTCGCTTTTGTCCTGTCGAGATAATATCAATATTTACGTTGAGTGTCTCGCTGATGTAATTAATGTAGGCCCGTGCCTCTTTCGGCAGATCTTTCAATCGAGTAATACCCTTTGTACTCTTTTTCCAGCCATCAAGTTCTATGTATACGGGTTCGCATTCCTCTACAACACCTGCCTGCTGAGGAAAGTCGGTCAATCTGCATGCCTGTCCTTTTTTGCTGCGGCTGTTTGTAGGATCTTTGTACTTATAGGCAACACAGACCTTTATTTTATCAATTCCGTCAAGGACATCAAGTTTTGTCAGTGCAATGCCTGAAAAACCGTTTATTCTGATGGCGTGCTTCAGGGCTACCGTGTCCAGCCAGCCGCACCGCCGTGCCCGTCCCGTGGTAGCGCCGTACTCACCGCCTTTGAGCCGCAGTTCTTCGCCCATTGTATCAAGCAGCTCCGTCGGGAAGGGACCGCTTCCGACGCGTGTCGTATAGGCTTTTACGATGCCGAGAACTCCGTCAATATTTTTCGGGCTGACACCAAGACCGGTACATACTCCTCCTGCACAGGCACTCGACGATGTGACAAAGGGATATGTACCATAATCAATATCAAGGAGTGTTCCCTGAGCTCCCTCAAAGAGAATGCTTTTCCCTTTTTCAATCAAATTATTTGCTTTCACTACCGTGTCGGTGATAAAGGGGGAAAGGTATTCAGCATAGCCCATGTATTCGTTATACACTTTTTGAACACTGATCTTTCGTTCGTTGTATTTCTTTTCGAGCAGGAAATTTATCTCTGACAGGTTTGCCTTCAGCTTTTCCTTAAACCCCCTGCCGTCAAGCAGGTCTGCCATCCTGATGCCCGCCCTGGACATCTTGTCCACATAGGCCGGACCAATACCCCTGCCGGTGGTTCCTATCATTTTCTTCCCTTTTGCCTGTTCATGTTTTCCATCGAGCACATTATGGTATGGCATGATAACGTGGGCGCGGCCACTGATATAAAAATTCTTGCCAATGCTTATTTTCTCTTTCTTGAGGCCTTTCATTTCCTCTATGAGCGCCTTTGGATCAATGACTACACCGTTTCCGATTATGCAGGTCTTTCCCTTGTGAAGAATTCCGGAAGGTATAAGGTGGAGAATAAATTCTCTGTTTTTTATTTTTACGGTATGTCCGGCATTGTGTCCTCCCTGAAAACGTGCCACGGCATCAGCACTTTCCGTCAGAAGGTCAACAATCTTTCCTTTCCCCTCGTCTCCCCACTGGGCGCCGACAACTACAATATTAGCCATTCGTTGCTCCTCATTTTAAACAGGCAGATGTATTTGATTTACTGACAGGACATTTGGCAGTTTCTTGATTTGAGACAGGACATCTTTCTTGACATTGGAATCTACACTGAAAACAGATATCGCTTTGCCACCCCGGTCTGCTCTTCCGAAGTGCATCCGCGCAATATTTATCTTGTTTTTGCCAAGCAGGGTACCGATATTGCCGATAACACCAGGTTTATCATTATTGGAGAGCACAAGCAGTTCCCCTTCGGGAATAATTTCCACGGGGAAGTTGTTTACTGCGATGATGCGCGGTTCCTTTTTTCCGTGAAGGATACCGGAAACGGAGCTTTCCTTTTTTCCTGATTTTATTTTAATCACTAGCATGCTGTGATAATCGCCTGCATCGTCGGTGGTGATCTCTTTTACTTCAATGCCCCTTTCCTTCGCAATGAATGGGGCATTGATAAAATTTACCGTTTCTTCCAGGATCGGTGTGAGAATTCCTTTTAAGACGGCAATGGTCATGGGTTCCAGATTCAGTTCTGTAATTGTTCCTTTATATTCAATGGTAATTTCTTCCATGGTCCCGTCATGGTTCTGTGATATAAATCCCCCGAGCCTTTCCGCGAGGTTGATATAGGGCTGCAAAACAGGGAGCGCATCTGCAGAAACAGATGGGAAATTCACTGCATGGCGTATCGTTCCGTGCAGAAGGTAGTCAACGATCTGGTTTGCAACAGCTACCGCCACGTTTTCCTGGGCATCCGCCGTTGACGCTCCAAGGTGAGGAGTACAGATAAAGTTTTCCAGTTTGAGGAGCGGTGACTCATTGGGCGGTTCCTTAGAGAAAACATCCAGTGCCGCTGAGGCAATTTTGCCCGATTCCAGTGCTTTGTACAAGGCCTCTTCATCAACCACGCCGCCTCGTGCCGCATTTATTATCATGACACCTTTTTTCATTTTGGCTATATTTTTTGTTCCGATCAGGTTCTTTGTTTCATTGGTCAGCGGAATATGATTTGTTATGAAGTCAGATTTTTTAAACAGCTCATTCAGTTCTACAACGGTAACGCCCAATTCCTTTGCCTTCTCTTCACTCAAATAGGGGTCGTAGGCCAATACTTTCATTCCCATGCCCTGAGTCATTTTAGCGACATGGGAACCAATATTGCCAAGACCGATGATGCCCAGCGTTTTATTGTAGAGTTCAACACCCATAAACTTTTTCTTTTCCCACTTGCCCTGCTTCAGGGATGCAGTCGCTTGTGGTACTTTTCTCGCCATGGAAAGCAGCAGCGCTACCGTGTGTTCTGCCGTCGTGATAGTATTCCCTCCCGGCGTGTTCATGACAACTATTCCATGCTTTGTGGCAGCAGTTTTATCCACGTTGTCAAGGCCCGATCCGGCCCTGCCGATTACCCGCAGGTTCTTCGCTGACTTAAGAATGTCTGAGGTTACTTTCGTTGCGCTTCGTATGATCAGTGCATCATATTTTCCTATTTCTTTTTTAAGTGCCGCAGGCGCAAGGCCAGTTTTCACATCCACTTTCAGGCCCGCTTTAGCAAGGATGGAGACACCCTTTTCCGAAATGTTGTCGCTTACCAGTACTTTCATTTTTTTATTTCTCTCTTTTTGATGTCTAGTATATTAGATGCTATCTATTCTTATTTTCAAAGTCCTTCATAAATGAAATGAGTGCATCAACCCCTGTTTCAGGCATGGCATTATAAATACTCGCCCGCATACCGCCCACACTGCGATGGCCTTTCAGTGTTACCAGTCCCGATTCTTTCGCCTGCTCAAGAAATTCACTGTCCAGTTCCGGTTTTGCCAGGGTAAAGGGTATATTCATCCACGATCTGCATACCGGGTCAACTGGATTACTATAGAAATCTGATGTATCGATTGTACCGTAGAGTTTCCCGGCTTTTCGCTTGTTCACTTCAGCCATAGCCTGTAAACCACCCTGCTTCTTAATCCATGAAAACACGAGGCCTGCAATGTACCAGCTGTACGTTGGCGGCGTATTATACATGGAACCTGCTTTGGCCTGTCTGGCATAACTGAACATCGATGGTGTTCCGGGGTTTTCTTCTCCAAGTAAATCATCTCTCACAATGACAATCGTTAATCCTGCCGGCCCTATATTCTTCTGGGCACCTGCATATATGACACCGTACTTTGAAACATCAACTGGTCTCGACAGTATTGTTGACGACATATCGGCAACAAGAGGGACATTTCCCGTATCAGGAATAGTATGGAACTCAACGCCGCCAATGGTTTCATTGGGTGTATAGTGCACATAGGCAGCATCGGGATTCAGGGACCATTCGGACAGGGGAGGGATATTAGTAAAATTCTTTGATTCACTCGATGCCGCAATGTTTACATCACAATACCGTTGTGCCTCTGATATGGCCTTCTTGGACCAGGCCCCTGTATTGATGTAGTCAGCTGTACTCGCCCCTCTTAAAAGGTTCATCGGCACCATAGAAAACTGGGAAGATGCCCCGCCCTGCAAAAAAAGGACTTTATAATTCTCTGGAATAGCCATAAGTTCCCGCACATCTGCTTCAGCCTTTTCTGCAATTGAAACAAAATCTTTTCCACGGTGACTCATTTCCATGACCGACATTCCGCAACCATGCCAGCTTATCATTTCTTCAGCAGCTTGTTTCATTACATCTGCAGGAAGCATGGCCGGTCCTGCACTGAAATTATAGATGTGTGACATTTTTAATCCTTAAAATAAAGGTGAATATGAGGTATATATTCTGTTGAACAATTGTTATCAATAATTGTGTCCATTTGGATGACACTGTGCCTTTATCTTTAAAGGTCCCGATCTTTACAAACTACTTATTAACGTAATAAATATATCAGCAAAGAGCGTCATGCTACTCTGCTCAATGATTTATACGATAGTTATCAACAGAGATTATTTCTGTATCGGGTATGTTTTTAGCAATTTTACCAACGATGAAGCCTATCATTTCAACCTTTATTTGTCAAGTGTATCCATTGATCTATGAACAAGTTGTGAACGTTATTTTTTCCTTTGTTTTTTATGTTTTTAGACCATTTTCAAACAATGTTAACAGTCTTACTATTCTTACTATTTTTTATAAAAAAGAAATATTAAATAATAAAGATAAGAATAATGTTAAAAAGTTTTTTGTTCCTGAAAAAGAGCAGAATCAAAATTAGAAATTTATAGGAAAGAACTCAGGACTGATATTAAGCTTGAATAAGACAATGCTCCTGGAACAGTTCATAGTACTTCCAGCATTATCTATGGAAAATATTTAAGACAAATTTTTTTTGCAGTTACTGACAATATTGAAAGCCTGATTATCAAAAAACAAAAAGAAGACAGTGACATGATCAAAATTTCCTGTCTGAAATTCATTTCTAAATTGTTAAACTGAAATTTTGTTTTGAGACACATTTAAGTTTTTTTAAATTATAAAAATTACATTAAAATTTAGTATGTTACGTCCTGGAGCTCATATGAAAGCATCTTTTTCAGTGGACAGACTAAAAAAAGCTTGCCTATGACAAATCAGATAATATATAATAATTCACTCTCCTTCCCGGGAAAGTTTTCAACAACTTATAAACATATGTTAGTAACTGTCAGAGCCATCTCTCAAAGCCTTTAGTTTCAAAGAATAAATACCATGAACATTGAAGAAGTCTGGACAACAGCTATTGAAGCAATGGAAGTTAAAGTCGGCAGTCAGGCCTTTGACCTATGGTTCAGACCGATTAAATTCATGGAAAAGAAGGATCAGTCTCTTGTCCTTGAAGTTCCCAATAAATTTTTTCAGGAGTGGATTGAAGACCATTATCCCGGCATAATTTCCGAAACGATAGGAGAATTTATGGATGAAAAAGTTTCTATTCAATACCGGGTCTTTGAAAAAAAGGAAGAGGCCGCGATAAAAAAAATAGAGACAAAGCAGGAAAACAGAAGGATAAAGCTTGCAAGCCGCGGTATTTTTCTGAATCCCAAGTTTGTCTTTGATACGTTCGTGGTCGGAGCAAGTAACCAGTTTGCCCATGCTGCATCGAGGGCGGTTGCAGATGCTCCCGGCAAAGCGTATAACCCGCTGTTTATTTACGGGGGCGTCGGTCTCGGCAAAACACATCTGATGAATTCTATAGGCAACACAATCATTGACCGGCAAAATAATGTCAATATGCTCTATGCACCGGCTGAGCAGTTTACCAATGAGTTTGTATATTCCATGAGGAACGACAAAATGGACGAATTCAAGGCAAAATACAGAAAACTTGATGTTCTGATTATAGATGATATTCAGTTTATTGCGGGGAAAAGCGGAACCCAGGAAGAAATGTTCCATACATTCAATGCCCTCTATGACACCCATAAACAGATCATCTTTTCAAGCGACCGGCCGCCGAAAGATATTTCGCCTATTACGGAAAGGCTCAGGTCCCGATTCGGAATGGGGCTCATAGCTGATATCCAGATCCCTGATGTAGAAACCAAAATGGCGATCCTCGGGAAAAAGTCGGAAATGGAAGGAATTGAACTTCCCGAAGATGTGAGTTTCTTTCTGGCGAGCAGGATAAAGTCAAATATTCGGGACCTCGAGGCATGTATGATAAGGCTCGGGGCACATGCATCGCTCACCGGAAAGGTTATAACTGTTGAAATGACAAAAAATGTTTTGAAAGACCTTATTTTTGATGAGGAAAAAGCCCTGACGATCGAATATGTCCAGAAAACGGTGTGCGAATATTTCGGGCTGAAAATATCGGAAATAAAAGCGAAAAAGAGGACAAGAGACATCGCTTTTCCCCGTCAGGTTGCCATGTATCTGTGCAAGACACTCACTGATTCATCTCTGAATGAAATTGGGAAAAACTTTGGAGGGAAAGATCACTCTACAGTCATACATGCCTGTAAGCTTATAGAAGAACGCCGGAAAAATGACGAGGAGTTTGAGAAAAAAATCGATTATCTTATAAAGAAAATAAAAAGTTATTAGGATTTCAGGTTGAATGAGCATTAAACCGGGAGGACAATTATGAAGTTGAAGATTCAGAAAGAAGACATACAACATGCTTTGCAGAGTATCCAGGGAATTGTTGACAAGAAGACAACCATGCCGATTCTCAGCCATTTTCTGCTTAAGGTCAACGAAACAGCGTCGCTGATGGCAACGGACCTCGACATTGCCCTGAAAGGTCCTCTGAAGGCGGAAATACTTCAAAAAGGAGGCCTCTGCATACCTGCACGGAAGCTCTTTGAAATTGCCCGGGAAGTTGAGGGAGAAATCCTGCTTGAGGCCCAGGACAATAACTGGATCAAAGTCACATCAGGGAAAAGCACATTTAAGATGATGGGGCTCCCGGAACAGGACTTTCCGGCCCTTCCGGAAATTACCAAATCGGACGAGATTACCGTGAAAGCAGATATTCTCAGAAACATGATTGAGAAGACCATTTATGCAACGGGAGAAAGCGATACACGATATACCCTCAACGGTCTCTTAATGCATTTTATACCGACAAAGAAAAGCATTGAATTCAAAATGGTTGGAACAGACGGGCACAGACTTTCTGTTATTGCAGTGAACCTGGACGGGAGTATATCGGAGGAGAAAAAACTGATCCTGCCCAAAAAAGCTGCCATGGAATTAAAAAAGCTCATAGAGGGAAGTTCTGACAACATAACTGTTTATATCGACAAGAATCATATTTTTTTCAGTACCGATGATGTCTTACTGACCTCACGGCTGATAGAGGGCACCTATCCAAACTATGAACAGGTCGTTCCGAAGAATAATGAAAAAACCGTTCTGGTGGAGAAAATGGCCTTTCTCAAGGCACTGCGGAGAACCTCTATTATGAGCAGAGAGAGGACAAATGCTGTTCGATTTGATCTGGAAGACGGGAAAATTACACTGATCTCGATGAACCCTGATATAGGGGAGGCACGAGAAGAAATTTCTGCCCAGTACAAGGGGGAACCGTTGACCGTCGGTTATAATGCCCGATACGTACTGGATATTCTCAATGCCATGGACGGCGAGACAGTCAGCATGAAGCTTCAGGAACCGCTCAGTCCGTCACTGCTGCTTTCGCCGGACCTTGAAGGATATACCTGTGTTGTCATGCCGATGAGAACATAAAAGATGAATGCAAATTGAAGATGAAAAAGTGTAAAATAAGAGGCTGAGAATCTCATGAGCTATACATTTGCAGCTTACCTTTGGACTTTACAGAGCAGATCATAGATTTACTGGTATGTGAGAAGAGAGAGAGAAAGGGAGTACATGGCAGAGAAAACAAAAGAAAACGAATCGAGTGATTATGGTGCGGGAGATATTAAAGTCCTTAAGGGGCTTGAAGGCGTACGCAAAAGACCCGCGATGTATATCGGGAATACAAGTTTTGAAGGACTGCATCATCTTGTCTACGAAGTAATAGATAACAGTGTCGACGAATCGCTGGCAGGATTTTGCAATAAGATAGACGTTACCATTCACACAGAAGGCAGCGTAACCGTTATCGATAACGGAAGGGGGATCCCGACGGGACCTCATCCCGGGGACTCCAAGAACAGGACTGCAGCAGAGATCGCAATGACGGAACTCCATGCAGGCGGTAAGTTTGAGAGCAAGGCCTACAAAATTTCAGGCGGCCTTCACGGCGTCGGTGTATCCGTAGTAAATGCGCTGTCTGAATGGCTTGACCTTGAAATAAAGCAGGATGGAAGTGTTTTTGAACAGCACTATGAAAGAGGTTTTCCGTCAGGACCGCTCAACAAAGTGGGAAAAACAAACCGGCGGGGAACAAAAATAACGTTCAAACCCGACTCCGAGGTGTTTGATACCGTCGAGTTTAACTATGATACACTCGCCCACCGGTTCAGGGAGCTTGCCTTTCTCAACAAAGGCCTGAGCATTACCATTTCTGATGAAACGAGCAACAAAAAAGAAACCTTTATGTATGAAGGGGGCATTCTCTCTTTTGTGGAGCACCTCAACAAAAACAAAACAACGCTCCATCCGAAACCAATTTACATATTCAAGGAAAAAGACAATGTCGCCGTTGAGGTTGCCATTCAGTACAACGACAGCTATACCGAGACCCTCCACTCTTTTGCTAATAACATTAATACAAAGGAAGGCGGTAGTCATCTGGCCGGCTTTAAGGGGGCGCTCACAAGAACGACGAACAGCTATGCCGCATCATCGGGCCTGCTGAAAAGCTCGAAGGATTCCGTCAGCGGTGATGACATACGGGAAGGGCTGACTGCTGTGGTCAGTGTGAAACTGCCCAATCCCCAGTTCGAAGGACAGACAAAGACAAAACTCGGGAACAGTGAAATAAAAGGCATCGTGGAATCCATCGTCAATGATGCACTCGGGCATTATTTTGAAACAAATCCCGCAGTCGTAAAAAAGATCGTTGAAAAAGCCATACAGGCCTCAAGGGCACGGGATGCTGCCAGAAAGGCGCGAGAGCTGACCAGACGAAAAGGCGCCCTTGAAGATTCCGGTCTTCCGGGGAAACTTGCAGACTGTGCGGAAAAATCTCCTGAGCTGAGCGAGATATTCATTGTTGAGGGTGACTCTGCCGGCGGTTCCGCAAAACAGGGGAGGGACAGACATACCCAGGCAATCCTTCCTTTAAAGGGGAAGATCCTCAATGTGGAAAAGGCACGTTTTGACAAGATGCTCAGCTCTGATGAAATAAAAATTCTTATTACGGCACTCGGTACCGGTATTGGTCCAGAGGACTTTGATATAGCAAAAGCGCGGTACCATAAAATAGTCATTATGACAGACGCCGATGTTGACGGAGCCCATATCCGGACCCTTCTCCTGACGTTTTTTTTCAGGCAGATGCCCCAGGTAATCGAAAAGGGATATCTCTACATCGCCCAGCCGCCGCTTTTCAGAGTAAAGAAGGGAAAGTCCGAGCGGTACATACAGACCGAGGGACAGCTTGAAAACATGCTCTTCGAAATGGCCGTCGATGATATTGAAATACTGAATGGAAAGAGCCTGACAGGGAAAGATATCATCCCCTATATAAAAAATCTGTCAAAGTTTGAAAAGCTCCTGGAATGGTTTTCCATAAGAAAGAAGGATACAGGGGCCCTCAAGGCACTTCTCCATGAGGAGCTGAACAAAGAACTGCTCAAGAGCAAAAAAGAGTGTTCCTCTCTTGTCAAAAAACTCAAAAAGGCCTTCCCTGACATTTCAGAGGAGATAGTGAAAGATGAAGAACATGAATCATTCAGAATTGTACTGGAGAGGGATGGGCTGAAATTAACCATTGATGATGAATTCCTTGCGTCACCGGAATTCAGGGAAGTAAAAAACCTCTTTTCCGAACTCAGGGGACTGGGGCACCCGCCGTACAACGTTAAGTACAGCAATGAAACCCACCAGTTCGGCAGTTCCAGAGAATTGTTTGAGTTTATTCTCACAATCGCAAAGAAGGGGATAAACATCCAGAGATATAAAGGCCTTGGTGAGATGAATCCCCAGCAGCTGTGGGATACAACAATGAATCCCGAGGACCGGACACTGCTCCAGGTTACGATAGAAGACTCAATAAAGGCAGAAGAAATCTTCAGCACCCTTATGGGTGATCAGGTAGAGCCGAGGAAAGAGTTTATCGCCAAGCACGCGTTAGAGGTAAGGAATCTGGATATCTAAAAAAGTTAAAAGTGTAATGTTAAGAGTGAAGAGTTTCGGAAGTTCGGAAGTAAAGTTTTAACTCTCAACTTTTAACTTTTTATTGAAGAGGAGTTCAAATGGCAAGACTTGCTATAAACATCGAAGAAGAAATGAAGACCTCCTACATCGATTACGCGATGAGTGTAATTGTTGGGAGGGCGCTGCCTGATGTGAAAGACGGCTTGAAGCCGGTGCAGCGCAGGATACTCTATGCAATGCTCCGCGAAGGACTGACGCCGGGGAAAAGATATTCCAAATGTGCCGGTGTAGTCGGTGAAGTGCTGAAGAAATACCATCCCCACGGTGACTCCGCCGTCTATGACACCATGGTCAGACTTGCGCAGGACTTTAACATGCGCTACATGCTTGTTGACGGGCAGGGAAATTTTGGTTCCATTGACGGAGACCGTGCAGCGGCATATCGTTATACCGAAGCGAAGATGACAAGGATTGCCGAGGAAATGCTTGTTGACATTGACAAGGAAACAGTGGATTTCACGGCAAACTTTGATGAAACAACACTGGAACCGATTGTCCTGCCTGCGCGCGTACCCAATCTCCTTATCAACGGTTCTTCCGGTATTGCAGTCGGCATGGCAACAAATATACCGCCGCACAATCTCGGAGAAGTTGTCGACGGTCTCGTGATGATGATAGATGATCCGGAGGTAACGACGAAAGAACTCATGAAAATGATCAAGGGGCCTGACTTCCCTACGGGCGGCACAATTCACGGGAAGAAGGGAATCCATGATGCCTTTCACACTGGCAGGGG
>CALZGI010000033.1 GCA_945786855.1 Thermodesulfovibrionia bacterium | reverse complement strand
CTGTCTGAATGGGAGAAGAAACACATGGATTACATTCAATTCCTTTATCAGTCTGTATCAGGCGATATGGACTATGACAGTTTTGAAGATTTTTCGGGACGGACGGACACACCTGTTACTGAATCGGGGATACCGATTCGGGAGCTTGAGGAGAAGTTTGAGAAATATGTCTTTACCAATGAAAAGGAAGCCTTGAATCTGGCGCTGAAGATGGAAGGGAAAGCATATAATCTGTATAACAACATGGCTGAAAAAGCTGCAGATTCAAATGCGCGTGTTGTCTTTAAAGAGATGGTTGACCAGGAGGTAAATCACATTTCTTATATAAAAAAAATGAAAGACAGACTGGCGGGTGTTAAAAACATTTAATTGATTGGAGGGAATTATAATTATGAATGCTCTTAAAATCGCAAAAAAAATGGAAACCGATGCGATACAGTTTTATACAGAAGCGGCAGAAAAAACGGGATATCCTGCCGGAAAGAAGATGTTTGAAACTATCAGGAAAGATGAACAGCGTCATCTGGAGATAGTTGTCAATCTGATGAAGGGCATGGATTTTCACGTGGAGGATGTACACCCTTTAAAAAACATCAAAACTGTTTTTGAGGAAATGAAGGATGAAATGATGGATAAAGTAGAGGCGACAACGGATGATCTGGAAGCATTTAAAATAGGCATGCAGATGGAAAAGGAAGGCCTAGAATTCTACAAAAAGCTGATGGCTGAGGCAACCTCTGACAAGGAGAAGGACCTTTATCAGAAACTCATAAATGAGGAAGAGCAGCACTACAATATATTTGCCAACACATATGACTTTCTAAAGGATACAGGCAACTGGTTTATGTGGGAGGAGTACAGCATTGTTGAAGGGTAAGTACAGATTGAAAATTGATAATGTCCGTGAAGGGAGGGAGAGATCATGGCATACACAAATGTAGCACTCAAAGATAAAATTATGGAGATGTACCCCGATGTACAGAAACACAATATTTCAGTAGGTCTTGATTTTAGTGAAGAGAAAAACGCATATGTCATTAAGTTCAGGCGAGACAGTCAGGAAATGACGACCTATCTCGATAAAAAGGATGCCGATGAGTGCATCGACGGCGTGAAGTGTATACACCTTGGTGTGAAAGTCGGTGAGTTTATTAATAATTTTGAAGCCTAATATATATACCTGACAGGAGGTATGTTATGCCCGTAATAGAGTATGGAGAAGTGAAGATAACGGTAGACGAAAACGGATATCTGGAAAACTTTAAAGACTGGAATGAAAAGATTGCATGCGGTTTGGCCTATAAGGAGGGTATTGACGAGCTTTCGAAGGAGAGAATGGATGTGATAAAGTTCATGCGGGAATATTACGAGCAGTACAATTCATTCCCCATATTAGGATCGGTGTGCAAGAATATTCATCAGCCGAAGGACTGCGTCAATGAAGATTTTATAGACCCGATGAAGGCATGGAAAATAGCGGGGCTCCCCAAGCCGTCGGAAGAAGTAATTTCTTACCTCAAGCGATAGGGAGATCACTGCATGTTGACGTGGATTCTGCTTTTGCATATAATAAGCAGCTCTTGAAATCCGGCGCTGAAGACCAGCGGACAATCTGGATTTCAGGAGGGATTCATCAGAGTATCAGGGGAAAGGATAAAATCGTTGAATATTTCAGATATGTTTTCAAGAGTAGACAGGCTGTCTGCCGAGGAGACAAGAAAAAAAATAGATGATAAAGAACCTGTCATACTGGTTGACGTACGGGAACCGGCAGAATATGAGTCAGGTCATATTCCGGGGGCTGAATTCATGCCTCTGTCTGGTTTGTTGAATACTATCAGTAAAATCGATTCATCGAAAACTGTTATTACCTATTGCAAAAGGGGGCCCAGGAGCAAGTCTGCCGCTGCGCTGTTCAAGAGGAAGGGATTTCAGGACGTTTTATTTATGGACGGTGGGATGGATGCCTGGAACGGGCACGTGGCGCGCGGTCAATACGAATCTGGAATGTGGCTGCTGGAAGGCAGGACATCTGCCGAAGAGCTCGCCGTACTCGCCTGGTCACTTGAAGACGGTACGGGAGCTTTTTATTCAGAAATGAAAAATTTATGCACTGACGATGATGCCCGCAATCTTTTTGACATGCTTATCAAGGCTGAGAACAGTCATAAATCAAAATTGATGGAAGCCTGCCGGCAGATAAAGGGAGAAGGCTTCAGCGATGAAGACATGCAGGAACGGGCCGTAAGGGGATATATGGAAGGCGGGGTTTCTATTGAAGAAGCTGTGGGATGGGTAAAGAATGGAAACTCAGAGCTTCAGGACATCCTTGAACTTTCCATGCAGATTGAGACAAACTCGCTCGACCTCTATCTGAAAATTCTCGGTGAAGTTGAAGAGGGAACAGCAAAAGAGATATTTAATAATTTGATCGTTGAAGAAGAAACGCATCTTTCCAGATTAGGGAAACTGCTTGAAAGTAAAATTGAAAAATAATACGACGTTGGAGGAATAACTTTTCTTTAACAGTAGGGGGAGACCAAGATGAAAAAAGCTTCAAAAAAACCTGTAACGAGTACAAGTAAAAAAAGGGTCGGCACAAATAATAAGGCCGCAAAAAAAACAGCAAAGGCGGCACCGGTAAAGGAAAAAGCGTTAAAGACTTCAGGAATACAAAAACAGTACCTGAAATCAAAACCGGTCTGTAAAGTAACATTCAAGTTGCCGAAAGCAGCAGCCCCGGGTGCACGCGTGGTGTCAATCGTCGGTGATTTTAATAATTGGAGCATAAGTGAAAACAAAATGGAGAAACTCAAGAACGGTGACTTTAAGCTGACTCTGTCATTGTCCTGTAACCGTGAATACCAGTTCCGTTATTTAATTGATGCTAACCGATGGGAAAATGACTGGTTTGCGGATAAATACATTCCGAATGAACACGGAAGCGATGATTCAGTCGTAATAATCAAAGACAACAACTGTTAATACTCAAAGGCTGAGCATTTTTCATATCTCCTGGTGCGCCATTCATGCGCTCCATGAAACGGAGGGCATTTGTGAACAAACTGTCCGGTGAAAAGTCTGCGTATCTCAGGCATGCCGCAGGTCAGACGATAGACTGGCTGCCTTGGTCAGAGAAGGCATTTGAAAAGGCAAGACAGGAAAACAAGCCCGTATTCCTCAGTTCGGGAGCCGTTTGGTGTCACTGGTGTCATGTAATGGCAAAGGAGTGCTTTTACGACGACGATATATCCGAACTGCTAAACAATAAGTTTATAAGTATTAAGCTCGACAGGGATGAAAGGCCGGATATCGACAGGAGATACCAGCTTGCTGTGGCTGCTATGGGTTCAGGCGGGGGATGGCCTCTCAGTGTCTTTATGACACCTGAAAAGGTTCCTTTTTACGGCGGTACATACTTCCCCCCCGAGGACCGTAATGGCAGGCCGGGATTTAAAAAAGTATTGAGTGCTGTTATGGATCTGTATTCATCGAAACAGGATGAGATTTCAGATTATACGGACAGACTCATGAGTGCTTTAAAAAATGAGCCCTTGTCCGGCCAGGAAATAAAGAAAACTCAAATTGATAATACAGTCAAAAACATGTTATCAGTATATGATCCCCAAAATGGAGGGTTTGGTACTGCTCCAAAGTTCCCTATGGCGGGAGCAATTGATTTTCTCCTGAGCAGATATTGTTTGACGAAAGATAAATCAATAGAACAGGTTATTCGTAAAACCCTTGATTCCATGGCGTCGGGAGGTTTCTACGACCATATCGGCGGAGGATTTCACCGCTATTCCACTGATCAGTCCTGGATTATTCCGCACTTTGAAAAGATGGCAGATGATAACGCGTGGCTTCTGAGGAATTATCTTTCTGCATATGCTGTTTTTGGAGATGCACTTTACAGGGACGTAGCGGAGGGCACTATCCATTTTCTCAGAAACGTCCTGTCAGACCCTGAGGGAGGTTTCTATGCAAGTCAGGATGCTGATCTTACTCCCGATGACGAGGGCGGTTATTTTACCTGGACGGATGAAGATTTCAAAAACGTTCTTGATGAAGATGAGTACAATGTGATGGCTCTGCATTTCCTCCATGACGCGGGTTCCATGCACCATGACAAATCAAAAAAGGTGCTTTTCCCGGCAGTGGGAGAAAAGGACATTTCTGAAAAAACAGGCATAAATGTATCGGAAGTTGTCAGAATAATCGGGGCTGCAAAGAAGAAATTACTCCGTTACCGGAGTAAGAGGGAAACCCCCTTTATTGACAGGGCGTTCTATACTTCGATGAACGGTATGCTTATTTCTGTTTTTCTGCATGGTGCGAGAATTTTGAAAGACCGCAGTCTGCACGAGTTTGCCCTGAAGAGCCTCGATAGAATATTAGGTAAATATTTTGTTGATGGTGAACTGTATCATACAGGGAATGTCAGGGCATTGTTAGATGATTACGTGCATATCATAGATGCCCTGATTGCGGCCTATGAAACAACCGGTAAGGGCACGTATATTTCTCAGGCAAATGACTTGATGAGGATCTGCATTGAAAAATTGTGGGATAAAGAAGAAGGCGGTTTTTTTGACACCGATGAGCATTTGCTCGGAATGGGTCTGAAGGGAATTGAGGACATTCCCCATCCGTCGGCCAACTCCCTCTGTGTTATGCTGTTTCTTAAGCTGCATGCTATAACAGGCGAAAAGGAATTCAACGACTATGGGGAAAAGGCGCTGAAAATATTTTCTGAAAAGGCGGATGAAATGGGTATTCATGGTGCATATTATTATAATGCACTTGATGCATATTTTAACCCTTTGAAACTGACCATACACGCGAATCCGGAAAGTCCTTTGTCATTGGATGCCCTTTCAGTTTACAGTCCTCATACTGTCATAACCTATGAAGCAGACAAGGGGTATATCGTCCCCTGTATTTGGGATGTCTGTTATGAACCTCTTTCTGATTCTGACAGACTGAAAGATTTTCTTTATAATAGAAATCAGCTCTCAAGTGAGGGCCGAGGAAAAAAATTCAATTCAACACATCCGGGAAGGGGATAACATATGGAAAAATATTCAATAAGTGAAGTTCTGGAGCAGGCAGTGCAAACTGAAAAAATGGGGAATGAGTTTTATATAGAAATGGCAAGAAAATTTGATAAAGATGAAAAACTGAGGCAGCTGTTTGAAACATTGGCGGTGAAAGAGAAAGAGCATGAAAAAACATTCGCCGGCCTGAAAGGAAAAGTGAATGACCGGAGGGTGGAAAACTGGGAAGAAGTATCGCAGTACCTGCGCGCTATTGTTGAATCGGAATTTTTTCTTGGAAAGGATAAATCGCTGCCTTCATTTGATGCCCTGAAAAACATCGATGATGCTGTTCGATATGCAATTGGCTTTGAAAAGGAAACACTGCTTTATTATCACGGTATACGGGATCTTATCAGAGAGAAGGAAATTCTCAATGTATTAATTGAGGAAGAGAAAAGTCATATTGTATGGCTTAACGATTTCAAAAAGACTATAAATAAGTAATCATTCTTTTATTGCACTATTAAACTAAACACTTCAGGTAACTGATATCAAACTGGTCTCCATGGACTATACCTTAAAAATAGGCGGGGAAGCAGGGCAGGGCATACAGACAATAGGGGGCACACTTGCCAAAGTTTTTGCGAGATCAGGATACCATGTGTTTACCCACCAGGACTATGAATCCCGTATACGAGGCGGACATAATTTTTATCAATTAAGATTGTCCGATCATCCTGTAATGTCATCCAGGAGCACCGTTGACATCGTCGTTGCAATGGACAGGGCAAGTGTTCATCTGTATGAGGGAGAACTTTCAGGTCAGGGGATTTTGATTTATGACGCAATCACCCTCAATGAAACCATTGAAAAAAATAATTTCCTCCATATACCATTCAAAGACCTTGCGGTTGAGCACGGCAGCAGTAAAATAATGGCGAACACAGTAGCCGTGGGTTCAGTCCTTGGGATGCTCGGAATGAATCTCGATATTCTCTTTGAAACGTTGAAAGAAATTTTCAAAAAAAAGGGAGAGGAAATAATAGGGAGCAATATTAATGCGGCGCAGTCAGGTCACGATTATGCCGTAAAGAACTGTGAACAGTGCGCTTATTCCTCTGCCGCGCTATCTGATAAAAAAATGCTTATAGCGGGAAATGATGCCATCGGTCTTGGAGCTGTTGCATCGGGCGTTAAGTTTTTTGCTGCCTATCCCATGACGCCTTCAACGGGAATAATGAATTATATTGCGGGCAAGGAAGAGGAATATGGCATTATTGTAGAACAGGCTGAAGACGAGATAGCTGCCATTAATATGGTCCTGGGAGCATCCTATGCGGGAGTGCGCTCAATGACAGGAACATCGGGCGGCGGGTTCGCGCTTATGGTTGAAGGACTGTCCCTTGCGGGAATAACAGAGACCCCTGTAGTAATTGCTCTTGCTCAGAGGCCGGGGCCTGCTACGGGATTGCCGACCCGCACTGAGCAGGGAGACCTGCAGTTTGCTCTCTACTCGGGGCACGGCGAATTCCCCCGGGTTATATTTGCTCCCGGCACACCGGAGCAGGCTTTTTATATGACAAACAGGGCTTTCGGGATTGCTGAGAAATACCAGATACCCGTCATTATTCTCACCGACCAGTACCTGGCAGATTCCGAATGGACATTCGACAGGTTCGATCTGCATAAGATCCATTATTCCGACCAGAGGTTAAAAGGCGATGCACTGAAAAACCTGCCTGGTTACCGGAGGTATCAATTTACGGAGACAGGGATAACTCCTCTTGCAATTCCTGGCGATTCGGAACATCTGGTAGTAGCCGATAGTGATGAACATGATGAGGAGGGGCACATAATTGAAGATAGTGAAACAAGAATAAGGATGATGGATAAGAGACTATTTAAGAAACTGGCACATATCAGGGAAGAGATCGCTCCGCCCTTCAGGTACGGTGATGAGCAGCCTGAGGTCGTACTGGTCGGCTGGGGATCGACCTACGGATTGCTGAAAGAATCTGTTGACATGCTCAAAAGTAAAATGAAAATTGCCATGCTTCATTTCAGCGAAATATACCCTTTCCCCGAAACCGAAAAGCTTGATTATATTCAGATACTAAAAAAAGCACGGCTGACCATCTGCATAGAAAACAACGCTACCGGCCAGTTTTCGAGACTTGTGAGATCGGAGACGGGTTTTGAATTCAGTGCCATGATTAACAAATATGACGGCCGTCCGTTTACCCTGGATGAGTTGATTGGAGATATTAATGCCCACACTGCAGGATTTTAAGGGACAGGACCCGGCATGGTGTCCGGGCTGCGGCAATTTCAGCATATTGAAATCCTTTAAGGATGCGATGGTTGAGATGGAAATTGAACCCCATCAGTTTGTTATAGTGTCCGGAATAGGCCAGGCGGCAAAATTTCCTCACTATGTAAAGTGTAATGCATTTAACGGCCTCCATGGAAGGGCATTGCCCGTTGCAACGGGAATACGGCTTGCCAATAATAAACTCCCTGTGATGGTTTTTACGGGAGATGGTGACTGTTATGGTGAAGGTGGAAACCATCTGATTCACAATATAAGACGCAACATTAACGTGAAAGTGTTCGTCCATGATAATCAGATATACGGACTCACAAAGGGACAGGCATCCCCGACCAGTATGGAGGGAACGAAAACAAAAAATCAGCCCCTTGGTGTTTTTTCAGAACAGTTGAATCCGATGGCAATGGCTGTTGCCCTGGACTGCAGTTTTGTGGCGCGGGGCTTTTCAGGAGATACAGGTCATTTGAAGGAAATCATGAAGGCGGCTTTTCATCATAAGGGGTTTTCCCTTGTCGATATATTGCAGCCCTGTGTGTCCTTTAACAAGGTAAATACCTACGAATGGTATAAAGAGAGAGTGTATCACATAGAGTCCGGATACGACCCCTCAGACAGGGACGGGGCGTTCAGGAAAGCCCGTGAATGGGATGACAAAATACCTCTGGGCGTTATATACAGGAACGAACGACCTACATTGGAGGAAAGGATTCCTTTTATAAGAGATGTTCCGCTTGTTCATCACTCTTTTGATGTTGCTCAGATGGAGCAAACATTCAAAGAATTTTATTAATCGTTTTTCATGGAGGTGAAAGTATGGCTGCAAAAAAGAAGGCTGCTGCAAAGAAATCAACTGCAAAAAAAACTGCTTCGAAGAAATCGTCAGCAAAGAAAAAATATGTCTGTTCAACATGCGGTGCTACAACGGCTTCAAAAGGGCACCTCTGTACCCCCGTTGTTCAGGACAAGGCATTTTCATGTGATTATTGCGGAAAGGTGGTAGGAAACCCGCGTCATGTCTGTAAACCAAAGGCCATGAAAGCTGCTTATTACTGTGGCGGATGCGGCAGAACGGCTGCGAAGAAAACAGAAATCTGCATGCCAAAGAAAATATAGGACACTTACCTGTACATACTGGCTAAAAAGGAGGACATACGACAAAACTTGGCACAGGAGTGGTATCCTGAATAAATAAAAACGGTTTTTCTCGATTTAGAGCAACAGCGTGATGTTCTGTTCTTCTGCCAGTTTTTTCCTGCTCAGGAGCGCAGTACGTGGCAGGGCTGTAGTGGAGGGAGTGCTGTTCCTGCGGGAATATGAAACTTCAGGGCATTTCTTGAATGAGTACATCATGAAATTGTGAGAGCACCTTGTTGAAAACTGCCATGTCAGCCTGGGATATATTTTTCTGAACTTTTATCATGATTTCCCGTGACAGCGACATTGCTTCCCTCACTATTTTCCTGCCTGTCCCCGTCAAGCATACTTTTTTCTGTCTTCCATCCGTCCTGTTTGTTTTCCGCTTTACGAGATTCAGTGCTTCAACACGATTAATGATACGGGTAATGGTTGTCTTGTCTTTGCAGAGAGTCTCTGCCAGCTGCTGCTGATGCTGACCATCCTTTTCCATAAGATAAAAAAGGACATCAAAGTGTTCTCCTGTTATACGGTACCCTCTCTTCAATAATTCTCTGTTAAAGAGCTTGCGGATTGTTCGTGAAGTCATTCCAAGCAGATAGCCTGTTGATTTATGTAAATTATATCTTTCGTTATACATTCGCTTTTCCCATGTATTACAATCGGCTCCCTCAGGACAATTCTTAAGCGAATGGCACGGGATATACGGGTTAACATGTTTATTACAGACAGGGAGCACAAAGCTCGAGTTTAATATTCTTCCTGCACACTTCATTTCCGGCGAATCATTCGCGGCTGGACAATCCCTCGATAATGGGGATTTTCCCTATAAGAATCTCGAGTGTATAGTGAACGGGAAGTTGAAAAATGCATTAATTAGTTGTATATTACAACCAACTGAATTATTGCATTTAGCTCGTGTGCATGTCATACAGGTCTTGAAGATGTCTACTCCGAACAAAGAGGCCGGCAAGTAAACGAAAATGAAAATACGCATTATCATATTCTGGGATGAAGATGAATCGTGGATGAATGCTTAGCGCATTCCTGTCAGCATAAGCATTAACTGATCTTCAGTTCATGGAAAAAAGAGCCTTTAAAAGAATAGATACGAAGCTGCCCGTTAAATATTATTGTGAAAATATCCTTTACTCTGGATCAGTAATAAATATTTCAAAAAATGGCATGTATATCCTTACCAGCAACTTGCTTCCCTGTAGTAAATTCATTGATTTACTCCTGCCTTTAAAGAAAGAAATTACAAAGTTTCATGCCAGAATTGTAAGAATTGTAAAAATTAATTCCTTTGAGCTCAAAATAGGGATCATGCTGGAGAGAACTCCCAATACCTATTCCAGATATTTGGATAAGTTCTAACGTCATGCCTCACATGAATGAGGTCCCGGTCTATACCAGATAGATACTGACGCGAATTTCGTAATTTCTATCCGAATTCTGAATGATCTTAAATTCAGAATGACGAATCTCCGTAAAAATGGTATGTTATTGAGAAAATGTACTCAGTGGCTGTCATATTATCCGGGAGGTGATATCCTGTGGAAATTATTAGTACCACGACTCTTTGGCAAGGTAAGTACATAAAAACGTGCATGATTACCTATCGGGACCGTAACGGCACTGAAAGACAGTGGGAAGCGGTACAACGGATTAACTGTGGAGGTGTGGTAATCGTCGTTCCAATTACCGGGAGAGGAGAAATAATACTGATTCGGCAATTCAGGCCCCCTCTGAACAGCTATGTAATAGAACTTCCTGCCGGACTTATAGACCCGGGAGAGGATGTTCTTTCTGCCGGGAAGAGAGAACTGCTGGAGGAGACGGGATTTATATCGTCGAGTTATACACTGCTGACTGGTGGAGTAATGTCTACCGGCATAGACACCGACAAATGGCATATTGTTCTTGCCCGGGATGCGGAAAAAGCCCCTGAGAGAATTATCAATGCGCATCCACCGGACGAAAGCGAAAACATTGAAAGCTTCATCGTTCCCATAGATCAATTATATGAAAGACTAGAGGAATTTG
>CALZGI010000032.1 GCA_945786855.1 Thermodesulfovibrionia bacterium | reverse complement strand
TCAGATTCAATGAGTTAAGTGCAAAAGTGCGAATATCGATGATATTGAAAAAATCGAAGATTGATAGCGGTTATCAATAGGGATATGGAGGCGACGAGCGGATTCGAACCGCTGAATAAAGGTTTTGCAGACCTCCCCCTTAGCCACTTGGGTACGTCGCCGTTTGAAAAGCTGACAGCTGTCTTTTTTTGGAGCGGGAGACGGGATTCGAACCCGCGACAACCACGTTGGCAACGTGGAGCTCTACCACTGAGCTACTCCCGCTAACAAAGTTAAAAGTTTTAAATTGAAAGTGAAAAGTTAAAAGAAGGAAACATATAAATAATGCCGTTAACTCCTAACTTTTAATTTATAACTCTTAACTTAATGGATCGAATAGTCTATAATAGACAACTTCAATATTAATGAAAAAAAGCCGGTTTTGTCAAATGCTACGTCCTGATTACAAAGAGTTTAAAAAGAAAACAAAAGAGGGAAATCTTATTCCTGTTTACCGGGAGATACTTGCTGATCTCGAAACCCCCTTATCAGCATTTCTCAAACTGAAAGGGAAGAGATGCTTTTTGTTTGAAAGTGTAGAAGGCGGTGAAAAATGGGCACGATACTCCATTATTGGGAGTAATCCCTCTGTCGTAATCGAAGGCACAGGGAAAGACCTCACAATCAAAAGAGGTCAGCACCGGGAAAAAGTCAGGGCTGAAAATGATCCCCTCGAAATTGTGTCGGCTGAATTGAAGAAATATAAGCCTGTGGTGATGCCCGGACTTCCAAGATTTTTTGGAGGATTTGTCGGGTATATCGGCTATGATACAGTGCGTTACTTTGAAAAGCTGCCCGACTTCGGCCATTCCGGGCTCGATCTTCCCGATATATTCTTAATGCTTACCGATACGCTTGTTGTCTTTGATAACCTGAGCCATAAGATTAAAGTCATCTCAAATGCCCACATAGAGGACAGCCCTGAGAAGGCCTATGAAAAGGCGCAGGAAAAAATAGATGCCATTGTCAGGAAATTGAAGTCGAAAGCTTCTGTCCCCGGCAGAAAAACCCCCGATGATAACAGGGCATCTTTCAGAAAGAAACCCTTTTCTTCAAACTTCTCCAAAAAAGATTTCACGAAAGCAGTTGAAAAGACAAAAGGGTATATCGTTGCAGGCGATGTCATTCAGACCGTGATATCGCAGAATTTCGAGCGGGAAACTGATATACCCCCCATCAATGCCTACAGGGCACTCCGGGTAATCAATCCCTCACCCTATATGTATTATCTGGAGACCGGCAAGTGCACGATAGCAGGCTCGTCCCCGGAAATCCTGGTCAGGGTCGAGGGCGATACTGTTGAGCTGAGACCGATTGCGGGAACCAGAAGAAGAGGACACACACAGGAAGAAGACCTTTTTTTCGAAGAGGAACTGAAAGCTGATCCAAAAGAGCTTGCAGAACATATAATGCTTGTCGACCTCGGGAGAAACGACACGGGACGGGTTGCAAAAACGGGAACAGTAAAAGTCACAGAACTCATGTCAGTTGAAAGGTACTCACATGTCATGCACCTTGTCTCGAATGTAGTTGGTAAACTTAAGGCGAAGCATGATGCATTTGATGTCCTCAGGGCATCTTTCCCTGCCGGCACCGTGTCAGGGGCCCCCAAGATAAGGGCTATGGAGATTATTGAGGAACTGGAACCGACAAAACGCGGTCCCTATGCAGGTTCAGTGGGATATTTCGACTTTTCGGGCAATATGGACATGTGTATCACCATAAGGACCATAATTTTCAAAAACGGAAAAGCCCATATTCAGGCCGGCGCCGGAATCGTTGCCGATTCCGATCCTCAACTGGAATATAAAGAAACAGTAAACAAGGCAAAGGGAATGTTCAAGGCCATTGAAATGGCAGAGAATGAATTGTGAAAATAAAAATTAAGAGTTAAGAGTTAAAAGTGAATATTCAAAACAATGAAAAAAAAATAAAAGAAAGATCATTCGAGTTCGCAATTAACATAATTCAACTCGGGAAAGAACTCCCAAAAGATACAGCAGGATTTGTTCTGGGGAAACAGTTATTAAGGTCTGGGACATCTATTGGAGCAAATATTGAAGAAGCAACAGGCGCATATAGCAAAGATGATTTTACATATAAGATGAATATCGCTTTAAAGGAGGCAAGAGAAACAAATTACTGGCTCAGACTATTAAAAGAATCGGGGATATTAAATGGTGTCAAAATTGAAAATTACATAGAAGAGTCATTAAACTTAAGAAACATTTTATCTGCAATAGTAAAAACTGCCAAGGAAAGGAGAGAAAAGAATCAATATTAGAAGTTAACGGCTTTTCAACTTCTAACTCTTAACTTTTAACTCATAACTTATATTATGTTATTAATGATCGACAATTACGATTCTTTCACGTACAATCTCGTTCAGTATCTGGGCGAGCTTGGTGAAGATATCAGAGTCTTCCGAAACGACAAAATTTCTGTCAGTGAAATTGAAAAACTGAACCCCGAAAAGATCGTTATATCCCCCGGTCCGTGCACGCCGAGGGAAGCCGGCATATCAGTCAGCGTCATTCAGCACTTTGCAGGAAAAATACCGCTCCTTGGAGTCTGCCTTGGCCACCAGTGCATAGGTGCGGCATACGGGGCTGAAATCATAAATGCTCCCCGATTGATGCACGGAAAGACTTCCATGATTCACCATGACGGGAAAACTGTATTCAAGGGTCTCCCCAACCCCTTTGAAGCAACACGATACCATTCATTAATCATCAAAAAAAATACCCTTTCCAAAGACTTTGAAATATCCGCCTGGACAGACAAAGAAGAAATCATGGGAATACGACACAAAAAATTGACCATGGAAGGCGTCCAGTTCCATCCCGAGTCAATTCTTACAAAAGCAGGAATGGACCTGCTTCGGAATTTCCTGAAGCTTTAGCTTTACTGTTATCTAATTCCCCCCAATATACCATACAGAGAAATCAATTTATCTTGCTTGACACTCATCAGGAAATGGTGTCTAATTAACATATAAGCTGAGTAATCTTATATGATCAGGCCGCACCTGTTGCAAGAAGCGTAAGGAACGCTGCATAAACATGGGCTCTAAAAAGCCATTGATTAAGGCAGGGCAGTCAGGCCCCGGAGAATCAAAAAAAAGAACACCTGATACTGGTTCTCTGCATCAGGACACTTCATTAGAAACTCACAAAAACCCTTATTATTCCCTCTTCCAGTACTCACCGGTTTCCATATGGCTGGAGGATTTCTCTGCTGTCCACTCATGTTTTGACAATCTGCGGAAAAAAGGGGTCCATGATTTCAGAATATATTTTGAAAAGCATCCGGAGGCAATTCTCTCTCTTGCTCAAAAAGTGAAAATTATTAAGGTAAATGACGCTACACTCAAAATGTACGGGGCCGAAAATCAAAAAGCTCTCTGTGCAGGTTTGAGTAACATTTTCGGTAAAGAATCAT
Source organism: Thermodesulfovibrionia bacterium (assembly GCA_945786855.1). Lineage (GTDB taxonomy): Bacteria > Nitrospirota > Thermodesulfovibrionia > UBA6902 > UBA6902 > CALZGI01. The sequence goes on along the minus strand of CALZGI010000032.1, from coordinate 26,565 downwards.
ACGATGTTTTCAGAGAAGAACTTATTGCGTTATCAGAGGGAAAATCAGAATTCTTCAGCGAAGCCGTCAATCTGACGCTTACAGGGGAGGAGTTACACATCCTTATAAAAGTAGTGGTTCCTCCCGGCACGGGAAAAAACTTATCAAGTGTTCTTGTCAATATCATTGATATTTCAGATATCAAACAAATAGAAAATGACCTCCGTGAATCTGAAGAGAAGTACCGCACCATCGTCAAAACCGCTCACGACGCCATATTAGTGGCCGATGTGGAAACCGGGATCATTCTTGAAGCAAACAAACAGGCTGAAATACTTGTCGGACGACCGGTCGATGAAATTGTGGGCATGCACTTTACGGAGTTGCATCCGAAGGAGGAAAGGGAGCATTACAGGAACTTTTTTGCACACCATGTGAAATCAGGGACATCGGTTACTGAAAATTTAATCCTGTGTAATAATCGCGGAGAGAGGATGCCCGTTTCTATTAGTTCCACTGTTCTCTACCTTCATGGAAAGAAGTGTATATCAGGGATCTTCAGGAAAGGAGCGCCGTCGCAGGCAGAAGGTCCTCATGCTGCAGGAATTTGGCCTCATGAGCTGTCACGTCGTGAATGTGAAATTTTAAAATTAGTGGCTTTGGGCCTCACAACAAAAGAGGTCGCCGGAAAACTCTTTATCAGTGAAAAAACCGTTCAGACCCACAGGGCGCGGATCATGGAAAAACTCAATATCCATAAAACAGCGGACCTTGTAAGGTATGCAGTCTCTACAGGATTGCTGAAGGAAAGCCCTTCCGAATAAAATGCCTCTCCCCCTGGCCTCTTCCCCCTCGCCCCTCACCTGTCTTTTTACTTTTGTACATCTTTGCCCGAAAAAATACAGCTTTCACCCTACAAAAATACTGCATTTGCTGTATTGCCTGAGAATTCAATGAACAATATAATTTGATTATACATAAGCAAAGGAGGTCTATCATGGCAAATCTGACAATACCAATTGAGCGCAAGGATCTGACGGAACGCAGAAAGATGAAAGAGCGCCGTGTCTTTCATGAAAGAAGAATCCCAGTTGAAGACAGCGAAGGTGGACAGGTAAGACGATCAGGGAAATTATCTCTGTTTTTCGAGATCACATGCCTTGCCCTGGCCGCGGTGACAGGTATTCTGGTGTATATAACAACAGGGCTGTACGGCGGTTTTAATTCAACAATTGTCCAGACTGCTGTCGGCTGCGCGCTTGCTTTCTGGTTCATGATCATGTTCAAGTGCGGCTTATACGAAAAGTAGGAAGCAGGAAAATCATCACGTCTCTTATCGCGTGAGCATCGGGTTATCTATGAGACGGCACAGATAATCCGATGTGAGGGCTGTAGTGATGGGCCATAATGCCATTCTTTCATACTGACTATCGGGAAATCTATAAATTTCTCATGTCTTCATATCAAACAAATCTGTTACAATAAACTGTATACAAAAGATACCAGCCAAGAAATGACAGTGCAATTCTTATAGGATACTGTTGAGAGAGAACCTCTGCAGCAACTATATGTCATGAAGGAACAACGCCAGATGGACTCTTCAACAAACAGAAAGACATGAAACTCCCCTATCACGCAGCGACATCAATAACAATTTCTGCAGTACTTTACATGGTCTTCAAATCATGGGGAATGGCACTGGCGTGTCTTATCGCAGGAATCTTTATCGATCTCGATCATTTCATCGATGTTGGACGGGAGCATGGCTGGCCATTTAAAGTCAAGAAATTTTTCCGGGTATGCAATAAAGGTCAGTTTCATCGGATAGTTTTAATCTTCCATGGGTGGGAGTGGGTATTCCTGTCAGGTATCGCAGCCTGGATGACAAATTGGACCCCATGGATAACGGGCGTGTTTGTCGGGTTAGGCACCCATCTGGTTCTTGATGCTTTTCATAACAGCAATAACCTGTTGTCCTATTCCCTCATATGGCGCTGGAAAAAGGGCTTTCACTTTGATACAATTTTTTCAAATTTAAAAAGTACCAAGTACAGATACAAAGATACTCCTCTGAATTAACCAAATATATTGATTCTCGCTCGTCCTTTCTTTAATGGGGCCAGATGAACGTTTTATTCATACCGGCGGCAGATCATCTGAATTATGAATGGCAGAGGGGATCGCGGCATGCCTTACCCGCTGCCTTGTTTCCTGTGCTAAAATGATATCGACATGTTGTCGGATTAATGCATGCTATTTTCATCTTGGGAGGGAAAACTATGATTAAAAAGGCGATAGGGGTTCTCATTGAGAAACAGAATCTATCTGAGGAACAGATGACAGGTGCCATGAGGGATATAATGGAAGGCAATGCAACGGATGCGCAAATCGGATCATTCCTGACTGCATTGAGAATAAAAGGTGAAACCGTTGAAGAAATTACCGGTGCGGCAAGAGTAATGAGAGAAAAAGTATCGGCTATAAAGGCCCCTGTGAAGACTGTTGATACCTGTGGTACAGGCGGTGACATGTCCAATACGTTCAATATTTCGACCACAACTGCCCTGGTTGTCGCATCATGCGGTGTCCCTGTTGCCAAACACGGAAACCGGTCAGTCTCAAGCAGCTGCGGAAGCGCCGATGTACTCGAAGAACTGGGGATAAAAATTGACCTCGAACCGAAAAAGGCAGAAAAATGTCTTGAAGAGACCGGATTCGGGTTCATGTTTGCACCACTGTTTCATCCGGCAATGAAATATGCAATAGGCCCGCGGAAGGAAATGGGAGTGAGAACAGTCTTTAACATCCTCGGTCCCTTAACAAATCCGGCCGGGGCTGATAGACAGGTACTTGGTGTTTTCAGTGACAGGCTCACTGAGCTCATGGCAAACGTCCTTGGCAACCTCGGAGTGAAACGTGCATTCGTAGTACATGGAGAAGACGGTCTCGATGAAATAACGAATACTGAGAAAACAAGGGTAAGCGAGCTGAAGGACGGCTCCGTCAAAACCTATTTCATTGCGCCCGAAGAGTTTGGAATAAAAAAGGCTGTGAAAGACGAGCTTGTCGGTGGAAGCGCCAGTGACAACGCAAAGATAACGATCAACATACTGGAAGGCATGAAAGGCCCTAAAAGAGACATTGTGATTATGAATTCAGCGGCTGCTCTCCTTGCAGGAGACAGGGTAGAAGGCTTTCATGAAGGCGTCGAAATAGCAGCCAGGGCAATTGACACGGGAGCAGCCGGGAAAAAGCTGAAACAGATAAGAGAGGTCAGCAATACGCTGTAAATAAGCTTTCAGCCGTCAGCTCTCAGCGGTCAGCTCAATACCGGATAGAACCTGCGGAAAGAAGCAAAAAAGTGTTCTTTCTCATTTGTTGAAAACAGCGGCAATACATCAATTTTTTCTTTATAATCAGATAGTTCTTTGTTTTCAAGCTGATAGCTGGCCGCTGAGCGCTGACCGCTTCAATCCGTTTGACTAAGCACTCTTTAATAGTATAAAATTTCTTCATGCATGCCGATTTTGTACCTCTTCATTTACACACCGAATACAGCCTGCTCGATGGTGCCATCAGGATTAAAGACCTGATTGCAAAGGCACAGGAGTATAAACTTCCTGCAATTTCAATGACCGATCATGGGAACCTGTTTGGAGCAATAGACTTTTATACCAAGGTATCAAAAGCAGGCCTGAAGCCGATCATAGGCTGTGAAGTGTACATAGCGCCGAAGACCCGCTTTGATAAAGCAGATTCTGCACGAACCTCGGAAAAATCATACCACCTGATCCTTTTGTGCAAAGACATCAATGGATACAGAAACCTCACCAGGCTTGTAAGCAGTGCCTATCTTGAAGGATTCTACTACAAGCCACGGATTGATAAGGACATTCTCGAACAGCACAGCGGTGGATTAATCGGACTTTCATCATGCATGAAAGGCGAAATTTCACACTTTCTCACAGCGGGGATGATAGATGAAGCAAGAAACGCAGCCCTTCATTACAGGAAAATATTCGGCTCTGAAAACTTCTATCTCGAAATTCAGGCAAACGAAATGCCTGAACAGGAAGTCCTGAACAGGCAGATTATAGAATTAAGCCGGGATATTCATGTCCCTCTGGTAGCAACAAATGACTGCCACTATCTGGTGAGGGAAGACGCGAAGGCCCATGATGTCCTCCTGTGTATCCAGACAGGTAAGACACTGAATGATAACGACAGGATGAAATTCTCCAAGGACACCTTTTATTTCAGAAGCCCTGAGGAAATGAAAGAGCTGTTTCAGGATGTTCCGGAAGCCGTTGAGAATACCAGAAAGATCGCGGAAAAGTGCAATCTTGATTTTACATTTGATAAATTTCACCTGCCCAAATATGATCTTCCCGAGGGAGAAGATGACAATCACTACGTGAAAAAACTTACTGAGGAGGGGCTGCGGAAGAAACTCGGCGGCACGATTCCTGAGACATACCAGGAACGACTCGTCATGGAACTCGAAATGATCAGGAAGATGGGTTTTTCTTCCTATTTTCTCATCGTATGGGATTTCATCCACTATGCAAAAAGCAGGGACATTCCTGTCGGACCGGGAAGGGGGTCGGCCGCAGGAAGCCTCGTGGCATTTGGCCTCGACATAACTGACATAGACCCGATCAAGTATGGTCTGCTTTTTGAGCGGTTCCTGAACCCTGAAAGGATCAGCATGCCTGATATAGATGTTGATTTCTGCATGGACAGACGCGGGGAAGTAATTGATTACGTTACCAATAAATATGGCAAAGACCATGTAGCCCAGATTATTACCTTTGGGACAATGCAGGCACGGGCAGCTATACGGGATGTGGGACGGGCAATGAACATACCCTATTCTGATGTGGACAAAGTTGCCAAGCTCGTGCCATTTCTGCCAAAGATTACCTTAAGCAGCGCACTCGACAAAGAGCCACAACTAAAAGAGATATATGATACAAATCCGGACATTAAGGAGTTAATAAATGTTGCGCAGCGCCTGGAGGGAATTTCACGGCATGCATCGACACACGCGGCAGGGATAGTGATTTCCCCTGATCCGCTCACTGACTATCTCCCCCTTTACAAGGCCCCGAATGATGATGCGGTGGTTACCCAGTTCGATATGGACGCAATAAAGAAGATTGGGCTCCTGAAATTTGACTTTCTCGGACTGAAAACCCTGACGATTATTGACAAGGCTGAAAAGATTATTAATTCCGCACTGAAAGAGGAAAAGGGGGCTGATTTCACACCCTTCTCAACACATAGTATACCCCTTGATGACAAAGTGACCTTTGAACTGCTCTGTGAAGCAAAAACAGCCGGGGTGTTTCAGCTGGAAAGTTCAGGCATGAAAGACCTCCTCACACGGTTAAGGCCGGACGTTTTTGAGGATATGATTGCCCTGGTTGCACTCTACAGGCCCGGGCCCCTCGGAAGCGGCATGGTTGATGAATTTATCGACGGAAAAAACAGTACCTCATCTTCAAAATCGACAGGGTCACTGGCAAAGCTCGGTCTTCCTGAGTTGGATGAAATCCTGAAGGAAACCCACGGGATTATCCTCTACCAGGAGCAGGTTATGGAGATCGCCCATAAGATGGCAAAGTTCAGTCTTGCTCAGGCCGATATACTGCGGAAGGCCATGGGCGGGAAAAACCCTGATGAAATGGAAAAGATGAAGAACATATTTATTCAGGGGTTAAAAGAAAACAAGGTATCGGAGAAGAAGGCATCAACATTATATAATCTGATACTTCAGTTTGCTCAATACGGATTCAACAAGTCACACTCTGCAGCATATGCCTATATTGCGTACCAGACGGCGTACCTGAAGGCCCATTATCCCGTTGCTTTTATGGCGGCTTCCCTCAGTGCTGATATGGACAATACAGCAAAGGTTGTAACGTTTATAAATGAATGCAAGGATATGGGGATCGAGATGCTTCCCCCTGACATTAATGAAAGCACGAGAGAGTTCAAGGTAACGGGAAAATCTATCCGCTTTGGTCTGGAGGCGGTCAAAGGAGTGGGAAGCTCAGCTATCGACGCCATCCTGGAGTTCAGGGAAGAAAAGAGCTTTAGCTCCTTTTCTGATTTTGCCATGAGATCTGACTCAAGACGGGTTAATAAAAAAGTTCTTGAAAGCCTTATTAAAGCCGGCGCCCTGGATTTAATGGGGAAAAGGGCCCAGCTCATGGAAGGACTGCCCGACGTAATGGAAGCCGCAGTGCGTTATCAAAAAGAAAAATCTCTCGGCCAGGAAAGTATGTTCGGTGACATACATGAAGTTCCGTCAGAACGTCTGCCGATTATTGAAGAATGGAACGAATCAACGCTGCTCGCCATGGAAAAAGAAGCTCTTGGATTCTACATCACGGGACACCCTCTGAACAAATACAAGGAAAGATTGGATGAACTGGGAGTAGTCCCTACCACAGAGCTGCTCGACCTCCAGGAGAAGCAGGAAGTAAATCTGGGAGGACTTGTCAGGGACATCAAGAAAATTCAGACAAAAAAAACCGGTAATTTGATGGCCTACATAACGGTAGAAGACATGTTCAGCACTGTCGAGGTTATCCTGTTTCCTGACATTTTTCAGGAAGTGCAGGATTTAATTATGCAGGACTCGCCAATTATTATTGCGGGGTATATTGATAAGACGGACAAGGGCATAAAAATCATTGCAAAAAAAATAGTCTCCATTGATGACAGCGGACAGATAAAGAAACAGAAGGCCGTCCGAAAATCTCCTGCAGAAAAGGCAGGGAATGCATCGGGCCCCTCCTATAAGTCATTGACGCTGACAATGTATAATGACACAGATCCGGAAACGCTGCCTGAGCTGGATAAAATATTTTCAAAATACTCCGGAGACCATCGGGTGTTTCTGAGAATCGTTTCCCCCAAAAACTGGGAAACCGTCCTTTCAACAGACAGGCATGTTGTGCCCTCTGAAGAAATGATAATCGAAGTTGAAAAACTGCTGGGTAAAGAAAAAATATTACTAAATGGAAAACCGGGGATTCAGCAAATAAACGGATAATAATATTTATTACCCGACACAGGTCTGATTATTCACACTGTTTGCTGCTCGTGAATCCCTTCTACGGACTGGAGTGAATCATGCATTACTATCTTGACTTTGAACGTCCTGTCGCAGAACTGGAAGATAAAATTGAGGAACTGAAGCGCCTTGCAGACGGCAGAGATATGAACATCGCTTCTGAAATCAAGAAGCTGGAGAAAAAGGCGAAAGACCTCCGGGCTGATATTTTCTCAAAGATAACACCCTGGCAGAAAACCCTCATAGCCCGTCATCCTGAAAGGCCCTATACCCTTGATTACATAGAACTCATAACAGAAGATTTTGTTGAGCTCCACGGTGACAGGAGGTTTTCCGATGACCCTGCCATTGTGTCGGGTTTCGCCCGACTCGGAGACACCCCGATCGCTATCATCGGCCATCAAAAAGGAAGAAGTACAAAAGAGCGAATTGAGAGAAATTTCGGCCAGCCCCATCCGGAAGGCTACCGGAAGGCATTAAGAGTAATGAAGCTGGCGGAAAAGTTCAGGAAGCCCATAATAACTTTTATCGATACTCCCGGGGCCTATCCGGGAATAGGAGCGGAAGAAAGAGGACAGGCTGAGGCAATCGCAAAGAACCTTCAGGTAATGTTCTCAATCAGATCTCCGATCATATCTGTTGTCATTGGCGAAGGAGGCAGCGGAGGAGCGCTTGCCCTTGCAATAGGAGACAGGGTACTTATGCTTGAGCATTCTGTTTACTCGGTCATATCTCCTGAAGGGTGCGCAGCTATTCTGTGGAACAAGAATGACACCCCGGTTGGGCAGAAGGAATATGAAAATGCCTCCGAAGCCCTCAAATTAACGTCCCTGGATCTGCTCAATCTTGGAGTTATCGATGATATAATTCCTGAACCGCTGGGAGGCGCTCACAGAAGCCATGAACAGATTGCTCAATCTCTTACAGATGCATTGAAGCGTCAACTTGATGAATTAACAAAAAAATCCTATGATGAACTCCTTGAAGACAGATACAGAAAGTTCAGAATGATCGGAGATTTAAGGGTGACTGAAGACAAGTAAAACCTGCCTGCCATACCTAATCATAGTACCCCCTCTGCTTTTCACATAAATATTTTTTCAATATCATGCACCTGCATTAAACAATTTTTTCTTGAATAATATGTATATTTTGGATATACTACGTATGTGGGTTAAGAAGAATTCCCGTTTGACCAGGCAAAAAAAGTAGATAAACAACCTCCCAGAACTCAGTCAGTACTTGAAATAATATAAATACACAGTGCAGGATGCTGCAGGCGTGACCGAAAGCATTATTTAAGTCAGAGATCATTGGTCGCTTCAATCAGCAGAATTCCATCTTTTATTTGAAGTCAGCTGTATTTATGTATGTTGATGTGTCACTACTGAAAATAAGCACATACTACCGGAAATCAGTTTTAAAATTGCAATAATATTTGTACAATTATCTAATTATTTCAAGCAATTATATACTGGCAAGAAAACTGCTATATTCATAGTTCATAGCAGAAAAAGGAGGGTTCTACTGCGATGAATAACTCAAAAAATAATAAATTATCCAAACTGTCGGCAGACTTCATCAGACTTAAATCTGAGATAAGCGCCATTGTTACCGAAGGACATGAGTTTGGACTGAGTTCTGAAGCCATCGTTGAGAAAATATTGAGCCGCGTAGTAATTGACGAAGAAATTATGATTGAAGAAAATACGGCTGCAGCAAGACCAGTTTATATGAAGGACATTCTTCTGATTGCAAGGATTGCCGTTGAGCAGGCTGAATTTGATGGAGTCTCCGCCATACTGCCCTCAGGGGAAAGAATAAAAAGAAAAGTGAATCTCAGCCTTAAGTGTTAGATGTAATGAGAGAATATTCTAAAAATGTACGGCACCCTTTTGTGGGGCGGTCAGACAGAACTTATGAATATTTGATTATCCGGTGATGCAGGGATACTCTTGATCCAGAAATTCCGGATAATTTAATAGGGCAGCAAATAAAAATGGGGGGAGGAGGTTAACATTTAAAGACGTAGCAGGAGGGGGCCGTTCCTGCTGAATATCAATCGATCCATTATACAAGGAGAAATAAAGCATGAAAAAAATATTCAGTATTTTAATGGTTGCAGCTGTGTCTTTGATTTTTCTGTTTCCCGGAGAGAGTTTTGGTGTAAAATTTAAAGGTAAATACAAGGGAAAGGGCGTTGCGAAAGTGCGGGGATGTAATGATAGAGATGATAACGGTAATTACAAGTTTAACAGTATGATAAAAATAACAAAACAGACAGGCAAGCTAGTGACGGGAAAAGCTTATAACAGATTGCGCGTGGGAAGTTATAGAATTAAGGAAATATGCGCTCTCAGCGGAACGGCAAAAGGGAAGTACGTTAGAGGAAATACCTTTTGTGACATGTATGTAAATGGCAGGTGGGACAGCAGTTCCCAGGGAAAGTTCAAAGCCAAGAAAAAAGGGAAAAAGCTCTATGTTACTTCTAAAGACCGTGACACAGCAGGTGACTCCTGTAGAACGAGAATTAAGGCAAAGTTAAAAAAATAATAGCATGAGTGCTCCTTACAGGGTCCGCTAACCCGGGCCCTGTTTTTAAACAATGGAACAAAGAATCCCCAACACGTATTTCATATCCAGCTGATATATAGATAAATGGGAAAGATAATTGGTGTCCTTATTGCATTTTTTGCGCTGCTATGGCTGGGGGTTTTTTTGAAAGAGCATTATATCCTCAATGAAATAAGCAGTGAGAAAACTGTCACTAAATTGCCCGTTGAAACCGGAAGACCGGACAGATCTGGAAATCCGGACAGAATCAAGGCTGACGTAAATTATAGCAACTCGTCAGCCGATAGTTTCAGAACAAAAAAAACGTACTCTTCCAGAATATATAGCGATTTTGATTACGCCGTTGCCACAGATGATGATCCTGACATTTTTCTTGTTGATGATGATGAAGATGATTTTGATCTGGACCTTATGGATGATGATCTTGAAGAGGAATATGATGAATCTGATGATGATTTTGAAATAATCGACATTATTTTTGAAATGGATGATGAAGATGACGATGACGTTGAAGATGATGATCTTGATGACCTGATATTTCTGGACAGCGATGTCGATGAAGAAGATGAAGAAGATGACGCGGGTATTGAAGATTCTGATGGTAGTAACGAACTAAATTGACTTCGAAAAAACTGCCCTCTCACTATGAGACTTCGTTGTAGATGCTGTCCCTGAGATCCCCTTCTTTCTTACCGGCTATGATGAGTGACATAATGAGAATTCCAATCAACAAACCACCAGCAAGGCCCACAATAAAAGTAATCACTGTTATGCTCCTTTCCTAGAACATTCATATATCACTTTTTGCCTGTACATCAATACAATCCTCAGTTACTTCATCCCTAAAAAAAATATATCCTGCAACCGGCTCATCTAAAGTATTTATATCACTAAATACTTAATTTGTCCATAATTAAAATCTTCTACCCTTATTAGACTTCCTAATAAGGACTACTGAAAGTATTGTGTATCAGGCAGGGTAGGATTGATCGAGAGAGGAATATTCACCATTGACTACTGCTTTTAAAACTACGCGGAGCTTTCCTGACAGCAGATGAACTCATTCAGATATGGCCTCTGAGACTGGCCCAAACCATTCCCAGGTACTCATGTGCAGCCCCTTCCGCTTGAAGGAGATTTTGGCTGTTCGGAAAAAATACATAAGACTCTGATTTTTCTGAATCCTTAGAATAGTGTCCCACAGGAGCTGGTACGGGATTCATTCCAAGCTTCCTGAATATCGCAATTGATCTATGCATGTGCACCGCTGACGTTACCAGCATAAACTTTTCATCCTTCACAATTGGTTGAATCATTCTTGCTTCATCCTTCGTGTCTTTTGACTCAGATTCAATAATAATATCATGTTCACTCACTCCAAGATCCTTTGCAAGATTGGCCATGAGAGAAGCAGCGGACACACCGCCCCCGCCCCCCCCTCCTGACAAGATTAATTTACTGCCACGATACCTTCTATAAATCCTGATCCCTTCAACCAGCCGCACCATGCTCTTCTCACTAATTTGACTGGTAACTGGCAATTGAGAATCAGCCGAATGCCCTCCCTCCAGAACAACTATATAAGGAATAAAACCCTCCTCTTCCTGATTATATATGTCGCTGGAAAGTTGTATTTCGGCGGGGTCGTATTTGTTTTCAAGATATCCGACAATCCGATATGTTATCTGACTGTATGCCAACAGAACTAAAAGAACAAATCCCAAAGATACAATAAATTTCCCTGACAATTGTTTTTTAGTGAACCAGAGACGGAATATTCCGAAAAGAATAGCGAACATAATCAAGGGAAGAGGCATAAAAAATTGTGTAACAATCTTATGAAACGGGAACATATGTTCTCTCCTCGCTGATGGTTCTATTAAAGCATACAGGGTTTTTTTGAACAGAAAGAATATATGGGATTATATGCAAATGCATTATGAATAAGCAAGAAAATTACATAAAAAAAGCGTCCCAGGCTCCGGGACGCTTTTTTTACATGTATGTTCAGAGACACAAAAAGTTACTTCTCTTTTTTTGTCTTCTCTTCTTTTGTCGTTTCTTTTTCCTTCTCTTCTGTTGTGCTGTTTTTTAGCAAATCATAATCAACAAACTCGAGTATTGCCATATCAGAATTGTCACCGGGACGATACCTCGACTTGACTACCCGCAGATACCCGCTGTCCCTCTCAATGTTCGGTGCTATTTCGGTGAAAAGCTTTGTAATTATATTTTTATTGGGCACATGGGAAAGAGCCAGTCTTCTGGAGTGGAGATCTCCTTTCTTACCAAGAGTAATTACTCTCTCGGCCAATTTTCTGGCCTCCTTCGCTTTGGCTGAAGTCGTCTCGATCTTGAGATGATCAAACAGCGACGTAACCAGATTTCTCAAGAGAGCTTTTCTGTGATTCGCGGTTCTTCCGAATGCCCTTCCCGCTACCCTATGACGCATTTTCGTGCCTCTTGTTTGCAGCTAACTTTTCTAATTCATCTGTATCTACTCTCATGTTAAAATGTAATCCCATCCCAAGGATGATCTCCTTTATCTCATTTAAAGACTTCCGTCCAAAATTTTTAGTTCTGAGCATCTCCTGTTCTGTTTTTTGAACAAGTTCAGCCAGGGTACGGATATTAGCATTTTTCAGGCAATTATATGACCGGACCGAAAGTTCAAGTTCCTCTACGCTTTTCAGAAGGTTTTCATTAAACTCAACAGGCTCTTCATCAAAAAAATCATCACTGAAACCCTGATTCTGTTCCACTTCTTCATACGCGACCGGGGAGATGTCTTCCTCGGGAGCTTCTTCTCCATCCAGCGAAAAGATTGTAAGGTGCTCTGTAAGAATATTTGCAGCCTCAGCTACAGCAACCTGAGGGGTAATGCTTCCATCGGTCCAGACCTCCATCACAAGTTTGTCATAATCTGTAGACCGGCCCACTCTGGCACCTTCCACCCAGAAGTTCACTTTCTTAATCGGAGTAAATATCGAGTCAATGGCAATAGTATCAACAGGTTGATCAGGATCATTATTCGTTTCTGCTGTGGCATATCCTTTTCCCTTCGAGACAATCAATTCCATTGACAAATCTGCGCCTTTTCCCAACGTCATTATGTGCTGATCAGGAGAAAGAACCTCGATCTGGTCTCCCGTAATGTCCTTCCCCGTAACATCCGTCGTGCCTTTTACATTGATAGTTGCAATCTTTGGTTCATCAGAATGCAGCCTGAACCGCAATTGTTTAACGTTCAGGATTATATCAACTATATCTTCTTTTACTCCAGGCAGTGCAGAAAATTCGTGCAATACACCCGGCACCCTGATAGAAGTAACGGCAGCGCCCTCTATGGATGAAAGCAGCACCCTCCGTAGTGCATTCCCTATCGTGGAACCATACCCTCTTTCAAAGGCCTCAGCATAGAGCTTCCCATATGTATTTGTCAGGCTCTCAGAATCAAAACTAATATTCTCAGGTAATTGAAAGCCTTTCTTTTTCAGATCCATTAAGCCTCCTTCGTGGCAACAGAACAGATTCTTTTCCTCTGTACCATTCCTCTATTTATCTGTAAAATCATTTATATTATTTTGAATATAACTCAATTATTAACTGCTCTTGAACCGGGATTTCAATTTCATCTCTGGCTGGATAGTGAACAATTTTACCCTGTATGTTGCTGACATCCATTTCCAGCCATGCCGGCATACCCCGGTGCTCCATCTTAGAAATATTTTCTTCTATAATGGCCAGTTTTTTACTCATATTTTTAATGCTTATAAGATCACCGGTGCGTATCAGACAAGACGGAATGCTGACCCGCCTGTCATTGACTGTCACATGACCATGCAATACGAGCTGCCGTGCCTGTCTCCGATTCGAGGCCAGACCAAGGCGATACACCACGTTATCAAGCCGACGCTCCAGTAATTGCAATAGATTACTTCCCGTAACCCCTTTTTTCTTGTCCGCCATATAATAGTATTTCCTGAACTGCTTTTCGAGTACTCCGTATGTTTCTTTCGCCTTCTGTTTTTCCCTGAGCTGCAATGCATAGTCAGAGAGTTTTTTCCTTCTCTGTCCGTGCTGGCCGGGAGAATACTTTCTTCTCTCTACAGCACATTTATCTGTATAACATCTGTCGCCTTTCAGAAACAGTTTATCGCTTTCTCTTCTGCATAATCTGCACAATGCGTCTCTGTATCTCGCCACTATACTCTTCTCCTTTTCGGTGGTTTTGTGCCATTATGGGGTACCGGTGTCACGTCTTTTATAAGATTTATTTCGAGTCCGGCCGCCTGCAGTGCCCTGATTGCTGACTCCCGTCCTGCACCGGGACCTTTTACATATACGTCCAGTTGCCTCATCCCAAAACCCATTGCCTTTTTTGCAGCCACATCTGCAGCTATCTGGGCTGCATAGGGGGTTCCCTTTCTTGAGCCTTTGAAACCCTGAGCCCCGGCTGATGACCATGTTACCACGTTCCCATTCTGGTCTGCAATCGTAATAATTGTATTATTAAAAGTAGCCTGGATATATGCTCCTCCTGAATGAACTACCTTTTTTTCCTTTTTCCCGCCTTTTCTTTTCTTCTGTGCCATTTTTATCCCTTCTTCTTCATGCCACCAATAGCCTTCTTGGGACCTTTACGGGTACGCGCATTTGTGCTCGTCCTTTGTCCCCTCACAGGCAGCTTTGCCCTGTGCCTGAGTCCTCTGTAGCTACCGATATCCTGAAGTCTTTTTATATTCATGGCGATATCCCGCCTTAAATCACCTTCCACTTTAAAGTCCCTGTCAATTACAGTCCTGAGCTTGACACCGTCCTCATCAGTAAGATCTCTGGTCTTCTTGTTGGGGTCGATGTTTGTTTCCTGTAATATTTTTCGGGAAATAGTCCGCCCCACTCCATAAATTCGTGTAAGACTTATTTCGACTCGCTCATTTTTTGGTAAATCTACGCCTGCAATTCTCACTTTATCTTTCCTCTCTTATCCCTGTCTTTGTTTGTGTTTAGGGTTGCTGCAAATAACACGGACTACGCCCTGCCTCTTGATAATTTTACATTTAGGGCATATAGGTTTTACTGATGATCGCACTTTCATATAACATTCTCCGTCTTCTATTCATCCGGCAGCAGACTACTCAATCCTGCCATCATTTTATTACTTAAATCTATAGGTTATCCTGCCCTTTGTAAGATCGTAAGGCGACAGTTCAACGGTCACCTTGTCCCCCGGCAGTATTTTTATAAAATGCATTCGCATTTTACCTGATACATATGCCAGAATCTTCTGCCCATTCTCAAGTTCAACTTTAAACATTGCATTTGGCAGATTGTCAAGGATGGTTCCCTGCACCTCTATGGCATCTTCTTTTGGCATAATAGAACTAATAATTATAATTATTCTTTATAATTTAGTCAACACGTTAAGTCCATTTTTTGTAATAGCAACTGTATGCTCAAAATGTGCTGATAAACTCTTGTCTTTCGTTACTGCAGTCCATCCATCATTCAGTATATCAACTTCCCAGCTGCCCGCGTTCACCATAGGTTCAATTGCAAGAGTCATCCCCGGCAAAAGCTCCGGGCCTTCTCCCGGATTTCCATAGTTTGGAATCTGAGGTTCCTCATGGAGTTCCCTTCCTATACCATGACCAACAAAGTTTCGCACTACCGAAAAACCTTTTGATTCAACACATTCCTGGATTGAATGTGATATATCTGACAACCTGTTGCCGGCCACAGATTTTGCCATTCCGGCTTCAAGTGCCTTTTCAGTTATCATTAACAGCTTCTCCGTCTGCTTATCAACTGATCCCACGGGCAGAGTTGTTGCCGCATCTCCATAAAATCCTTTATAAAAAACGCCGACGTCAATGCTGATAATGTCTTTTTCCCTTAGTTTTGTACCAGAAGGAATTCCATGAACTACCTGCTCATTTACTGAGGTACAAACGCTTGCCGGATAACCTCTGTATCCTTTAAATGCCGGGCGTGCTTTTTTTGACAGTATATGAGACTCTGCAATCCTGTCCAGTGCTTTTGTTGTCACTCCCGGTGAAATATTTTTCCTTACTTCTTCCAATACTTCTGCCACTATGCGGCACGATTCAGCCATTCTTTTTATTTCATCGTCTGACTTAAGAACAATCAATGAATGAGAAATCCAAAATTCGTTATATGTAGTGCGCCTTAATATTAACTTTATGATCCGACGGCCAATCCTGTCGCACTGACGAGTGATTCACAAGTGAAGCTCTTACACTATTCAGCCTTTTCTGCCGCGGACCCTGCCTTTTTTAAGAAACCCATCGTATGACCGGGTAACCAGATGTGATTCCATCTGGGATATCGTATCAAGAGCAACACCGACAACAATCAGTACTGAGGTCCCCCCGAAATAAAAGGGCACATTGAAATAGCCTCTCAATATATCAGGCAAAATACACACCGCCGCCAGATAAACAGCGCCACCGAAGGTGATCCTTGCAAGGACATGATAAATAAAATCTGCTGTCTTTTGTCCGGGCCTTACCCCCGGGATAAACCCGCCATATTTTTTAAGATTATCGGCAATATCCACAGGATTGAACGTTATGGATGTATAAAAATAACAGAAAAAGAAAATCATACTTATATAAAGCAATGAATAAAACACTGTTCCGGGAGTAAGCTGACTTGCCATTGACTGAACCCAGGGAATGGCGATAAAACCGGCAATCGTGGCAGGAAACATGATTATCGATGAAGCAAAGATTGGAGGTATAACGCCTGCAGTATTCACTTTAAGAGGAAGGTGCGTGCTCTGTCCACCATATATTTTTCTTCCAACTACTCTTTTCGCGTACTGCACAGGTATTTTTCGCTGCCCCCTCTCGACATATACAATCGTGGCTATTACGGCTATCATCATAACAATGACAAAGAGCATTAACAACAAATGTAATTCACCGGCCCTGATCAGGGATATAGAGCTGATAACGGCATTGGGGAATCCCGCAACAATACCAGCGAAAATTATCAGGGAAATCCCGTTTCCAATTCCGCGTTCTGTAATCTGCTCTCCGAGCCACATGAGAAAGGCAGTGCCCGACGTCATGGTAATCATAGTGAGCAGTCGAAAGGGCCACCCTGGATTCTGCACAAAAGCTCCTTCGCCCATACTCTCGATTCCAACGGCAATCCCCAGCGATTGAATTATACTTATCACGACAGTCCCATAGCGTGTATATTGAGTAATCTTTTTTCTCCCCGCTTCACCCTCTTTTGCAAGTCTGCCAAGAGTAGGAATGACAACAGTGAGAAGCTGCAGGATAATTGATGCACTGATATACGGCATGATTCCGAGTGCAAAGATTGTTGCCCTTGAAAGTGCTCCCCCTGAAAACATATCGAAAAATCCCATGAGGGCTCCACCTCTGTCCAGGAGGAATTTACTGAGCTCTTCACCATTAATCCCCGGAGTTGGAACGTGGGCTCCAATGCGGTATACAGCGAGCAGGGCAAGAGTAAACAGTATCCTGCTTTTCAATTCTGCTATTTTGAAGACGTTTTGAAAACTATTGACGATACTCACGATTAGAATTTTTTAACTTTAAGGTGTGTGTTGTACGTAACCAGTGAATCCTGTTTCTTTGAGTTCTACTTCTTTAATAGTTACTGTATTATTTCGACTTTTCCCTGAGCTTTCTCTATCTTCTCTTTCGCCGATGTACTGAACGCATGGGCTTTGACAGTAATCGGTTTTGTGATTTCTCCGTTCCCCAGAATCTTAAGACCATCCTGAAGTTTCTTCACAACGCCTTCTTTTATAAGAAATTCAGGTGTTATTGAAACCTCTTCAAGTTTCTCAAGTGTCGCAAGGTTCACGATTGCATAGTGTTTTTGGAAAATATTTGTAAATCCCCTTTTGGGAAGCCTGCGCTGTAACGGCATCTGACCACCTTCAAACCCGGCTTTCGGGCCTCCACCGCTTCTGGACTTTTGTCCCTTATGCCCCCTACAGGATGTTTTACCGTGCCCGGAACCAGGACCTCTGCCAACTCTTTTCCTCTTTTTTCTGCTTCCCGGTGCTGGTGCAAGATCTGATAATTTCATTTATCCCTCCCCGTTCTCGCTCACTTCAATCATGTGTGACATTTTGTGTATCATTCCTCGAATAGAAGGGGTATCGTTATGAGTAACGCTCTGGTTAATTTTTCTCAATCCAAGAGCTTTTATAATTCTCCTCTGCTTCTCGGGTCTTCCAATCAAGCTGCGTTTCAAGGTTATGCTAAGCGTTTTCATGAGTAGATCCCTTTTTCTCTTCCTCTGTTTTGCCCGTTCTTTTCAAAACACTTTCAGCATTTTGTAGTTTCATCAGTCCGTCAATTGTGGCTCTTACCATATTGAACGCATTCCGGCTTCCGATGGATTTTGCCACAATATTACGAACTCCCACCACTTCCATGATTGCCCTTACAGAACCGCCTGCAATTAGACCGGTTCCGGGCTTTGCGGGCAGCATTACCACTTTCCCCGCTCCATAAACACCATTAATCCGGTGTGGAATTGTTCCATCTTGAACTGGAATTTTAACCAGCGCTCTCTTGGCCTGCTCAACAGCTTTCCGTATGGCCTCGGGAACTTCCTGGGCCTTTCCTTTTCCAAATCCGACATGCCCATCTTCATCGCCCACAACAACAAGAGCACTGAAGGAAAAACGCCGACCGCCTTTCACAACTTTAGCGACTCTGTTGATATGTATCACCTTATCTTTTAATAAGCCTAAACTCTCCGGGTCTATCCTACCCACTGTTCCTCCTAACGAAACACAAAAAATCAGAATTTAAAATGCAAAACCACAGATTATACATCCTGCTTTTATTCCATGATTTTGATTATAGATTTTTTATTTTTGAATTTTAAAATTCCAGGCCGCCTTCTCTCGCTGCTTCAGCAAGAGCCTTTATCCTCCCGTGATAAATATAGCCGCCTCTGTCGAAGACTATCTTTTTGACTCCCTGATCAAGCGCTCTTTTTGCTACCAGCGAGCCAACAGTCCTTGCTGCTTCTATGTTACCGCCTGTACTGATTTTACCCTTCAACTCTTTATCTATACTTGAAGCGGCGACAAGCGTCTTACCGGAACGATCATCAATGACCTGGGCATATATATGCTTAACGCTTCTAAACACATTGAGTCTCGGGCTGTCCGATGTGCCGGTGACTTTTTTTCTTACTCTGAAATGTCTTGCCTTTCTTGCTTTTTCTTTTGTTACGCTCAAGCTCTTCTCCTCAATATTTGCTATGAATTACACTCTCTATCTTTCGACTATTTGCCTGACTTCCCTACTTTCAGTTTAATTATCTCGCCGGCAAATCTGATGCCCTTTCCTTTATAAACATTGGGCGGCCTCAGTGAACGAATATTAGCTGAAACCTGGCCAATCAGGTGTTTATCTATTCCGCGAAGTGTCAGTACTGTCTGTTTTTTATCTACTTCTGCACTGATACCCTGGGGCAGCTCAAACTCAATGGGATGAGAATATCCAAGTGTAAAATTGATCTTCTGTCCCTGAACCTGCGCCCTGTATCCTACGCCGTTTATTTCAAGAACTTTTTCGTAGCCGGCACTTGTGCCTGTAACCAGGTTTGCAATTATGCTCCTCGTTGTACCATGGAGCGATCTGAACTGTTTTGTATCAGAAGGCCTTTCAACAGTAAGAGTATTATCCTTCACAGAAATGTTCATCCCCTCGGGAGCATTCCATTTCAGCTCTCCCTTTGGGCCTTTTACTGTTATGAGGTTCCCCTGAAGTTTCACATCCACTCCGGCGGGTATGTTTATCGGGTTCTTTCCTACTCTCGACATTTTGTTTATTTTATTCCTCTCACTTATAAGTAAGGGTGTATTTCAATACACCCCTGCAATTTACCAGACATTACACAAAAGTTCTCCGCCGATACCTTCACGGCGGCATACTTCATCAGTTAACATCCCCTTTGACGTTGTCAATATAGCCATTCCAAATCCCCCCATGACCATGGGTATCTCTGTTTTGTCCACATAGACCCGTCTTCCGGGTTTGCTTACCCTCTTCAGACCGGTGATTGCCTTTTCCTGGCCATCCAAATACTTCATTGAGATACGTATGATTCCCTGTTTCCGGTCCCTTATGACCTTAAAACTCTTTATATAACCCTTTTCCTTCAGGATTTTTGTTATTTCAATTTTCAGTTTTGATGCAGGAACATCAACTTTCTCAAGCTTTGCCATATTGGCGTTCCTGACTCTTGTCAGCATATCTGCAACGGGGTCCGTCATCATAATTGTATACCTCTACCAGCTGGATTTTGTAACGCCGGGAATCTTCCCGCTCAGGGCAAGCGTCCTGAAACATATCCTGCACATGCCGAACCTTCTTAAATAGCCTTTCGGCCTTCCGCACAGGCTGCAACGACTGTATCCCCTTACTTTAAACTTGGGCGTTCTTTTCTGCTTCGCTATAAGACTCTTTTTTGCCATTCCTATTCCTTAATCAAAAAGATGGTATTAATTCATAAAAGGCATTCCTAAATGCTTAAGAAGCGCCTTACCCTCTTCATTCGTTTTGGCCGTTGTAACAATTACAACGTCCATTCCATGCATACTGACAACCTTATCATAGTCAATTTCGGGAAAAATTATTTGTTCTTTCACTCCGAATGCATAGTTCCCTCTCCCGTCAAAGGACTTTGCTGACACACCTTTAAAATCTCTTATTCTCGGCAGTGCCAGGCTAATGAACTTATCAAGAAAATCATACATTCTTTTGCCCCGCAGCGTCACCTTGCAGCCTATCGGCGATTCCTGCCTCAGTTTGAAGGCAGCGATTGATTTCTTTGCCCGTGTAATTACAGGGGCCTGGCCTGAAATTATCGCCAATTCCTTAACTGCTGACTCAAGCGGTTTTATATCCTGAATAGCTTTTCCCATGCCAACGTTCAAAACGATGCTTTTCACCATCGGCACCTGCATTACGCTTTTATAGGCAAACTCTTTCATAAGCTGAGGCATTACTTCGCTTTTATATTTTTCTCTTAATCTTTCCATGTACTAATCAACAACCTCCCCGCACTGCTTGCATGATCTTGTTTTTTTTCCGTTTTCCAGGATTGTATTCTTTATGCGCGTCGGCTTACCGCACTTTGTACAAACGAGCATTACATTTGATCTGTGAACAGGTCCTTCCTTATCTATAATTCCACCCTGTGAATATTGTTTATTCGGCTTCATGTGCTTCTTGATCATATTCACACTTTCTATAATCAACCTGTTTTTTTCCTTATCTACGCTCAGTACCCGGCCTTTTTTGCCTTTCTCATCTCCGGACATAACTAAGACTGTATCATTTTTCTTTAAATCTAGTCCCATGATTCTCCTCTAATAAACCGCTGCAATTATATAACCTCCGGCGCGAGTGAAACAATTTTCATAAATTCTTTCCACCTGAGTTCTCTTGCAACGGGTCCAAAAATTCTCGTCCCGACGGGATCACCTTCAGCATTTATAAGGACTGCTGCATTCTGGTCAAACCGGATATATGAGCCGTCTGGTCTTCTTGAGGCTTTTTTTGTCCTGACCACTACCGCCTTCGCAACAGTTCCCTTCTTAATATTCGTGTTCGGTTCAGCTTCCTTGACACTAACGACAATCTTGTCGCCAATCCTTGCATATCTCCGATGGAATCCACCGAGCACCCTAATACACTGGACCTTCTTCGCTCCCGAATTATCGGCTACCTCTAAAACACTTTCCTGCTGTATCATTCGTTTCCTCTTCTAACAATTTCAAGAACTTTCCACCGTTTATCTTTACTGAAGGGCCTGGCTTCGATGATTGAAACCTTGTCTCCCTTATTACACGAGTTTTCCTCATCATGAGCCTTGAACTTCGCAATCTTCTTGATCGTTTTTTTGTATCTGGGATGCTGGGTTAGTCTGGTGATTGCTACTACAACCGTCTTATCCATTTTGTTGCTTATAACATCACCTGTATAAATCTTCTTTGGCATTGTTCTTTCCCAATCCTTATCTTGGCAGCCGGTATTATTGGCCTGCTTTAATCATCGGTCCTATCGACCGCCTGCAATTACTGCGTTCTGGACTTTTCATTCATTACGGTTAATACCCGTGCTATATCTTTCCTCACATGCTTAATACGCAGAGGATTTTCAATCTCACCGGTTACCTGCTGAAAACGAAGATTGAAAAGTTCCTTCCTCAGATTTGTTTCTTCCACTCTGAGTTCATCAACCGTCATTGCTCTAAATTCAGATGCTTTTTTCATTCTATTAAGTTCTCTTCACAAATTTTGTTGCTATTGAAAGTTTGTGTGAAGCCAGCCTGAGTGCTTCTTTGGCAACTGTCTCATCAACACCGGCCATTTCGTACAGAACCCTGCCGGGTTTTACAACTGCTACCCATGCTTCAGGACTGCCCTTTCCTTTTCCCATTCTTGTTTCCGCAGGTTTTTTTGTAATGGGCTTATCCGGAAATATGCGAATCCATACCTTACAACCCCTTTTCACATGTCTCGTTATCGCAATCCTGGCCGCCTCGATCTGCCGGTTGGAAACCCATCCTGGCTCAAGCGCCTTCAGGCCGTACTCACCAAAAGAGACATCGGACCCGCGGTATGCCTTACCGTTCATGCGGCCTTTCTGCGTTTTCCTGTATTTTACCTTCTTCGGCATTAACATAATAATTTATCCTCTCAAAGTACCGTATCGCCGCCGGATGACTGAAGCACCGGCTCCTGCAGTATATCTCCTTTGTAAATCCAGACCTTAACACCTATTCTTCCATATGTTGTTTTTGCCTCTGCTACCCCGTAGTCTATATCAGACCTGAATGTATGCAGAGGGACTCTTCCTTCTCTGTACCATTCATCTCTGGCTATTTCAGCACCAGCCAGACGCCCGGCGCATGCCACTTTAATTCCTAATGCTCCGAAACGCATGGAAGATGCAACCGCCTTCTTCATAGCCCTTCTGAAAGCGATTCTCTTTTCAAGCTGCATCGCTATATTTTCCGCCACCAGCTGAGCATCCAGTTCCGGCTTTCTTATTTCTTTAATATCGACGCTCAGCTCTTTACCGGTAATTTTTTCCAGTGCTTTTTTCAGTTTTTCGACTTCAGCGCCCTTTTTTCCTATTATGATACCTGGACGTGCAGTATGGATCGTTGCTTTTATCTTTTGACCCGTTCTTTCGATCTCAACCTTGGGGACACCTGCGTGATAGAGATGAGTCTTCACATACTTCTGTATGGTTATATCCTCATACAGTAAATCTTTATAATTCTTCTTGGCAAACCATTTCGAATCCCACGTTTTAATGATTCCCAGTCTGATTCCTATTGGATGTGTTTTCTGCCCCAAAACAAAGCCTCCTAAGCTAATTTACCTGATCTCAATCTTCTAATATTAATGTAATATGACTCGTTCTCTTCCTAATAACATCAGCCCGGCCCATCGCACGAGGCATCATTCTCTTCATTGTCGGCCCCTGATCAACGAAAACTTTTGAAATCTTCATCGACTCCGGATCAGCAGCTTTTTTCTGTTCCGCATTTGCCATGGCTGATTTTAAAACCTTCGATACCATTTTACTGCCTTTATGAGGAAGGAATTGAAGACTGATCATGGCATCGCCTGCCTTTTTTCCCTTAATCAGGCTTGTCACCCTCCTCACCTTTCTCGGTGATATCCTTGCATATTTCAGTATAGATTTAGATTCCACTTTTTCTTACCTCGAACCGTTATCTTCCTTTGTCCTTCTTGTCACCCGAGTGCGACCTGAATGTCCGCGTAGGAGAGAATTCACCCAGCTTGTGTCCAACCATATTTTCTGTTACATACACTGGAATGAACTTTCTTCCATTATGCACTGCTAATGTATGCCCGATAAAATCAGGAACTATGGTAGATCTCCTCGACCACGTCTTGATAACGTTTCTTTCATTTTTTTCATTCATCGAGAAAATTTTCTTCATCAGCTTCTCATCAACAAATGGTCCTTTTTTCAGTGATCTCGGCACAAAAATTCCTCCTCACAAATCCTGAGTCTGCTCTCTATCATTTCTATTTTGTCTTCCTTCGTCTTACAATAAATCTGTCAGTCTTTTTATTCTTTCTTGTTTTCTTGCCCTCCGGCTTACTCCAGGGAGAGACGGGTGGCCTTCCGCCTGAACTCTTGCCTTCACCGCCCCCGAGGGGATGGTCAACAGGGTTCATGGCTACACCTCTCACATGGGGCCTTTTTCCACGCCAGCGGTTTCTTCCAGCCTTCCCGATGGATACATTCTCGTGGTCAACATTTCCTACCTGTCCAATAGTTGCCATGCAGCCCGAGGGCACAAAGCGGACTTCCGACGAGGAAAGTTTTAACTGACACTGCTTATCATCCTTTGCAACAAGCTGGGCATACGTACCCGCACTTCTCGCTATTTTTCCTCCCTGCCCGGGGCGAAGTTCAATATTATGAATAATGGTTCCGAGGGGAATATTTTTTACGGGGAGTGCATTCCCGGGTTTTATTTCTGAATCAGCACCTGATGTCAGGCGGTCACCCACTTTTATTCCAAGAGGATGGAGTATATATCTCCTCTCTCCATCCATGTACTTCAGCAGTGCGATCCTTGATGACCGGTTCGGATCATACTCTATAGTCTCCACCGTGCAGGGCACACTCAATTTATCACGCTTAAAATCGATGATACGATAGGCCCTCTTGTGACCGCCTCCTTTTTGCCACATGGAGGTCCGTCCGGAATTGCTCCTGCCTCCCGTCTTCCTAATGGGCATCATAAGAGGTTTATAGGGCTTTGTCTCAGTTATTTCGGAAAAATCCGAACCGCTTCTGAATCGACAACCCGATGATGTTGGTTTAAATTTTCTTATACCCATTTATACACCTTCGATAAAGTCCAGCTTTTCCCCTTCTCTCAGAGTAACAATGGCCTTCTTCCAGTCAGGCCTCTTCCCTTCATGTCGTCCCATACGCTTCTTCTTGCCTTTACAGTTCATCGTTGTTACACGGTCCACTTTCACCTTGAATATTTCCTCTATTGCCTGTTTAATCTCAATTTTATTTGCACCCGGGGCAACTCTGAACAAAACTTTATTTTCAGTCTCCTTCATTAACGTTCCCTTTTCTGTCAACATGGGGCCACGGAGGACTTGATATGTACTTTTCATGCCAGATACGCCTCTTTCATCTTTTCTACTGCTTCTTTTGAAATAAGAAGTTTTTCGTGTGACAGTATGGAATACACGTTCAGCTCATTGACACGGGCGACATTCACCTTTGGGATATTCCGCGATGCGCGCTCAAGAGGTTCATTTTTCTCCGGAACAATAATGAGAACATTATTTTTCAGTCCCAGACCGTCAAGCATCGCTCTCATCTTTTTCGTTTTCCCTTCCGGTACGCCAATTTCGTCAATTACGATTACTTCTCCATCTATAAACTTGGCAGTCAGTGCTGAGCTGAGAGCTGACCATTTTGCCTTTTTAGGCAGTTTGTATGAATAGTCTCGCGGGTGAGGACCAAAAACAGTGCCTCCGCCCTTCCACAAAGGAGATCTGATGCTTCCCGCTCTCGCCCTGCCGGTGCCTTTCTGTTTGTAAGGCTTTCTGCCGCCGCCTCTGACAAGACCCCTTGTTTTTGTGCTCGCATTACCCTGCCGTTTATTGGCAAGATGATTTCGCACGACCTCATGAAGAAGTCCCTTTTTAATCTCCACACCAAAAATATCATCGTGCAGATCTACTTTTCCCACGGCTTTATTTTCGCTATTTATAATGTCTATCTGGGCCATTAACTTTCCTTTGCGGGAACGGGCAACTCCGATTTTATCATAAGGTAACAACCATTGGCTCCCGGTACTGCTCCCTTCACTAGCATTATATTCTGTTCTTTCCGTACATCAAAGATTTCAATATTTTTTATAGTTATTCTCTCACTGCCCATATGTCCGGGCAATTTTGTATTTTTATAGACCCTTGACGGTGAAGCGCTCGCACCAACTGATCCCGGGGCCCTGTTGAACATAGAACCATGGGATCCCGGACCTCCCTTGTAATTATGCCGTTTCATAACACCCTGAAAACCCTTACCTTTCGAGGTGCCTGTAACTGTAACCTTTTCACCCTTGGAAAATATATCTACTGTAATTTCATCTCCGGCGCTAAATCCATCCACCTGCAATTCCTTTAAATATCTGTAACATGGCGATGCTGTCTTTTTAAAGTGCCCCTTCATGGGCTTCGTAACATTTTTTTCTTTTTTTATTACTTCAAATCCCATTTGCAGAGCCTCATATCCGTCCTTGTCTTTCTGCTTCTTCTGCACAACTTTTGCCGGGCCTGCCTCTATAACAGTTACCGGGACAAGACGGCCGTCCTCTGTAAACACCTGGGTCATTCCTAACTTTTTTCCTAGTATGCCTTTCATAACTTTATCTCTACATCTACTCCTGCTGCAAGATCCAATTTCATCAGCGCGTCAACGGTCTGCGGTGTAGGATCGAGTATATCGACCAGTCTCTTATGGGTTCTGATTTCAAACTGTTCTCGTGACTTCTTGTCTACATGGGTAGACCTGAGGACCGTTATTTTGTGTATTTTCGTGGGAAGCGGCACTGGCCCGGCTATTCTAGCGCCTGTTCTCTTTGCCGTCTCCACTATTTCCTTAACCGACAGATCAAGCAATCTGTGGTCATAGGCTCTTAAGTTTATTCTTATTTTTTCATTCATATTTTTACTTCGTCCTCCGTGTCCGCGTTTCGTTGGCCGTTTTTTTACAGACACGGACTCCGGTCACGTTTTTCGCTCGTTATTCTACAATCTCCGTTACGACTCCGGCCCCTACCGTACGGCCTCCTTCTCTCACTGCAAATCTCAGCTC
>CALZGI010000031.1 GCA_945786855.1 Thermodesulfovibrionia bacterium | reverse complement strand
CAGCACATTTACAGCCAAGTCTGGTACCTTTTTACTATGTTTGGTGATATTTCGGTCATACAGAAACAGAAATTAATTATCAGATTGCACAACCCGATCTTTTACATTTTGAAATCTGATCTGAACAAGAGGGGGAATATACCTTTTGTTATCTAATACAAAGAGTTTCTTTCCTATACTGTTAAACATTATTCTCATCATGAATCAAAAAGGAGGCCTACTATGAAAGTGTCAAGAAGGGACTTTCTGAAAACCACGGCAGCCGTTAGTGCTGCAGCCGCTGTCGGCATGGCTGTACCCGATGAATTAAAGGCAGTCGCAAAGGAAACAGAGGCCGGATGGCGATGGGACAAAGCCGTATGCAGGTTCTGCGGCACCGGATGCGGCATCATGGTTGCGACAAAGAATGACATGATCGTAGCGGTCAAGGGCGATCCCCTTGCACCGGTCAATATGGGATTGAACTGTATTAAGGGCTACTTCAATGCCAAGATCATGTACGGTGCGGACAGGCTCTCAGAACCCCTGCTCAGGGTGAATGAAAAAGGTGCGTTTGATAAGAAGGGCAAGTTCAAACCCATTACATGGGAGCGGGCCTTTGATGAAATGTCAAAGCAGTTCAAGAAATACTACACCGAATTGGGGCCGACAGGCGTATCTGTATTCGGTTCAGGTCAATATACGATCATGGAAGGGGTAGCAGCTGTCAAGTTAATGAAAGCCGGATTACGAAGCAATCATATCGATCCGAACGCCCGTCACTGCATGGCAAGCGCGGTCGTCGGTTTTATCCAGACATTCGGCATTGATGAACCGGCAGGTAATTACGACGATATGCACTATGCCGATTCAGTAGTCCTCTGGGGGGCCAACATGTCAGAGATGCATCCAGTTCTCTGGTCCAAGGTAATGGACAGAAAGCTGAGCAAACCCGACCGGGTAAAAATTGTCAACCTCTCCACCTATACAAACAGGTGCTCTGACCTTGCTGATCTCGAAATAATTTTCAAGCCGAACACCGACCTCGCCATCCTCAATTACATCGCACGTGAAATAGTCTATAACCGTCCCGAAGCTATTGACTGGGACTTTGTCAATCAAAATTGCATTTTCGCGACCGGACCGGTAGATATCGGATACGGTATGAGAGGTCAGGTCGATCACCCAAAATTTAAAGCACGTGAAAAAGATACAGTGGCCCGTGAGGTTTCCAAAGTTATTACAAAAGATGAGGCCCACGCTATGAGTTCCCTGGGATTTAAGCCCGGCCAGAAAATGGAAATGAAAAACACAAAGAAACCGGTCAAGCACTGGGCAATCAGCTTTGAGGACTTTAAAAAGGGCCTCGAACCTTATACCCTGGATTTTGTGGCGCAGCTCGCAAAGGGTGACGCCGATGAGTCCATTGATGATTTCAAGAAGAAGCTTGTGCAGCTCGTGGATTATTATGCGGCAAAGGACAGAAAGGCCGTCAGTTTCTGGACCATGGGCTTTAACCAGCATGTCCGCGGTTCCTGGGTAAATGAGCAGATGTATATGGTCCACCTTCTTCTCGGCAAACAGGCTCAGCCGGGCAACGGCGCCTTCAGTCTCACCGGCCAGCCGAGCGCCTGCGGAACTGCGAGAGAGGTCGGCACATTTGCTCACCGGTTACCTGCAGACATGGTCGTGACAAACCCGAAACACAGGGCAAAGTCGGAAAAGCTGTGGAAGCTTCCCGAAGGAACTCTCAACCCCGTCGTTGGTTCACATTACACGAAAATCATGAGGGACCTTGAAGACGGAAAGATCAAGTGGACATGGGTACAGGTCAATAACCCCTGGCAGAACACTGCCAATATGAGTCACTGGATCAAAGCGGCACGGGAGATGGATAACTTCATTGTTGTTTCGGAGGTATACCCCGGAATATCGGCAAAGGTAGCTGACCTGATCCTGCCCACTGCAATGATATTTGAAAAGTGGGGAGCATACGGAAACGCAGAGCGGAGGACCCAGCACTGGAAACAGCAGGTGACCCCGATAGGCAAGTCAATGTCCGATACGTGGCAGACAGTGGAGTTCGCAAAGAGATTCACCCTTGCCGAAGTCTGGAAGGAACAGAAAATTAATGACAAGGTTACGCTGCCGAATGTCCTGGCCAAAGCAAAGGCAATGGGATATAAAGAAACAGACACCCTGTTCGATGTGCTCTTTGCAAATAAGGAGGCACGGTCATATAAGTGGCCCGACCCGGTCGGAAAAGGGTTCATCAATTCTGAAGCAGGAGGAGATAAGCGGGATGTAGAAGGTTTCAAAGGTTATGGTTTCTTCATTCAGAAATATCTCTGGGAAGATTACAGAAAGTTCGGCCTTGGCAACGGACACGACCTTGCCGATTTTGACACCTATCACAAGGTAAGGGGATTAAAATGGCCCGTCGTGAACGGTAAAGAGACAGAGTGGAGGTTCAATGCTGATTATGATCCCTACGCAAAGGCGGCCAACCACGGCAAGTTCGCTTTTTACGGCAAAGCTCTCAAGGAAATACCACAGGGCGATCTTTTCGGCCCGACAAAAGGAAAAGAAAAGGTAAAGCTGCCCAATAAGGCAAAGATATTCCTGAGGCATTATGCAGAAGCGGCTGAGATCCCGAATAAGGAATACCCGCTCTGGCTCTGCACCGGAAGAGTACTCGAGCACTGGCACAGCGGAACAATGACAATGCGCGTACCTGAACTGTACCGTGCAGTCCCTGAGGCACTCTGCTCTATGAATCCGAAAGATGCGAAAGACAATGGATTGAAAGACGGCCAGCTTGTCTGGATTGAATCAAGAAGGGGAAAAATCAAGTCAAGGATTGAAACGAGAGGAAGGAACAATCCTCCCCGCGGCCTGATTTTCGTGCCCTGGTTTGATGAGCGCGTCCTGATCAATAAAGTAACCCTTGATGCGACGTGTCCGATGTCAAAAGAAACGGACTTCAAGAAATGCGCGGTGAAGATTTATAAAGCATAAAAAGAAAGATAAACAACAAATTTCAAGCACCAAATAACAAATAAATAACAATGATCAAATTTCAAACACATGTTTCGCTCATTGGATTCTGGAATTTATTTGGAGCTTGTTATTTATAATTTGGAATTTCACACAATAAGGGACTGAAGGTGTTTGAACATAGATGCTTAAAAAGAAAAGGCAGAATAGTGAGGTAGCAATGCCTGAACGAAGAGAGTTTCTGCTTAAGGCTTGTAAAGGAATCGGAGTTGCTGCAACTGGCGGACTGGTATGGAGCGGCTTCATTGGAGAAGGCAAATCCGCGCCGTTGATGCTCAGGCCTCCGGGTGCTGTGCCGGAAAAGGATTTTATTGCTTCATGCATAAAGTGCGGAATGTGTGTTGAGGCATGCCCTTATGATACATTGGTTCTTGCTAAACCGGAAGACGATAAACCAATCGGAACTCCTTATTTCACACCGAGAACCATCCCCTGTTACATGTGTAAAGACATACCCTGTGTCCCGGCCTGCCCGACAGGGTCACTTGATCAATCCCTGGTAAGTGAAACAAATAAAGAGGGTGAACTGATACTGAACGTCGATCTTGCAAAAATCGGGCTTGCTGTGATTGACCGTGAGACATGTATTGCATATGCCGGGATTCAATGTGACGCCTGTTACCGTGCCTGCCCTTTAATTGGCAAAGCCATAACTGTTGATTTCACGAGAAACGTACGGACAGGCAAGCATGCAATGCGTGCCCCCGTGGTGCACAGTGATGTTTGTACCGGGTGCGGTGTCTGCGAAAAGGCATGCGTTACTCAAAAGGCTTCAATTTTTGTATTGCCGAGGAACATTGCCATGGGAGAGTCAAGCGAGCGGTATTTTAAGGGCTGGGACGAGCGCGATGTGGAACGAATAAAAGATGCCACAACTGAAGTTACGACGAAAACACCAAGGAGCGACAGGGCACCCGTTGATTATCTGAACGAGGAAGATTTGTAATTGTAGGGGCATGGCATGCCATGCCCCTACAGGACCTTATGAAATGAGAAAATATAAATACCTCATATCAAGAAGAAGCACACAAATCGTAATCCTCTTCCTGTTCTTCTCCGGAAACGCATACGGCTGGCAGATTTTGAGGGGCAACCTGAGCTCGGCAAAGGTGTTTGGTGCAATTCCTCTGTCAGATCCCTTTGCAGTGCTGCAGAGTTTGTCTGCAGGGGCTTCTCCTGCCACAGATGCCATAATTGGAGCTCTGATTATATTCCTCATCTATGCTCTCCTCGGCGGCAGGATATTCTGCGCCTGGGTATGTCCTTTAAATATGGTCACAGACCTTGCCAATAAAATCAGAACGATGTGGAACATGAATTCGACACAGAAATCATGGGAGATGAAACGGGAAGTACGCTACTGGGTAATAGCCTTATCCTTGGTGCTATCGGCCATTCTCGGAGTTGCAGCCTTTGAATGGATAAGCCCCATAGGAGCGCTGCACAGAGGAATCATATACGGACTCGGGGCCGGATGGGCTTTTGTCATGGTCGTCTTTTTATTTGATCTGTTTGCCGTGAAAAACGGATTTTGCGGACACCTCTGCCCTCTTGGCGGTTTTTATTCCCTCGTCGGCCGTTTCGGTTTTTTGCGTATCGGTTATGACAAGGATAAATGCAGTTCCTGTATGAAGTGTATTGATATCTGTCCTGAAAAACAGGTCCTGCACATGGTAGGGAAACAGAGCGGGGCCGTCCTTTCCGGAGAATGTATAAATTGCGGGAGATGCATTGAAGTATGTGACGAAGATGCAGTGAGGTTCAGCAGCATCTATCCAAAAAATATCAAATCATAAATAAAGGAGGGATTCATGATGAAAGCAAAAAACACACAGTCCTTGATTCTTATCATTGCTCTTCTCATAGCCGCCGGAGCAACCTTGGTGTTTGCTGAATCAAAGCCGTACGTTTATGCCGAGACAAGGACGTACGATGAAGAAGAACTTGGCATCAGACAGGAATCACTTTATAATGAGAGGGATACCTATCCTGCTCAGGGATATAAAACAACGCTGGAGCCGGGAGAAAGCGAAAGGTTTCAAAGATCATTTGAAAACAGTCCCCCGCTGGTTCCCCATGACCTGACCGGAATGTTGCCCTTGGGCCGGGAACCTATCTGTCTGGACTGTCACATGCCTGAAGAGGCAGTCAGCATGGGAGCAACTCCTCTGCCGAAATCTCATTTTGTCGAACTCGGGACAGGAACGGATCTAAACGGCAAACTGGACGGTGATCGTTACAACTGCTTACAGTGCCATGTCACACAGAACAGGATTTCGCCCCCGATTGCAAATCTCTTCAAAGGAGAGTTCAGGAGCGAAGACTCACGCCACAGATCAAACCTGCTCAGCATCTTAAACGAAGGAGTAGAAGCTGATTAAATCAAAAGGAGCTATTCATGAACGTATCGAGTGTTGTCGTGCAGACAAAAGCAGAGCACCTGCAGGAGGTCATGGACACTATTAATGCATACGAACTTTGTGAAGTTCATTTCTATGATTCCGAAGGAAAGATCGTTGCAACAATAGAAGGGGATGACATTGGAGAGCAAATGGAGAAATTGAAAAAAATTCAGAGCATACCATCCGTATTCAATGCGAACCTTGCATATTCGTATTGCGAAGATGAGTTGACCCAGATTCTGGGACAACTCGAAAGTACAGGAGGGGAAGTCCCCTCGGAATTAAAGGAAACATAAAATGCCCGGCATTTATTATGATTCAGATATCAGAGCGCATCACAGTGCTGCCCGGCATGGATAAGGAATCACATTCTCCACAATACAAAGGAGAGAGGCCCTTTTTTTATCCTATCCCGGTTCTTTTCCTGCTCCTATGTCAAAAAAACGGCACATTTCACTCTCAACAGCAGCCGAAGTAGAGAGTTTTGAAGAGGATGAGTGCATTATTTACGGGGAGTTAGAATATTCATTGTGTTTGGCATGGCTATTGCATTTTCAGTGTTGAGATAAAGTATTTGTTATCAACGAGGAGATTATGCGCATTGCAGATGTCATGAAAGTTTCCGGTGCACCGGATGATAAAGCACACCAGAAGAATAAGAATGATACCGGATTTTCCAGAGTACTTGATAATGTTGCACAGGCGGAAGGAGAGCCCTTAAAGAGTGACAACATAATTGAACTCGGCAGGATCAGCAGGGAAACCCCTACGGTATCCCATATCCTCAAAAAACATCCGGATTTTACCGGAAAATGCTGGGACATCATTTTTTCTTCTTTAAACAGGGGCAAAGAGTTCAGTAAGATGCGCGAAGGGACAGTGGTTGCCCTGAAGACTGACAGCAATGAACTGGTCTGGGGGAAAACCCTTTCTCCCATGAAAGGAAATGCGCGTGTTCAGTCTTCTGAACAGGGAGAGAATACGTCACAGGGATCGGGACTGCAGAATAATTCCATTATCATAGGCACCATAAGCAGGGATAACCCGACGGTCTCACATTTATTGCATGCACATTCAGAATTCAGGGCATTTACCTATGACATCATCAACTCTCCTGCAAACCATACTATGAATTATACCTCCCTGAGGCCCGGGACAAAGGTAGCCATTGACCCTGAGACAATGAAACTGACTTTTATGAATAATCATAAATCAACGCCGGACTCGCAAACAGTTCTGGCAAGACTGCCTGAACAGAGTCCCGCCGGGGAAAATATCAATCATGCATCCCTTGCCGATGCTGTGAAAACCTATATCGGTACGCCCTATAATAAAATAGACTGCTACGGACTTGTTGTGAGAGGCCTTATGAATCAGGGCATTCAGTACACAGGACAGGGGGGACTGAGAGAAATGCTCGAAAGCACAGCTGCAGATAAGGGTATTGCCCAGAACGCCTATTTCAACGGTGAAGGACTAGTTGAAATAGCAGGCACAAGAATATTCTCAAAATCAATGCAGAATATTTCCAATGCAGGGGAGAAGACAGAAGAGATTTATTCTGAAGTAGCGCCGCATCTTCGGGAAGGTCTCATCCTGTCCTTTTCCACACCGACACGCGGGCATACGGGAATCGTATCCAGGCAGGGGAATGACTGGACCTACATAAATTCAGGTGTCATTGACAATCAAATTTCTCCCGGCAGGGTTTCAAAAAGAGTGGGAGAAGAATTTCTCAAGGCAGAGATAAACAACTGGTGTAAACTGGCCGCTGGCAGAAAGGAACCGCTCATGGTCACCATCGGCCACCTGGACGGACAACTGCAACGTTCCAACGGATCTGAAAAGATTTAGCGAAAAGAGCGACTTCCCATGTTAAGAAGGTCTCAGTTTATGGATAAGTTTTATATAGTTGTCCGGCTGTTCCAGGATCTCAACACCCATGCTGTCATAATATCCGTTTGACTTCGCTATCCTTCTCACTCTCACAGGTACATGTAATATCTCATCTTTTAATGGAAGGGTTATATCAAACTGGAGTTCAAGCGGTAAGTTTATCTTCCCCGATTTAATATACATTCCCTTTTCCGAGAGGTTTTCCACTATGCCGAAGTAATCTATGTTAAAGCAATGAAATTCAAGGTTTGCAGCTATTCTCTGAGAGTCTCTTTTTTCCATTTCAAATTCATGAAACGAGCAAAATTAACTAGATATAAGAATTATTATCAGAATTTGCTTCAATTGTCAAATTTAAAATCATTATAAATATTATAAAAATTGTTAATAGATTTTTTAGTGAGGAAAAAAAAGGCCAGGGGCAATAGGCAATAGGCAATAGGCCAGAGGCGAGAGGCGAGAGGGGAATAACCAGATACTATTGCATATCTTTTCCTCGCCCATGGCCTATTGCCCCTTGCCTGTTTTTTAAATTATTCCCGTAACCCTGATGATTTCATCAACAGTTGTTATACCCTTCAACAGTTTTTCCACGGCGCCTTCCTTAAGCGTGCGAAGACCTTCTTTTTTTGAGATCTGCTTTATCATATCGGGAGTGGCTTTTTCTTCAATTGCTTCCCGTATCTTCTCTGAAATTTCCATGGCCTCAAAAACACCTGTTCTTCCCAGGTAGCCTGTTCCTCTGCATTGCGGACATCCTTTCCCTGAGGGAACTTCATATTTCCCGGCTGTGTCATAACTCAAACCAAGCATCCTGCAGTCATCTTCAGACAGGGGATACATCTCAGCGCAATGACTGCACACCTTTCTAATGAGTCTCTGGGCAACTACTCCCGACAGTATTGAGTTGATGAGAAAAGGCTGTATTCCGAGGTCAATCAGCCGTGTAACGGTACTCGGGGCATCATTGGTGTGCAGTGTTGACATCACGAGATGCCCCGTGAGAGCCGCCTGCATTGCATTCGTCGCAGTCTCGTAATCCCGTATTTCACCGACCATGATAACATCCGGGTCCTGCCGGAGAATTGTCCGGAGACTGCTCGCGAATGTAGTTCCCAGCTGGGGCTGTATTGATATCTGGTTGAATTCTTCATACACCATCTCAACAGGGTCTTCTATAGTAGTGAGATTTACATCAGGTGTTGAAAGCGTCTTGAGTGCAGAATAAAGAGTTGTTGTTTTCCCGCTGCCTGTCGGTCCAGTTACGAGAATAAGACCGTAAGGAGCAGAAATCAATGATCTGAAAATGTTTAATTCTCTTTGTGACATTCCAAGTTCATCAACTTGCTGCATCAGGATAGCCGGATCAAATATCCTCATGACAATCTTTTCTCCAAAGGCAACGGGGAGAGTGGAAACACGAAGTTCTATTTCTTTTCCATCCTGGACAGTCTTGATCCTGCCATCCTGGGGTCTTCTTTTTTCAGCAATATCCATCCGTGAAAGTGTTTTGATCCGTGAAGCAAATGCGGGGAATACCGCCTTCGGCATTTTGTGAATTGTATGGAGAACACCGTCAATCCTGAAACGCACAAGGCAGTGTTCCCTCTTTGGTTCAATGTGTATGTCCGATGCCCTCTGGGAATATGCATAGCGCAGGAGATACTCAACGGCATTGATTATGTGCTGATCGTTTGCCCCGAGTTCCTGGACCGATTTCAGCTTTACATACTGTTCCAGATTACCGAGGTCATTCTGAGACGAGAGTTCGTCCTGGGCGGCCGTTATGGATAATTGAAAGCCGTAGAACTCGGTAATAATCTTCATTATGTCCGACCGTGACGATACAACTATCTCTATATCATATCCCTTCGACTGTTTAATTCTGTCTATTCCTTCACGATCAAAGGGGTTTGATGTTGCAATGACCAGAGTGTTTCCGGCAACGCTGATCGGCACAAGCTCGTGCCGCAGCGCATAGGGCTTTGAAATGATTTTAGTCACCACATCAGAATCAAGCTTCAGGGGGTCTATTTTCAGATAGGGCAGTCCAAAGTGCTTCGCAATCTCCTTCACGATGATATCTTCCGTAATATTCTGACCATTCCCGTTGACCGGCAGGTGCATGGATTCAATAATGTCTATTATTGAAATATCAGAATGACGGATCGTCCCCGATGGAACACCTGCACCCTTTGCCTCCCTTGACTTAAGGATTCTCATACGGAACATGTCTTCCTTCGACAAAATGTCCCCGACCTGCCTTTCCGATAAAAGGCCTGCCGATAAAAGTATATTCAACACGTTTTCTTTGGTTTTCCTGCTCATAGTGATAACATTATTCTTTCTGCCTGAACAAGGCATAGATAAAGGGTTGCACCCTATTTGTCCGGCTCACATTCCGCCCGCATTTATTGACTCTCCTTCTGTATATAGATATTTAACGAGACAAGCAGCATAAACCTTTAATTTTTATATTTTCCTCTGCCAGAGAGCTGAAAGTTTAAAAAATAATGCTGTATTTTTATTCAGATGAGTAAGTAAAATTAAAGACTATGAAAACGTACAGAAAACCAGCGGTTCTCCTGCTGACCATTCATCTCTTCATCTGTATCTCCTGCGCTGTTATTACCGCTCCCTACAAGGTTACAAAGGCTGTTCTGAAGGGGAGCATCTGGACCATCAGGGGAGCTTATGAACTGACTGCAGGTACAACAAAGCTTGTCTACAGTGTAGGCAAATTCACCTTTCATGTTGTCCGGGCTCCTCTGGAGTGGCCCCTCATAAATGATGATATCGAAGCGATTGACGGTCTCCCCGTGAAGGAGGCTATACGTCAGGGTCGTGTGAAGAATTCTCCCTACACGGTAAAAGGGAAACGATACTATCCTATGTCTGTGATGGAGTCAAAGAAGTACAACGAGGTGGGTATTGCCTCCTGGTACGGCCACGAGACTCTGCGGCAGAAGGGAGGCCATATGACCGCAAATGGTGAAAAGTTCAGTCCCTACGCCCTGACAGCAGCTCACAAGCACCTGCCTCTCCCTACGAACGTAAAAGTCACTAACCTCAGTAATAACCGGGCAATAGTAGTCAGGGTGAACGACCGAGGTCCCTTTCCGAGCAGAAACAATCCTAACTCGGGAAAGAGAATTATCGATCTCAGTATGAATGCAGCAAAGAAACTCGGTTTTTATCGCAATGGTACGGCCAGGGTCCGCGTGGAAGTTATCAGTTAAGTACATGCCTGTTCTCCCGAGGAATAGAGACATTGTTCACCTAAGTAATCACCTCGATGAAACATGAATGATATTCATGATGTTCATGATCTGTTCACGGTTTGTTTTTTTAATTTTCTATGGGTTATTGTCAGACTATGTCAAGTTACACATTAATGATTTTTCCTGCTTATCAATATATCTGAGTCAATCGGAGTGCCGTTGACTCTTCGCTTAAAGCATCAAGTTCAATTCCATTAAAATGAGCTGAATTTATTCCTGAAAGAGAGAGGTTCGGCGGGAGTGAAAAATTTTTTTTATCGGCATGAAATAAATAATGTATGCTATGAGCAGGAGGTAGATTTTCATTCTCTTTATTTAAAAGGAGAGGGGGAGATATGTCTGCGCAGGGCTTGAATCATACTCGAAACAGTGAGGTTTCTGCAAGTATTACGGCCTGACTGCGGAGCAGGAAGACCGAACCGTAAATTTTCGTATAATAGATCACCGGAATTTGCAGGAAAGGCGGAAAATAAAAAAATATCTCGCCGGACCGGCATTTATTCTGGTAAAATTAAAACAAGCTTTAAAAGCGATTTCTTATCAGTCGGAAAACCGTGGAAA
Organism: Thermodesulfovibrionia bacterium; assembly: GCA_945786855.1. Lineage (GTDB taxonomy): Bacteria > Nitrospirota > Thermodesulfovibrionia > UBA6902 > UBA6902 > CALZGI01. The sequence continues at coordinate 1,057 of CALZGI010000031.1, read as the reverse complement.
AGGAGCACCATCCTTTAGGCAGTTCAGATGCGAACCAGGACTAGCGAAGACATGTGGTACGCGAAAACTTCGACCGGCGGGGTTTTCATAAGCTATCGGCGTCAGGACAGCCAGGGCTTTGCCGGCCGTCTGGCCGACGATCTGACCGATCAGCTCGGTGACGAGCAGATCTTTCGCGACGACGAAATCCCGGAGGGCGAGGATTTCACCGAAATTCTGGGCAGCGCGCTCGACACTTGTCGAGCACTGATTGTCGTCATAGGGCGAGACTGGTTGGATACCCGCGATGCCGCTGGTGAGCGACGGCTGAATCAACCGGATGACTGGGTGCGACTCGAGATTGAAGCAGCTCTCGCCCGGGATGTGTGGGTTTTGCCGGTGTTGGTGAGTGGAGCAGCCATGCCCCGGCCAGATGAGCTGCCGCCGAGCCTGGTCGCACTAACGAACGTACAAGCGTTCAATCTCTCCGACCGGCGGTGGGACTACGATATCGAACGGCTCATGGCCCTCCTGACCAACCGAATTCCGGCATTGACCGCCGCTTCATCCAAAAAATCCGCCAAATCGGTCAATGGAGAGCGGAGCAGCGAGATCGAATCAACCCCCCTGGGCACCGTTATCGCCCGAGTTCAGGAATACCTCGCGACGGCCGCTGGAGATAACGCGAGCAAGCCACGGTGGGGATTGACACTTTTTTTGTCCGTGATCAGGCGCGCGGTCGTCTTGGGAATAGCGGCGCTGGTGGCGTACTTCGTTTTGGAAAACTACGCGCCGCCGGCGGTCCGGAATTTCGTGTATGGCTTTCTTGGTTTCGTCGCTGATCTCGTGAGATCGGTTTTTTGAGCTGGATAGAAATGAGTCAAAATAAAGAAGAGGATTCAGGACTGACTTCTAACGGCAATCAATAAAATACAGTTTCAGCTCATACATTGACTCTTAGATAGAGTCTTCAATTCTTACTGGAACAATTTTCGATAATAACTGGTTTAAATCCTGCCTCATTTATTCATTATCGACTGAAAGTTACAGAACCGGATGCCATCATCTATTCACAGTT
>CALZGI010000030.1 GCA_945786855.1 Thermodesulfovibrionia bacterium | reverse complement strand
TGAGATCTTCCTGCGTAATGCTGTGTCCGCAATCAAAATCGTAGTAAAAACCATCCGCGATAGCAGGACCTATGGCAAGCTTTGTGTCCGGGAAAAGCTCTTTAACAGCGTGGGCCATAATATGGGAGGTACTGTGCCGATAAACTTCCAGCACGTCTTTTTCGTTTTCCGGTGATTCTAAAATTTAAACAACCTCTCTCTATTCGCGGTTAGCTGTCAGAGCTCAGCTTTAGCCAAAGTTAAAAAATATTTTTCTTTGAGCTGATTGCTGAGCGCTTCTTTTTTTAATGGTAGGCACGGGCGGTTTCGAACCGCCGACTTCTACCTTGTCAAGGTAGCGCTCTCCCCCTGAGCTACGCGCCTTCTCTTCTCTTTAATCAGCTCGGACTCGTGTTAGAATGATATTGAAAATGTTAAAGAAATATAGTATCTTTGTCAAGACATTCAGTCTTTTAACCCACATTATTCATACAAAAAAATCCCCCTGCATAGCAGAGGGATTATTTCGGATTCCTGATAGCAGTTACAGTTTATTAACGTTAATAGCTTTGGGACCTTTCGGGCCCTCTTCTATTTCAAAGCTTACCGCATCGCCTTCAATCAGCGTTTTAAATCCATTTCCCTCAATTGACGAATAGTGTACGAATACGTCCACATTTTCTTCAGTAGTGAGAAAACCGAATCCTTTTGACTCATTAAACCATTTTACCGTTCCTTCTGCCAAGATTACTTACCTCCTTGATAAGATGCTTCAGTCTGAAATGACCATTCTTATAATAAAAAGGCCACAAAGTTTCAGCCTTTGCGGCCCTGTCTGCCATAATTAATTCAATTTATAATGGCATCTTTCAAATCAAATGTCAACAAAAAATTACAGGATATTAGGGTGTTGGGACAGGGGTCCCTTTTTTTGCTCTCCTCACGAGCGGGTTCTTCGATTCTGCTGCCCTGAAATTGGCATAATACAGATTCTGCAGGCTGTTCCCGTGAATAAAAAAGAGGCGACGCTCCAGAATTAAACCGGCAATCATGGAAAGGGCAGCGAGTGTGCTGAACAGGTTTCTGAATGGAATGGAACCGTGGGAAAGAAGAATTCCCCACATAAGCAGGGGAACCAGGAATGCAATGACGATCACTGATATCTGTTGAGCTTTGTTTCTTTCCCCGGATATGGGGAAGAAGTATTCTTTCGTATTGTAGTGTGCATATGAAGTCCCTGAATCCATGAGCCGGATGTCGGGGTCATTTACACCCACCGCGTTTTTAATATTCACTGACACATAGGCACTGGCATTAAATCGATAGGCCATTATTTTCATAATCAACGAAACGGTCCCCATGACCATCAGCAATCGGCTGATACCGTAAATAATCGTTGAATCCGCATTTGTAGAATGAAGGACGGCCAGTCCTGCCGCGAAGCCGGACGTGATCCCGAATAGAAAAAAGTTGGCCGGTGTAAATCCGTTGGCCCACTCCCTGATAAACCGCACTGATCCATAGACCTGAGCCGATGATATGTAAAATCCTATATTTGCAAGTACACCGACAATGCCCGCAGTTATTCTCAGGCTATACGGCGCTCCCTGCCATGAAAGGAACAAATACAGCAATGCACATCCGACTGACAGAGACAGAGTAATTACTTCCCTGGAGAGCCATGAATTTTTAATCATCAGTGCAGCCCTCCATCCCCTCTGTGGATTCCCCAGATGAGATGTGCTGGTGATAATCCCTGCAACCTGCAAAGCTACTGATACAATTCCTCCTGCATAAATAAATGCTGTTGGAAGACTGCCTGTGCCATGAAAAACACTGTCAAGGGCTACAAGCAGGATAAATAAACCCTGCCCCGCTCCCGCAAGGACTGTCAGCAAAACAAGTGACATTTCCGGATGCATTATGTATTCCTCCTGTTTCTTTTTTTTATGTTATGAATCTTCAAAGGGCGATGAACATCGAACATTGAACATCCAACGTCCAACGTTGAATAAAAAGCATACATCCAATACCGAACATTCAACATGTATTTCTTCTTCTTTTTCACATTCAATACTCAATGTTGGACGTTCAATGTTCGACGTTCATCTTTTTTAAGAAAACCTTTCGTAATACCCCGCTGCAAAAATAACGTACCGTGCCCCTACATGTACAACAGATTGGGCAGGCACAGAGGTCTGCCCCTGCATCTGCACTGTTAAGGTACTGCAATGTCCTCAGCGATGACTTCAGCATAGGATGAGACCTTCTTCTCGGTAGCTACGATCACATGTTTTCTGGCCAATATTTCATCTTCGTCTATCTGTATTTTTACTATCTGTTTGGGAAGATAGTGGTTTGAGGGACTGGCCCCCACTTCAGGCATCAGTTTAAACCCCTTCCCTTCACGAATTTTTATTCCAGCTTCACTGCTCGGATCATCGATGTTTCCAAAGGTCCTTGCCCTTGTGGGACATGCAAGCACGCAGGCGGGCTTCCTCTCTTCCTCGGGCAGGTTTTCATTATAGATCCTGTCAACACAGAGGGTGCACTTCTTCATCACTCCGTCATATTCATCGAATTCACGGCAGCCGTAGGGACAGGTCCAGGAGCAGTATTTGCATCCTATACATTCATCATAATTCACCAGTACGATTCCATCTTCCTCTCTTTTATATGTTGCCGATGTCGGACATGATTTCACGCAGGGTGCGTCTTTGCAATGCATGCAGGACTTCGGCAGATACATAACTTCCGTGTTCGGGTATTTGCCGACTTCATAGGTCTGGACCCGGTTAAACCAGACGCCAGTGGGATTTTTCCCGTATGGTTCGTGGTCTGTAAGAGGGCCGAACATACCGCCCGTGTTCCATGACTTGCAGTTTGTAGCGCAGGCGTGGCATCCGACACATTTGTTAAGATCTATTACAAGAGCGAGTCTTGTGTTCATGGTTTCCTCCTGTTCATTTCTTGAATTTTTTATTTCTTGCGTATAAATTCATACCGCAGTATATCAGGGCGCTTTTCCATATGAGGAAGCGGCTTCAGCGGCTTGAATGACGGAACAAGTCCGCTCTCTTTTGATTTGGATATTTTTACCTTCAGGTCAAACCATGCGGCCTGTCCGCTGATAGGGTCGCTGTTTGAAATTCTTGTGCCATCTACGTGGTCCAATTCTTCCGATATCAGGTGGTTGAGCAAAAACCCTTTTTTTGCTTCATCCGCATTTTCGTCAAGGTTCCATGCGCCGGCCATTTTGCCCATGCCGTTCCAGGTCCAGACCGTGTTCGCCTCAACGGCGTTCGATAGTTTGATCTGAACCCGTATTTTGCTTGTAGGGGACTCAACCCAGACCCAGTCAAGGTCTTTGACATTAATCTTTTCGGCGGCTTCAGGGTTAATGTACAGAAAATTCTGTCCCATGATCTGCCGCAGCCATGCATTCTGACTGTCCCATGAATGATACATGGGCATCGGACGCTGGGTTATGGCATAGAAGGGATATTTTTTACCATCCACTTTTTGATGTTCTATCGGCTCGTACCAGAAAGGCAGCGGATCAAAATACTTGAGAATCCTTTCACGCTGCGCTACTGTTGCCGGTTTCCTTCCCTTCCTCAGTCCCTTGGCAGCCAGACGGAATCTCTGAATCGGTTCCGAATAGAAGTGCATGATGATGGGTTCATTGTCTCTCTTGAACTTGTGCCCTATTGCCCAGTTCAGATATCCCTGATTGACGTTTCTGTTATACTTGATCGTGTCTTCAAGCTCTGTTTCAAAAAAAGACTTGTTCCTCTTGTAGGCCTCCCACTGGTTCGGGTTCGGTTCCCCCACAATATGACTCGTTCCGTCCTTTCCTCTCCATCCTGCCAGAAATCCCACCCCGGCCCCCGGGCTGGGCTGCCAATTTGTTACAAATTCCTCATAGGTTTTATAAAGCGGCGTGCCATCATCGTCACAGAACCCCTGAAGTCCAAGCCGGTTAGCAAGGTCTATCAGCGTCTGCTGGAAGGGCCGGCAGTCTCCCTTCGGCTTCAGTATGGGATGACGTATTGCATCTGCCGGTTTGTCATATTCACATATGGGCCGGTCGAGAAGGGAGATAACGTCATGGCGCTCAAGGTATGTCGTGTCAGGCAAAACAAGATCGGCAAAGGCCACCTGCTCACTGTAGAAAGCATCACTCACGATAATGAAGGGAATCTTGTGTTCCCCCTCTGCATCTTTCGCTTTGAGCATGTCAATAACACCGCTTGTATTCATCGTTGAGTTCCAGCTCATATTTGCCATAAAAATGATGAGCGTGTCTATATGGTACGGGTCCCCCTTATAGGCATTCGTGATGACATTCTGCATCATGCCGTGTGCAGTAAAAGGAAACTCCCAGCTGAAGGCCTTGTCGATTCTCACAGGCTTTCCGTCGTCGTCCACAAGAAGATGCTCCGGCATGGAAGGGAACCCCAGTTCCGGTGCAGGCAGGGGAGTATCAGGTTTGATCTTGTCCGGTGAATTAATCGGTTTCGGGCAGGGAGGTATGGGCCTCGGGTAGGGAGGTTTGAACCTGAACCCTCCAGGCCTGTCGATTATCCCGAGCAGCATCATGAACAGAGAAAGCGCCCTGCCCGTCTGAAACCCGTTTGAATGTGCAGCTACTCCTCTCATTGCATGCACTGACACAGGATTTCCCGTTGTTGTTTTGTGCTCATTCCCCCATGCATCAGTCCAGGGGATGGGCAGTGAAATCGTTTCGTCCCTGGCAGTAATTCCAATCTCAAGGGCAATACGCTCGATCGTATCGGCCGGTATGCCGCAGATTTCAGACACTTTTTTTGGCGTATAATCATCCATTACCCTCTCAATGAGAAGCTGCATGCCAGTCTTCAATGTTTTGCCTTCAGGGCTGGTGAAGGTTCCCACGAGAGCAGGGTCAATGTCCTTGAGGTGTGCTTCCTTTATGGAGTTCGTCTTCTTGTCCCACACCGTGTGCTGGGTCTCTTCCATTTCCCATTCGGGAATAAGGTGAAGCATTCCCTCATTTTCATCCCCCTCATCTGTCTGAATCAGATAAAACGCATTGGTGTGAGTAATCAGGAAGTCACGGTCATAGAGACCGTTTTCCAGTAAGACCTGAATCATGCCCAGAATAAGCGCCCCATCTGTACCCGGTTTTATTGGCAGCCACTCATCGGCTACTGCCCCATATCCTGAACGGACCGGGTTAATGACAACCAGTTTCCCTCCCCGATCACGTAATCGTGAAATTCCGAGCTTCAGCGGATTAGAGTCATGGTCTTCAGCTACTCCAAACAGGAGCATATATTTATTTCGCTCAAAATCAGTGCCGCCGAATTCCCAGCAGGTACCGCCCATTGAATAGATCATGCTTGTTGCCATGTTCACAGAGCAGAAGCCTCCGTGGGCCGCGAAATTGGGAGTACCGAACTGTTTGGCCCAGTACGAAGTCAGGGCCTGCATCTGGTCCCTGCCGGTAAAAAAGGCAAGTTTTTTGGGATCGGTGCTTCTGATCTTCTTGAGTCTCTTTACCATAATATTCATGGCCTCTTCCCAGCTGATCTCATCGAAATCAGCGTCACCCCGGTCAGCATTTTTCTTTCTTAAAAGGGGCTTTGTTATCCTCCCGGGGCTAAACTGCTTCATCACTCCCGACGAGCCCTTCGCGCAGATGACCCCTTTATTTGTCGGATGGTCGGGATTACCCTGGATATACCGTATTTTCCCATCCTGCATATGGATTTTTATTCCACACCGGCAGGCGCACATGTAACATGTCGTGTATTTGATATCTTCATCCGGGCCAAGAAGATGCCCGTCTTTTTCTCTGCTTTGTCCTGTCATGGTGTATCGAATCTCCTTTAGTCTCTAAACAACTTTTTTAATGAGGTGGATGCATAGTCTAATCAATAATTATTCTAAATGTAAATTTTAAATTGACTATCAATTGATATAGATTGCTTATGCTTTTTATTGTTAATTTATAAAGGCAATTAGATGCTGTTACTTCAGTTGTTACTTTAATTTAGAACGGAGGGCATGCTGGATAACTGGCAACTTTAATCTTGAAATATTATTTTTTCTTTCCACAACAATATGAAAGCCAGGACGTAAAAAGGCAGTTCATAAAGCAATCCTGGAATCATGAGCCGGAGCATTTTCAGGGGCTCAGTCCATCCTGGTCCGTTCATGGAGTCATGAAAAAGATTGAATGGCGAGAATGAAGTGTCAACAAGGGGCCATAGCAAGGCAATTCCTGTACCGTTTGTGGGATTTATATCCATACATGAATCAATAAAAAGATGCAGGGACGCGCCCAGGAACAGGCTGAATCCGACAGCCTTCTTTGCTCCTGCCTTTGCAACAAATGACGCCGCGAAAGACACCAGAATAATAAAAAATATATTATGGGAAATAACCCTGTGGACCTGGTTAAACCACTCGAAAAAGAAAAAGAGAAAATCAAAGTCCGGTACGATGCCTCCTATCATAATCGCAGGGAGAGAAATCCCCCTGATAGATCTGCCTGAGATGTATGAAACCGATAAATGCCCGATAGGTGTCATTTTAATTTAATTGGGGTGCTTTTTTGATTTGCTGCATGATATGTATTGTTTATTTTACAGGAGGCGCATTAATTTATCGAACGTTAAGGGCTTCGATCTTGTCAGGGAAGGATTTCGATTACTGTACCATCAGGCACAAGGCTCCATATTTCCTCAATCTCTTCATTTGTGACAGCAATGCATCCGTCAGTCCAGTCGACCACATCGTGGAATTTACCCATCCATGCATATTCCTCACCGGTCCCGTGTATCATAATATCTCCACCGGGAGACACTCCTGCAATCCGCGTTAGCTCCTGGTCGATCTCGTTCGGATAGGAAATATGCAATGAAAGGTGGTACTTGCTGTCGGGGTTTCGTGCGTCTATTATATATCGTCCTTCAGGAGTCCTTTTGTCACCTTCTGCGAGCTTTGGCCCCTGCGGATTTCTGCCCAGAGCCACTTCATAGGTTTTAATAGGCTTTTCCTGCGCATAGAGCGTTAAACGTTTTTGCGCCTTTTCAACAAGAATATAATCGGCCCTGACAGAGGACGGGTTTTGGGTATCACCATGGGTTGAGTTCTTCAGGATAAAAATGCAGACGGTAATGATAAAGATTGTCAGAACAGGTTTCATCATTTAAATATATTTATCTTCCCTGAAACATTACCGGCATTGATTGTAGAACACTTCTCCCTGCTGCACCTTAACGACGGGACTTGCGTGCAAGGACGTCTTTTATTTTGACTGTATCACTGCATGGTTTGATGCTTCCTATCATTACAGGAGTTCTTTGCAGGTATTTAATGAGATCCTTTACTTCTCCTCCCGTAATAAAGAAGGCCCTGCCGCCAAAAGGGATACCCCTTTTCTTGATGCGCGGAAGACGGATATATCCGTATGCACGGGTTGCTATATAGCCGGTCGTGTAATAGGGATCATCTGAAATGCAGAGTTCCCCAAGCACCATGCGGTAGCGGTGGACCTTGCTTGCAAGGATAAGCGCTTCTTTCACGGTGTCATTGTTCAGGTTGAGCCGGCCGAGTTTTCTCGACAGGTCTGCTGACGCCTGTTTCGTAATTCCCATGCGCGTTACCCGGACTCCCCGCAGCAGATCCGGTTCCAGCCGAACGCCCTCTATGTCCATTAACATTGCGCCTCTCATCGAAATGCCAACTTCAAGGGCATTGAAAGCCTCCTCTATGGCCCTCTCTTTTATGCCTACAGAAGTCAAAATTTTGAGAGAAGCCTTTTTTGCACCCTCTGCATTTCTTGTGTTGAGAGTACAGAGCGGCAGCGACGATATCTTTTTGGGTTTCTCTTTCAGCTCTTCTATGACAAGATGAATATCATCGGCCCTGCCCTTGTCATGGATCAGCGCCCTTTCTGTATACTTCTTCACCATATTACTGATTCCATTTTTCTCATAAATGCCCTCGGCGCCGGATATATGGACCCCGCTTTTCGCCGATCTCATCCTTATGCTGTAATATTGATTGCGTGGCATTATATTTCAAGCCCCAGGTCTTTAATCATCTGTATATCATCATCAGGGTTCCTTCCGAGTGTTGTAAGATAATTGCCGATCAGGAGTCCGTCAGCCCCTGCCGTGAAAATGTGAGCATTCAGGTCGCGGAGGGTTGCCGGTCTTCCACCGCAGACCCTGACTTCTTTTTGGGGCAGAATAAGTCTGTAGAGAGCTATAATTTTCAGGGCTTCCAGTGGTTCCAGACATTCTTTTTCACCAAGAGGTGTCCCTGCAATGGGAGTAAAAAAGTTTATCGGGACTGAATCAACACCAATCTCTTGTAATGCGAACGCCATATCAATCCTGTCCTCCCATGATTCACCAAGGCCAAAAATGCCGCCGCTGCAGATGGAAAGTCCAAGGGACTGTGCTGCTTTAATGGTTCGAATCTTGTCCTGATATGTATGGGTCGTGCAGAGGTCGCTGAAAAAGTTCTCTGAGGTTTCAAGGTTGTGATGGTATCTGTTGAGGCCTGCTTCACGGAGCTGTTTTAGCTGAACATAATCGAGCATACCAAGCGTGGCGCAGGGCAAAAGACCTGATTTTTTTATTTCGGAAACAGTGGAGCATATCCTATCAAGTTCTTCCCCTGTAGGCTTATTACCGCTGGTGACGATACAGAACCTTTTCACTCCATATCTCTTTGCGGAAGAAGCAGCCTCTAATATTTTTTCTTTATTGATCAGGGGATATACATCTGAATTGGTTTTACTATGTGCAGATTGTGCGCAAAAAGAACAATCCTCAGGGCACGCGCCTGATTTGGCATTTATTATTGAACACAAATCAACTTTATTTCCCCTGAAGTTTTCTCTCGACTTATTTGCAACGGCAAAGAGGTCGATAAGTCCCGTTCCCTTTCGCCCGGCTAAATGCAGCGCAGTATCCCTGTCAATATCCCGGGCAGAAGTCATTATTTCCGTCTCTGTGCGAGGCATGTGATATTATCCACCTGCGCACAACCGGTTGTCAATAATACTTTTTCGGATAGAACGTGTGACAAAAAAAGCAGTATATTGGTTCAGAGGAAATAATTAGATAATTTAACTTATTATTTAAACTATTAGAATATCGAGTTTAATGTTGTTTGTTAGCTATAACGTATGTCAAAACTTCCATATTCGGCAGCGTATTCGCCCCATTTTTCTTCTATATTTCGGACGCTGGCTCCCGGCGGTCCTTTATGGCACCATGCAACTGCCTTTTTAAGATCGCTTTCGGGGCCTTCAAATACAGCTTCAACACTTCCATCATGAAGATTTCTGACCCATCCTTTCAATCCCAATTTCAGTGCTGTGTCACATGTGCTGGCACGATAAAAAACACCCTGCACATGCCCGGAGATAATCAGATGCACCCTGCTCTTTCCCATAGGTCAATTATAATACGGATTTCTGAATTGTACATCATGAATGATCATTCATCCTTGTGTATATAAAAATTATTAATTTCTTCAAAAGTGTGTCTTGCAAGCTTTTCATTATGCTGGTACAATTCTACTAAATTCAAATTATTGAACGGAGGTTAATGTGAAACCTGTAGAAATTAAACCGGATATTTACTGGGTGGGAGCTATTGACTGGGCAGTAAGAGACTTCCACGGATATGTAACGCCCCAGGGAACAACATACAACAACTACCTGATTAAGGATGAACAGCTGACTCTTGTTGATACGGTCAAATCAGATTTCTCGAGGCACACCATCAAAAACATCAAGAGCCTGGCTGACCCATCCAAAATCGTAAACCTCGTGATAAACCATATAGAGCCTGATCATGCAAGCAGCTTAGACAGCATCATGGCTCTCTGCCCGAATGCAAAAATTTATATCACAAAAAAAGGAAAGATCGGTCTTGACCGTCATTTTGACACTGCAAACTGGGATATCACAATCGTGAAGTCAGGCGACTCCATCAAGACCGGAAAGTATACCCTGACCTTTCTCGAAACACCTATGCTGCACTGGCCTGATTCAATGATGACCTATGTAAATGAGGCAAAACTCCTTATATCGCAGGATGCCTTCGGCCAGCACCTTGCTACTTCATCACGGTTTGATGATGAATTTGTTGAATGCGAGTCGCAGGCGGAGCTTGATGATGCTATCGTTGATTACTATGCCAATATTCTCATGCCTTTCGGTCCCATGATAAAATCGAAAATAGCGGAAGTGCAGAAACTCGGGCTCGAAATAGACATGATAGCGCCTGACCATGGAATTATCTGGAGAAAGGACCCCGGTTCCATCCTGAACAGATATCTCGATCTCGCAAACGGGAAAGCAGATCTGAGCGTTGCTGTCATTTACGACACCATGTGGCACAGTACAGAACGTATGACAATCCCGATCATGCAGGGGATCAAAGATGAGGGGCTTAAATGCAAGGTGGTAAAATTAAGGGCAACACCGTTGAGCGGAGCGATAAAAGAATTCTGGAAAGCCCGGGGATGCCTTATAGGGAGCCCTACTCTAAATAATAGACTGTTCCCGTCTGTCGCGGAATTTCTGACCCAATTAAGGGGCCTGCGTCCCAAGAACAGATTAATGGGTGCCTTCGGCAGTTACGGATGGGGAGGTGGAGCGGTCAAGGAGGCCTATTCAGAGTTTGAAAGAATGAAGCTGGAAAGTGTTGATCCGGGGGTGCAGGTCC
>CALZGI010000029.1 GCA_945786855.1 Thermodesulfovibrionia bacterium | reverse complement strand
TCGTATACTCTGTTATCAGCCCCTCTTCAAGGGCAGCTATGGCTGTCACTATTTTAAAGGTTGATCCCGGCGGGTACTGGCTCTGAATGGCCCTGTTTAACAGGGGTTTTCTCGGATTATTAACAAGTCTTTTCCATTCCCCGCGATCTATCCCTCTCACAAAAAGATTGGGATCAAAAGTAGGAGCGCTTGCAAGGGCCAGCACTTCTCCCGTTTCCGTGTTTAATGCAACCACTGCCCCGGCTTTCCCTCTCAAGCTCTTCTCTGCCTCTATCTGAAGATCAATATCGATGGTAAGCTTGATGTTTCTCCCTTTAATCGGCCTTTGTATCCTTACAACTTTAATTATGCTGCCTACAGCATCGACCTCGATAATTTTCTTCCCGGCGATCCCCCTCAATGTCCGGTCATAGACCTTTTCAATGCCAAACTGTCCTATAACCGATTCTCTCGGAACACCGCTGTATTCCGGGTTTTTCATCTGAGCTACGCTCATATTGCCGAGATAGCCGAGCAGATGACTGGCTGAATGTCCATAAATATATTCCCTTCCATTCAGAATTTTTATCTGAAGTCCGGGGAAATCAATTTTCTTTGCCTCCACTTTTGCAACTTGATCAAAAGACACATCTTCTTTCAGAGTAATGGGCTCAAATGATTTCCTTGATTTACTGTTCAGCTTTAAAAGTATTTCATCCTGACCAAGACCGATAAGACTTCCCAGCGCAGCAAGGGTCGCTGGATCTTTCGGGATATCCTCTTTCACAACTGCCACATCAAAGGAAGGAATATTTTTTACAAGAGGCCTGCCATGTCTGTCGTAAATTATTCCCCTGGCCGGAACAATACTTAAGACCCGCTGCCTGTTGCGTTCATCGATCCTTTTATAGTCATTCCCTCTCAGTACCTGCAGATGCCAGAGTCTGAAAACGAATATCCCTGATATGACAACTACAATATACAAAGTAATGGCAAGTCTTTTTTTCATTCAGATTCTCTTCCGTGATCCTGATAATGCGTTCTTCTCAGCCTGTTCAATACTATTTGTTGCCTGTTATTTCGTAAAACAGCTGCTCTTCGATCCCGTCTTCAGAACGGTGAATCACCTGCTTTGTCCCTGAGGGGATTAAAAACAGGATAGAGGATCAGTGCGGCAATCGTTGTATAGACAATTTCAATAACTGATATCTCTATTGACCTGTTCATAAATGATACCTTCGAAAAAGCCTCAAGCACCAGGTAAACAAGAAAAATGTTGATAACAGAGAGGAAGGCCATAACCAGGGTGTTGATAAAGAGATTCCACTGGAAGAGGTGCTCTTTCAACATCCCCAGGAGAAATCCTGCAATTGACTTGCTGATAATGTGAGGTCCGAGAATAAATCCTGATACAGTGTCAATCAACATCCCCGACAGGGCACCGTAGGCAATTCCTTTCACTTGACCGTACTTCAACGAGTACAGACATACGAGCACAAGCACAAAGTCCGGTTTTATCCCTTTGAAAAAAATCGCCTGCACTGTGAGTACACAGTAGGCAAACAACAAATAAAACAGTAAGGGCCTCATTTCTGAAGTATGGCCACCTCTTCTAAAGTATGTATATCCTGGGCCGGTATAACCTCAATCTGCTGAAATATGTCTTCTCCCGAGTATTCGATATCCGAAACAGAGCCAATTAAAAGTCCAGCAGGAAATATACCGTCAAGACCGGACGTTATTAACTTCTCTCCAATCTGGATCTTTATTTCTCTGGGAATATATTTCAAATAACACCGGTTATCGCCCCTTCCCTCTAGCATCCCCTCAACTCGGGACGATTGCAGCCTTACAGCCACAGAAGAATTAACGTCAGTAATGAGTATTACATTTGCCTCTCTATCAAAGACCCGGTGAATTCTCCCCACTGGCCCGACAGGCGTAACGGCGACCATATCCCTGACAATGCCGTCTTTTGCACCCTTATTAATCCCCACCATCTGGAACCAGTTCGTAGGCTCTCTCGCAAACACTTCCGCTGATGCGATGTAGTCTGGTCTTTCAGATTTCAGCTGCAGGATCTTTCTCAGCCTTTCATTCTCCTGGAATGTCTCAGTATACCGATTTTTCTCCTGCTCGAAGCCGCTGATTTTTTCAAGCAGTCTTCTGTTTTCCTCCTCTTTTCCAACAATAAGGACATAGCTGCTCACGGCATCTTTTACGCCTTTTACAACGAAAGAAGTCCCCTGTTCAAGAAGCCTTAAGGGGTAAAGAGGAAAATCGATGAAGCGGCCTTCACCTTTGATACTCTGATATGTAAGCAACCCCATAAAGAGGAAAACAAGAAAGACAAAGAAGATTAATTTTTTTCTAACATCTGCGGTCATCTATCATATGGAAACTCTTCTTAAAATATCCAGATCATCCAGAACATCTCCAACGCCCTTGACCACAGCCAGCAGAGGTTCTTCCGCCACGATAACAGGGAGTCCCGTTTCATGACGTATCAGTGCATCCAGCCCTCTGAGGAGAGCCCCGCCGCCGGCAAGTACTATACCTCTGTCTACAATGTCAGAAGCAAGTTCAGGTGGTGTATTTTCCAGAGCAACTTTAATTGCATTTACTATAACCGTTATTGTTTCGCTTACTGCACCGCGGATTTCATCTTCAAATATTGTTATTGTTTTAGGAATGCCCGAAACAAGGTCCCTGCCTTTCACTTCCAGGGATCTGTTCTCTTCATCAATTTTATACGCAGATCCGATCTCTCTTTTGATTTGTTCGGCAGTCCTGTCACCAATGAGAATCCGCCCTTTGCTCTTTATGTGGTTCACTATATCCTCATCCAGTTTGTCGCCGCCCATTCGTACGGCTTTGCTGTAGACGACGCCATGCAGAGAGATGACCGCCACATCAGTGGTGCCTCCACCTATGTCAACAATCATGTTTCCGGAAGGTTCCCCGATCGGGAGCCCGACCCCGAGTGCTGCGGCCATTGGTTCCTCAATCAGATAAATTTCTCTCGCCCCTGATGCCTGCGCCGCATCCTTGACTGCCCTCTGTTCTACCTGGGTAATTCCCGAAGGAACGCCAATAGCAATCCGGGGAGAAATAAAACTCTTCCTGTTGTGAACTTTTCTGATGAAATACTTGAGCATTTCTCCCGTCTTGTCGAAGTCAGCGATAACTCCTTCCTTCAGCGGCCTCATGGCTTCAATGTTTGCAGGCGTTCTGCCGAGCATTTTTTGTGCCTCAGTTCCTACTGCTATCACTTTGTCTTTCTGTATGGCCACAACTGAAGGTTCATTACAGACAATGCCCTTCCCCTTCACAAATACAAGCGTATTCGCTGTTCCCAGATCTACGGCAAGATCACTTGAAAACCATCCAAGAATCTTATTAAACATTTAATCCTCCCTGTCTTTCCTCAACAACACGAGTTTTCGCAAGCTCATCACCGAGCCTGATACCTTTCTCATTCCCAAGGATAATCAGACTCTCAAAAACTATGATCGCCGCAGCAATAAGATAGGCAAAGAGCCACCCGATAAAGGGTATCGCATTCATGATACTGAAAAGAATATATCCGGCAGCAAAAGGCAAATTCCTGATGATAGACTCTTTAAACCCGCAAAATGAATGGATACCTGTGTCCTCATGGATTATCACTTTCAGTCCAATCAGCCGCTTCCCTGCACTTCTGCCCTGAAAAAGGCCATCGGCTATCAAAAGATAGGAAATGCCTGCCAGATAACCGACCTTTGGTATTATTTCATAGAGGGCAATAACAATGATCAAATCGATCGTCTTTGCGATTACTCTGTTCAACATATCAGCAGTTTTCAACAGTAAAGGCTCTTCAGTTAATTCACCATGCATTGTTTCTGTTGTGTTCATGTCAATTCCATCCAATACTAACAAATAGTCTGCTATATTTCAATAATTCGCGCCCATACAGGAGGAAAAGAGAACCTATGCCTCTGCTGAAGCAATGACACCCGTAATTCAAATCCCATAAGTGCAAAGAACCGGAATAAACTTTGAATCTATAAAATGAGCTCATCGGACATCCCGGACTGCTGCAAAACTTCGCAACAACACCATAGATTTCCCGGTCCGCTCAGGGAATATTCATGGGGATCCCTTTTTTATCGTCATGGGCTTTTAATAATCTTTCGGCATATTTTTTCTCAACCTTAAATCCGTACCGATCAGCGCTTTTATCAGCCTTTAGAAAAGCCTTCCTGGCCTTGAGCCTCTCCCCCCTTAAATAGTCAACTTCACCCATGCCGAGTATGCAGTAAATCTCTCCCCTCGGATCTTTCGTATCGTGAAAGAACCTGGCAGACTCACTGTACTGTTCGTGGGCCTGCTTAATTTTTCCGATCATCATATAGGTAGTGCCCACACTCCAGAGAGTATAGGCATAGCTGACCCTGTCACCTATTTTTCTGTACAACCTTCCTGCCTGTTGAAAGTATTTCAGTGAATTCTTCCAGTCACTGTCCATCCTTCGGGCATTCCCCAGACCGCAAAAAGAGTAGGCAAGCCCGAAACGGTCATCAAGTCGCCCGAACATTCTATTGGCCATTTTGTAATACTTCTCCGAGTCCCCGAACCGGCTGCCAACTCTAGAACTCCCTCCGAGTCCGCAGTATGAATATGCCATACCCGATCGGTCTTTTAACTCTCTGAACATTTCGAGGGATGTGCTGTATGTCTTTATGGCCCTGCTTATGTCACCCTGTATCCTGAATGTACCCGCTCGGGCCCACATGGAGAAGGCCTCCCCTTTCCTGTCCTTCAGATTCCTGTACATCCTGGATGCTTTATAAATCATCTTCAATGCTTCCGGCCAGTCACCGAGAGCCCGCAGGCTCAGGCCAAGTCCAACCAGCGCATCAGCCTCGGAAGACAGGTCATCAAGGGCTTCCGCAAGACTCAGTCCCTCTTTGTAGCTCTCCTTTGATTTTACGAAATCGCCCTTTGCGCGCAGTGTATCTGCTATGGACAAATAACAGTCAAGGACACATGTGATATCTGAATTATTCCTGCAGAGAGCCAGTGCTTTATTGTATAACTCAATCGCTTTGCTGTACTCTGCCTTTTTTCTATACTCCTCAGCCTTTTGAAAGAAATCCACAGCCACTGTTCACCTCATTCCATGAATAGCAAAGATTAAACCTTTCACTCAAAACCCGGGGCCCGCAGCATTCCTTCAGCCCCTGCACCGTTCCCTGACTTTTTTGACAGTCTCTGAATAATCTGACGAGTTATAAAATGCACTGCCCATAACGACAATATCGGCTCCTGCATTTACAACGTCAGCGACATTGTCAACCTTGACTCCCCCGTCAACCTCAATCTCTGCCTGATAATTGTTTTTAGTGATAATATTTTTGAGATCCCTGATTTTGTCGAGGGCCTCAGGAATAAATGTTTGTCCGCCAAAACCTGGATTCACCGACATAATCAGAACCATATCAACATAGGGAAGTATCAGCTCAAGATTGCTGACAGGCGTTGCCGGGTTCAGTGAAACAGCAGCACGAACGCCACATTCCCGTATGTTCTGGACAGTCCTGTGAAGATGAGTGCTTGCCTCTTCATGAACAGTAATAATATCGGCACCGCTCTGGACAAAATCCTTGATGTACTTATCAGGATTTTCGATCATAAGATGTACATCAAGTGGAATAGAGGCCGCCTTTTTTACAGCTTTCACGACAGGAGGTCCAATGGTAATATTTGGGACAAAATGACCATCCATAACATCCACATGAATCAAATCAGCGCCGGCTTTTTCAGCCGCCTGGACATCTTCCCCCAGCCTCGCAAAGTCCGCAGACAAAATAGACGGTGCAATTTTCACCATACTACCTCCATTCACTGTCAAAATTTACATTAAGAATTAATAATATTTCTTTCATAATATTTTTTGGCTCAACTTAAATTCGCATACTGCATGCGGCCAATCAGAACCACATTCCCCAGCCACGGCCAAGTTTCACCTCAACAGCATCTCCATTCTCAATATTCACTCCCGCTTCAGGCTGCTGAAATATGACCCTGCTGCCCCCGTCCTTTTCTATCAGCCGAATTCCAATTTCCTTTGCAAGAACTCGTGCGTCATCGATCGTCATATTAACAAAGGACGGACATCTATAGGATACTTTGTACGGCCCGAGGCTTACAAGGAAATTGACCTCGTTGCCGGTTATGTTTCCCGGGAGCGGTCTCTGGGCAATAACTTCGCCTTCACGTACCGAGTCGGAATGCACCCATGTCAATTTATTTATTTTCATCTCAAGGTTCGATATGGTGAGTTTCGCATCTTCAAGAAGCTGTCCTTCAAAGGAAGGCATTGAATATATTTCCTGTCCCCTGCTCACAATTACTTCAACCTCGGTCCCTGCCTTGATTCTCTCTTCCGGAGAAATCGCCTGGCTGGTAATATGCTCTTCAGGGATTTCATCATGATACTCTTTTCCTTTAATGCTCAGGAGCAGTTTCCTCCTGTTCAACTCCGCCTCGGCTTCTGTCACACTTTTGCCGACAATCACCGGGACTCTTCCGGTATCATCAACATCAATTATCTTGAAAATAAGGAACGCCACCGCAGCACCAAGTGAAACACATGAGATAAAGTAAAAAAGTATTTTAAAAATATTCTTAATCATCCTTCATTCTCATTATTTCTTTCAGGATGTATAAACCTTTCGGATTAACAGCCATTCTGCACGAGCATGACATTGAATGAATTCTCACCCCCCCTGCCTCCATGCACTATACAACAAACGTCATCCCCTCTTTCAGGTTTCTTCCCTGAAGAAATGATTTAACCGGCATAACCGGCTTGCCCGCAGGTTGAATATCAATAATGGACAGACTCCCATGACCGGTACCGACAACGAGCTGATCTTTTGAGGCCACCTCTATCATGCCTGCACTGCCGGTGCTCTCAAGTGGAAGGGCCCTCAGAATTTTAATTCGTTCATCTTCAAGAAAGCCGTATGCGCCCGGCCAGGGATTCATGCCGTTGATCAATCTGCACAGTTCTTTCGAACTTTTTGACCATTGAATCAGCCCGTCGGCCTTTTTCAACAGCGGTGCCCAGGACACGCCACTTCCCTGCGGCAGGGGCGTAATGTCTCCCTTCTCCATTCTCCCTAACGTTTTCATTAACAGGTCGCCTCCTATTTTTGAGAGTCTCAGTGAAAGACTTCCCGCAGAGTCCTCTTCTGATATTTCTGTAGCTTGCTGCAATAATATTCCGCCTGTATCCATCCCTTCATCCATCAACATGGTCGTAACGCCTGTATTTTCCTCTCCATTGATAATAGCCCAGTTAATCGGTGCAGCACCACGATAGGCGGGAAGAAGCGACGCATGGATGTTAACACACCCCCGTTCAGGCAAATGAATTATTTCTCGAGGCAGGATCTGCCCATAGGCAACAACTACTATAATTTGCGGGGCCAAGTTCCTCATTTCTTGAATAAACCGGGGATCTCGCACCTTCTCAGGCTGAAGGATTTCCATACCAGCCTTTTGCGCCTCACTCTTGACAGGGCATGATTTTATCCTCCTGCCCCGCCCGCTTTCCCTGTCCGGCTGCGTCACGACAGCTAAAATGTCGTGCTCTGAAGCGCGTAATGCCCGGAGAGGCAAAAGGGCAAACTCAGGGGTACCAAAAAAAACCAGCTTCAAAGTGATCCCTCAAAATGCAATTTTTCTATTCTTATCTTACAAATACAGCAGAATTCCATGTATTAAAATTACAATAACCAAATGCCAAATTACAAATTGAGTTCACCAGTCAAAATGGCAGGTTCAGACAAACACCATCCCCGGGATGTTGCATCCTGGGTTCTCATTGCGTTTGTTTGGAATGAGATTGGGATTATTATTTCTGAGAGAACAGTGTCTTCCGGGGGTACTTATAATTGTCTTCAGGCTTCTTACTTTTTACTTGCAGCGTGCTCTCGCGCATACCTTTTTCTGAAAAATTCTTTCTTGATACGTCCGATCCTGTCGATCAGCAGATAACCGTTCAGATGATCGATTTCATGCTGAATTGCCCTTGCCAGGAGCCCGTCAGCTTGAATTTCACAGGAATTCCCTTCTCTGTCGAGACATTTGACCTTTACTGTTTCCGCCCTCTTTACCATGGTCGTATACTCAGGGATGCTCAGACAGCCTTCCTCGGAGCTGGATTCGCCACCGCAGTGAACAATCTCAGGATTCACGAGCACAATCAACGAACTTTCCTCCTGTCCAACACCCACATCTATAACGGTGACCTGTTTTGGGACGCCTACCTGATTGGCAGCAAGCCCCACACCCGGTGCTGCATACATGGTCTCTATCATGTCATCGATGAGCTTCTGAAGTTCACCGTCAAACTCCTCAACAGGCTCCGTTTTTTCTCTCAATACCTTGTCGGGATATTTATTAATCTCACGTAGTGCCATGCTTTAATTTAAACACTTTTGGGAGGAAAATGACAAGGACAGCGATTCATCGGGAATTTGTCTTATTTATAAATATCCGTTTCATGTATAATTATTTAAAATTACCTTAAGGAGGAGAGAATTGACCAATAGCAAGACTGTGTTAATAGCAGCAATAATAACGTTTATATTCGGAATCATAATCGGTCTCAACCTCAAGGATGGATGCATGGAAAAAGAAGCTGAGCTTCAGCAGTTATTGACCGGAGCAGTCGCTGAAACGGATACACTGAAAAGTGAGAATCAGACCTTGCAGGCAAAACTGGACGGAGTTGGCAAAGACAGGGATACAGGAAATAAAAGGAACGAGGAAGAACAGCTCATAAAAACAATCCGGGATAAAGAAGCCATGAAAAAGCAGATTTCGGGCCTCAGGGCTGAGCTGGCCAAAACAGGAACAAAGCTCAAATCAGGCGGAGCGTCCGGGAAACTCGTTGATAGCATGAATAACCGCATCGCAAAACTGGAAAAGGAAAACCAGGCCATGAATCAGACAATCCAGGAAATACGTCTGCTGACACGTCAGGAGCAACCCACTCCATCTGACTCGTTGCAATAAAAGGAGAACTGATTATTGATCCGTTGGACTATTAACATGTCGAAGTCACCTGTGAAAGCCAGCTTACCACTGAATACCGGAAGGGTACAGATCCTGTACTGCATATTTTTTATTGTGCTGGCCGGATGTGCATCTTTCGGTGATTCCCTTGAAAGTTCGTTTGAAAAACGTATGCATATATTTGAGCAGACCACTTTCAAATACGAAAACGCCCTTCGATGGGGCTATTTCTCAGTAGCCTATGATTATATTAAAAAGACCGATTCCGGCCAGGTGGAACCGGACTTTGGAAAACTTCGGGACATAAGGATATCTACCTATGAAGTCCTGAAAAGCACCCTTTCAGGCAATGAACAGCAGGCACTCAGGACGGTAGAGATCAAATACTATAATATCAATACGCTCATAGAAAAGACTCTCATAATCGAAGAAAAATGGGAATTTGACAGAGAAGAAAAGAGGTGGTATCTGTTAAGCAACTTCCCCGATTTCAAATAACTTTTTCACCTTAAAGCTCCTTTTTGTCCCCACCCGTGAATATCAACTTACCGTTTATATTTAGTACTCATCAAAAAAAATTCCTGATGCTGTCAGCGGTATCGCAATGTCCCCTCATAATATCAAATCCGGCACCTCGTCCAAATAATAATCGGGCAAACAGGTCCAACCGGAAAATGCTTGTCCCGTGACCTAAATCACATCTGACCAGACTGTATATTTTTTACCATACAATCATGAGAAAGAACTTCGTGGGAAAAATAACAATCATCGTTGCCGTTACGCTTCTCGTCACAACCTTCATTTGCGGAGGCAGCAGCGGTGATGGAAGCAGCGCCAGCACAATCAGCAGTTCGCAAGACAGGAGAGGTAGC
Organism: Thermodesulfovibrionia bacterium; assembly: GCA_945786855.1. Classification (GTDB taxonomy): domain Bacteria; phylum Nitrospirota; class Thermodesulfovibrionia; order UBA6902; family UBA6902; genus CALZGI01. The sequence continues at coordinate 28,540 of CALZGI010000029.1, read as the reverse complement.
GAACAGGGGATGGTGTCAAGAAGCGGAGGCAACGTAACTATTTCATGGGTTAAACCGACTACAAACGGTGATGGATCCCAACTGACCGAATTAGCCGGATATAAAGTATATTATGGCACTTCATCAAGGGGATATGTCTATTCACTCGATGTGGGCAATTCTAACGCCGCTTCCATAAACAACTTGTCATCGGAAAGATGGTGTTTTGCCATCACCGCATATGATTACGAAGGAAATGAAAGTAATTATTCAGAAGAAGCGTGTGTTCGGTAGATCTGAATAGACCTGTTAGCTGCTTTCTCCGGCTTCGAGATATTCCTGTTCTTCGTTGACACTCCATAAATCGTGGTTAGCTCCATGGATATTTTCCACAGCCAGCATCGCTGTAAACATGGAGTGGTCCTGGTTATTATATCTGTGCAAGCCGTTTCGACCGACCAGATGGAGGTTGTGAATCCCTTTTAAAAACCGGCGAATGGTTTCAAGCTTTTCCATGTACGTTGTATCATAAGCAGGATAGGCCTTGGGCATCCGAACAACACTACCGTCTTCAACATCATCAGCCTCAACCAGTCCGGTCACTTCAAGTTCTCTCTTGCCCAGTTCGATCAAATCCTCATCCTTCATATTCCAGAGTTCGTCCCCTTCATTGCAAAAATATTCAAGGCCAAGGCAGGACTTGCTCATATCGGACACCATGTGGGGACTCCAGTTTTTAAAATTCTGGACTCTTCCAAGCTTAACCAGAGGGTCATGAATATATATCCAGTTGTCAGGGAAAAGTTCAGACTTATTAACGATTAAGGCTACGGTAAGAAAATCTCTGTAATGAAGGTTATTCGCGGCTTCAAGCACGTCATCAGGTACGGGCGGCCGGAACTTCTGTACCAGCTCCCTGAGGGGCATACTGCTGATAAAATCTTTCCCATAAATTCTCTTTGTTCTTCCGTCACCTTTAACTTCTACAGACGTTACCCTTTTTTGCTCGCCGTCCCATTCTATCTCTCCAACTTCATTTTCGAGGCAGACAGAGGAACCGTGCTGATGAACGATTTGCGAAACAGCCTGCCACATCATCCCAGGGCCCAGTCTTGGATAGTCAAAGGAGTCAATCAATGTTTTTGCAAGATTCTTCCTGTTTTTCTGATGCTGTTTGACCAGTGCATTCCTGATGGCACTCAGCAGAGAAAGCCCATTAATCCGCTGTGCTGCCCATTCAGCCCGTATTTCATTACAGGGCATTCCCCACACTTTTTCCGTGTAGGTCTTAAAGAATGTTTTGTACAATCGTTTTCCGAAGCGGTTTGTTACCCACTGATCAAATGTATCTTCTTTTTTGCAGGGAAAGAGGTGAGCGTGTATGTAGCTCAGGATAATCATGGAACTGTTCCACAATCCGAGGCCTGACAGGGCATTGAGGGGACGGATGGGGTAAAAAAAGAATTTTTTATTGTAGTAAATTCTAGAGAGCCGTTTACGGTGGAGCAGATCATCACTCAAAACCTCTTTCCACATCTCTCTCGCCGCATCAATTTTCGTGAAAAAACGATGCCCTCCGATATCAAAGAGATAGTCCTTGTATTTAACTGTCCGTGATATGCCCCCTACTACATTGTCTTTTTCGAGTATGACAGACTTTTTGCCCCTCTTATATAATTGATAGGCAGCCGTAAGGCCTGCGGGCCCGGCGCCGATAATAACGACATCATCACTTTTAAGATTTTTAATGGAAGCTTCCATAGTCTTTTAAGCCGCTCATGATATCCGGGTATCCCCGATTTTTTCAGCATCAATCTATTAATTATTCTGAATCGGGTTTTTGTCCGCCCTCTTTGGAATTCTTTGTTTTCATGACCTCTTCCTCAAGGCAGCTGACTTTATCTGATAATAATACAATCTCTTCAACACCGATCTTAACTGCCTCCTCAAGCTTGATAATTCTGATCGCAAGATCCCCGGCCAGTGTCTGATAGTCTGAATCTCTGTCATGCATACCGGCTTCCTGAGCATCGCTGTTCCCGGGGATATCCCAGTTATCCCGGGATTCAAGATCATGTATGACGTCCCTGACGATCTCGGCACTAGCCTCTTTCTTTCCATCGACAAAGGCTGCGAGGAGCACAAGATCACAAAGGATGTTAATCAGCCGCGGAATACCCCTGCTGAACCTGTAAATAAGAGAGAGAACATCCCCCTCAAAGCTGATGATTTCAATATTCCCGGCTACCATAAGCCGATGTTTGATATATTGCCCTGTTTCGTCTATAGAGAGCGGGTTAATATGATAACTGATATTAATCCGCTGCCGTAACTGCATCATGTCCGGGAGCATAAGAGACTTATTTAACTCCGGTTGCCCCAGAAGTATTATCTGGAGAAGCTTTGCCCTGTCTGTTTCTAAATTCGACAGCAGTCTTATCTCTTCCAGCAAATCAGGTGACAGATTCTGCGCTTCATCAATAAGCAAGATAGACTGATACCCCTTTGAATAACTCTTAATGAGAAAATCATTCAAATCACGTAACAGTGTGGTTTTACTTTTCCCATCTGTATCAAGGCCGAAGTCTTCATTTATCATGGATATCAGCTGTTCCGAAGTAACCTTTGTGTTGTTTATCCGTGAAAGTTTAATCGACGTGTTAAGGTTCTTGATCAGATTCCGGACGATTGTAGTCTTCCCGGACCCGATTTCTCCGGTCAAAAGAATAAACCCGATCTTTTCCTTAATCCCGTAATCAAGGTATGTTATCGCCTTTTTATGAGTACTGCTCTCGAAAAGAAATTCCGGGTTCGGCAATAACTCAAAGGGTTTGCATTTCAGAGAAAAATGTTTTTCATACATTACGCGCTCCTACAACTAAACTTCAGGCAATCAGAATTCATATTTACAATTCATTCAGTGCCTGCCCTTCAAAGTTTTTTCATCCTGTCTTCGTGAAAAATAGTGTAACGGCCACGTTCAATATAAGCAACATCCCATCAAGAGTACCCGCATAAATCTTTCCAACACCAATGCTATATATATAATAATGGCTGAAACAACGATCTTCAAGGTGCAATGCGAAGAGATTGATAAAGATGCCCCTGGAATCAGTTCTCCTTGAGCAGGTTTTCCATATTTCCACCCGCCTCCCGAAACACTGCAGGGTATTATTTAATGCATCGTAGAGAACAGATAACAGCTCAGTCGTGCCTGCTAGAGGAATATCCACATTCGGGGATGCTTTCAAAAAGTACTAGCGATCAGTCAATTTCATCTGCCACCACTCTTCAGTCGCATACTTCTGAGAAGGTCCTGTGCTTTCTTGTTTTTCCCGTCCTTATCCAGTACCTCCCTGAGGATAGTCTCGGCCTGATCTTCCCTGTCCATTATGAGATAAATTTTTGCCAATTCCATACGGGCGGAATGGAAAGAAGGGTTCAGGCGTACCACCTTGAGCAATTCTCTCTCGGCATTTCCATGCTTGTTCTGACGGGAATAAATGAGTGCAAGCTCATACCGTGCCTCAAAATAGTTATGGTCCTGTTCAATTGCTTTCTTAAACATGAGAACAGCTCCGTCAGTGTTCCCGTTCTCCAGATAGTTCCGTCCATTTTCATAATATTGTTGCTTGCCCATATTCTGGTTCATGCACCCGGCAGAAAAAAATAAAATCAGGATACTACAAACCGCAACTTTACCCAATGGCATTGCCTCCAATAAAAAACAGTGTATCCTTGCAGTCAAGTTTTGGCATGTCCCGGTTAAGAGCTCCGATTAACTCCGGACCATGATCGATTCTTCCGGGTATGATCGGAATATAATACAGCATATGTCCCCTGTTCCCAGCAAATTAGTTCATAAATCTGCTGTAAGCTCTGCATACAGTTCCGGATTACTATCGGACATTCTCTGCTCCATGCTTTCTATATCTCCCAGAAATGGCGTACGAATTCCGTGGAAATCAACAGGATCACCGATAGCCTTGAAATGAAAACCGAACTTGTCGAGCAATAACATGACCCCTTTCGTCATCACTCCATACCAGTGAGTTATCTGTCTTCGCTTGCTTTCCCGATATATGGCTTTATATAGATTAATGATTACTTCGTGCCTCCGCCGTCGTTCACTATATGAGTCATGTGTACGTCTGGAACCTTTGTGCCTGAATTTGTCATCGGCCCTCCTGTAAGAAGATGTGTTCCTTGAATAACTGGAAGGAAAATTAAAATTCCCGATGCTTCTTCTCTCTTCATCGGGTCCGTAAATATATTTATCTTCCGACCTTCTTCTGCAGCTCCTGTGAATTACCAGGCGAGAAATTTCGGCAACCGACTCCCCCGAAATTTTATCGGGATCAATATTAAGCTCACAGTATTTTTCAGCCGGGAATCCCTCCGGCGAGGGGAGAATCAGGCTGATCGCCCCAACAATTTTCTGCACGTCATTCTTAACGGCAAAGTGCAGGGCATGCTGATCATAAATATCGGTCACAATTTCATCAGGGTGGTTTTCCGGTTTTTCAAAACCCCATTCGTAGCAATAGATTTTGTACCGTAATCTGTAAATTTTATGCAAGTCCTTTTCATCGGAGACTGTGTACGCAGTTAGTGACATAACATACCTCTCAAAAACCGGTTATCTTCCTGAAGCAGATGATCTATGCGATATTATGTAAATAGTTCGTTTTATCTAAGACAGGCACGGTAGAATTTCTCAGAACATTAACACATTACAATTACAGATTATTCCCCCTTGCCGCACATTCGCCTTACAATAACATATTCCTGTGACATGGCAAAAGCTGCACATACGTACACTGTGTCATGTCTCACAACTATATAATCGGGCGAATGACAGCGAAACTTTACATCATATTCAGATGATTTCGGTCAGTGAGTGTTTTTATTATTATAATTATACAGTTACAGCATTCTCCGTGTCGGGAAAAACATGCGGATTACGCAGTATACAAACCGCTGTTCTATGGCACAGATTTTGCATTTATTCATAAACCATAGAGGGACAGGCTGGACAAAAATTTAATAGCACTCTTTGAAAATACTTGACAAAAACAGATATCTTTATTTTAATAGAACACACATTCGGGGACATGGGAACAAGTAAAAGAGAGTAACACCACACTGGCAATTCTGCCTACTTTTCCCTAAACAGCGTAAAGCAGTACCAAACTACAGGTCGACCTGTACGTACAGAGGCAGTATTTGGGAGGACGCGTGGCAAAAGACGAGTCCCGGCACACAACCGGTGCGTCTTAGCAAAAGGATTATTGCGTCTACAATCAACTAACAATTTCATTAAATGAAAGGCGGGGGAAAATGAAAAGATTATTAAGTCTGTTTATTACGATGTTCTTACTTCTTGGTTTTACACATTCGGCGAAAGCTGCACTCCATGATCGGGGAGCAGGTCTCATCTATGATGATATTCTGGATATCACCTGGATGGGGAATGCAAACTATGGAGGCATCACCATGAACTGGGATAATGCCATCAACTGGGCAGAAAGTCTTGACTATCAGGACTTTCAGGACTGGCGTCTGCCGGCCACAGATATCTCCTGCACCGGGAAAAGCTGTACAGACAGCGAAATGGGTCACCTTTTTGAATCTTCCGGGATTACATATGAGTCTCCTGGCCAGTTTACGGATGTAAAAAATTTCATGTACTGGTCCGGGAATGAAGATCCTGATGATTCAACAAATGCATGGAGGTTCAGTTTCAAGTACGGATCTCAGGATATCAGTTCCAAAGATTTAAAGAGATATGCATGGGCCGTGCGTGATGGTGACACAATTCTCCCGGCGGTTGCCCCGGAACCTGTTAGTTCCGCTCTCTTCCTTACAGGGGGGATCATAATGGCAGCCAAAGGTTTCTTGAGGCGAAGAAATAAGATCGAATAGGCCAGGGTATGTGCACCGGGGAGCGAGCCTGTTTCCGATGCGGAACATTATGTGCTCTATTCTGGATCATACAACGTTGCAGATAAAACATAATCCGGTGCTGAACTCCGAGAGAGAAAGGGATTCAGCACCGGATTTCCTTATATCCTGAAAAAAGTATGCAATCAAATCTGGAAATAACAGAGTTCAGTGACCGAGATAGGCCTGCAGGGCTTCTTTCCAGTGCCTTAATTCGTACAGCCCTTCAAGTTTCAACATAGTATTATTGAGCACTGAGTAGGCTGGTCTTTTGGCAGGCAGTTTATATTCTTCTGAAGTTACCGGTATTATTCGTGTCCTGCTCGATCGAAGCCTGGCAATTTCAACAGCAAATTCATACCATGAACAGTGGGATGTGTTTGTCAGATGGTACGTTCCATATCCTTTCCCAATAAGTTCTTTTAATTTTTTCGCAAGATCGAATGCGAAGGTCGGAGACCCGACCTGATCATTTACAACCTTCAGCTCCTTTTTCTCTGAAAGAAACCTGTCTATGGTATCGACAAAATTCTTCCCTCTCTTACCATACAGCCATGATGTCCTCACAATATAAAAACGATTCGTCAGGGAAGTCACATAATTTTCACCCATCAATTTAGAAACGCCGTAGCGGTTGAGAGGGTTGGGCGAATCCCATTCGTTATAGGGCTCTTTCTTCATACCGTCAAATACGAAGTCCGAACTCATATATATAAGAGGGCACTGAATCTCTTCACAGGCCATAACCACATTCCGTGTACCTATACCGTTTACGAGGAATGCCTTTTCCGGGTCATGCTCACAACCATCTACATCAGTATAGGCTGCAGAGTGTATTACGTAGGCAGGTTTGGTTTCTTTGATGACAGACAGGGTTTTGTCCAGATCAGTTACATCAAAATCACGGAGTGTGAAGGACACAAGTTCAACTTCTTTGAAGGCATTTTCAATCTCCCGTCCGAGCATCCCGTCTGAGCCTGTCAGTGCAATCTTCACCCCTTCAATCTCTCCCCGTACTGAACATCATAATATCTCATATACTCCCTGGTTAAAATTCTCTGCCACCACTCTTCATGAGCAATGTACCATTCGATAGTTTTTTCAATTCCCTGATAAAAATCCATTTCCGGCTTCCATCCCAGCGACTCTTCAATTTTTCCCGGATCAATAGCATATCCCCTGTCATGCCCCTTCCGGTCTTCCACATAGGTTATCAGTTTCAACAGAGACTCTTCATCGAGACCACGTTTATCTGCGACCTTCCTGAGTATTATGGTAACAATATCAATATTCGGGCACTCATTCCGGGAGCCTATATTATAGATTTCGCCCACACTTCCCTTCTGAAAGACAGCATCCACGGCCCTGCAGTGGTCGACTACATAAATCCAGTCTCTAACATTCATGCCGTCACCGTATACCGGGATTGGCTTGTCGTTCAGGCCATTGAGAACAACAAGGGGAATGAGCTTTTCAGGAAACTGGTATGGGCCATAGTTATTGGAGCATCTCGTTATCATAGCCTTGAGATTATGGGTTTCCATATATGACCGTACGAGCATGTCCGATGAAGCTTTGCTTGCAGCGTAGGGGCTGTTCGGCATTAACGGTGAGTCCTCACTAAATGGTTCTTTTTCTGTTGAACCATAGACTTCATCAGTAGATACATGCAGAAAAGTACAGCCCCTCTGTCTCGCTACCTCAAGGAGATTGTAAGTACCCATTATATTGGTCTCCAGAAAAGGCTGGGCATCAAGTATGCTTCTGTCGACATGACTCTCGGCGGCAAAATTAATAATACCGTCAAACTCAATCCCCTCAAGCAGTTTTCTGTCACCGATGTCGCCTTTTATGAAACTGTATCGCTCTGATGATTCGCACTCTTTCAGGTTTTCAAGATTGCCCGCATAGGTAAGCTTGTCAAAATTTATTATTGCGTAGTCAGAATGTGCCTCAAGGGCATACTGTATAAAATTGGACCCGATGAAGCCGGCTCCGCCTGTTACAAGAATCTTCATCATTCCACTATGAAAGGGGATGAGGGGTCATCCTCGTACCTGATCTCATCCACCGGTTCTTTTTTGTCCCGACCCATATACAACCTGTCGGGCAGGTTGATGACAAGCCCGTCTTTTTCCCCTACATTTTTATAGGCATGAACAACCCCCGGCGGGACTATGGCCATGGTAGGAAGATCAGACGTATTTATGGTTATGCTCTCCTGATAGGTTGCTGAAGATTTCCTGTTATCCCATATATAAAGCCTGAATCTGCCAATAAAACAGAAGCAGTCAGTCTGTTCCCTGTGCTCATGGGGTCCCCTGGCGAGCCCGGGTTTTGTCATTGAAATATAAGACATAACCGGCCTGATATCAGAATCATCATCCCTGATTATTTCCGCAAGCCAGCCCCGCTGGTCTTCAAACTGCATTAATTCCCTTATTTTAAGACCGTCCATTTAATACTTAACCTTTCACCAATGGAATCAGCATTATTTCAAAAAAAGAATGAGAAGTCCTGCAACATCCTCATACTTCAACCACAGAATCGTCGCCAATCATCAGTCTCAGCGCTTTATGCATTTTATGATTCCTGAAAATCCTCACATTCCTACCGATAAGACTTTCTTCCAGCCTCTCAATATCAATCAGTTCACTGCCGTCCATAATAACAGAATGCTCAACAGAAGACTTGATAATTTTTGAGTTATTGCCAATGCTGGTGTAGGGACCGATAAAGGCATTTTCAATCACTGCATTTTCACCTATCACGACAGGTCCCCGTATTTTACTGTCCTTTACAACAGATCCCCTGCCGATCGACACCCGGCCAAGGATATTGCTTTTGTCATCTACCTGGGCATCAATACTTTCTTTCAGCCACTCATCGAGTACAATCACATTGGCAGTAAGCATATCGTCTTTTTTCCCGGTATCAAGCCACCACATATCAAGAATAAAACTTTCCACATTACATCCCATATCAATCAATTTCTGGATCGCATCGGTTATTTCAAGTTCCCCCCTTTTTGAGGGCTTAATTTTCCCGATGGCGTCATGTATTTTAGGAGAAAATATATAAATGCCCACAAGGGCCAGATTTGATGGAGGGTCATCGGGCTTTTCTATCAATTTCAGAACTGTTCCCTCTTTTGTCACGTCTGCAACACCAAACTGCTTCGGATTTTCAACCTCCTTCAGCAATATCAGCGCCTCCGGCGTAGTGCTGTTAAATTCACTCACAAACCGGTCAATTCTTGTCCCGATAAGGTTGTCGCCCAGGTACATGACGAAGGAGGAATCGGAGAGGAAGTCCCTGGCGGTCTTGATTGCATGAGCAAGCCCCCCTGGTACATCCTGAATGATATATTTAATCTGAATGCCCCAACGGCTGCCGTCGCCGACAGTTTCTCTTATTTCCTGCCCTGTTTCGGGCGATATGATAATGCCCACATCAGTGATGCCGGCCTGAACGATGTTTTCTATGCAATAAAACAGGATAGGCTTGTTGGCCACCGGCACAAGCTGCTTTGCTCCCGAATAGGTCAAGGGTCTCAGCCGTGTACCCTTTCCGCCGCTTAATATTATAGCTTTCATGTTGTATTATGGTAACTTAAAAGACATTTGAACTTCAATTGGAAGGCATTTTTTCTTCTCTTGAATACACAACATACCCCGTTAAGTGGCTCCTGGAATCTGCAAATGACACCCCCGTACAGGGAACGATTTCTTTAAAGCTTCCTTAATCTTAATTCAGCTTTCTTTATCTTCCCCGTAGCTGTCTTGGGGAATTCATCGATGAATATGATCCTTCTCGGGATCTTAAAACGCGCCAATCGTCCTTTAATGTGGTTTCTCAAATCATTTTCGTTCAGATGAGTATCTTCCCTGGATTTTACATAGAGCACCGAGGTCTCCGATCCTCTTCCATCGGGGATTCCCACCATTGCACACTCTTCAACAACTTCGTGCTCCATTATGAGATCTTCCACTTCCCGGGGATAAATGTTCATTCCGTCAGCAATGATGAGGTCCTTCTTCCTGTCAACGATATATATGTAACCGTCAGCATCTATCTTTGCAATATCTCCCGTATGGAGCCATCCCCCTTTTAAAGCATCAGCCGTCTCTTCTTTCCTGTTAAAATATCCCTTCATGACATTGGGACCTCTTACCTTCAGCTCACCCGGGCTCTCCACCGGCAAATCCTGCCCGTCTTCTCCGATAACAGATACTTTGACTCCGGGGATGGGCGGTCCCACAGATGTCAGCTTTCTCACCCCCTTCAGGGGATTCACTGCGACAACGGGTGACGCCTCTGTCAGCCCGTAGCCTTCAATCAGAGGGATGTTGAAACGCTCTTCAAATGCAGTTATAGTAGATTCAGGAAGTGCTGCTGCACCTGATATGCATGCCCTGATATTGACAAGAAATTTCAGAAGGTACTTTGCAAAGAAGGGCATTTTCTTCCTTGAAAGAATATTGTAAATTGTCGGCACCGCAACAAAAAAAGTAATTCTGTCACGGAACACACTCTTCATAACCCTGGAGAATGGTTTTACCGATGGCAGCAAAACCATCCCGGCACTGCCATAGACCGGCAAAATAACGCAGACAGTAAAGCTGAAAGAATGGAATAAGGGCAGGAAGAGCAGTATTCTGTCTTTTCGAGACAGATGAACAACCTTCATAATTGCCTCCGCATTGGATATGAGATTTCGATGGGTCAGCATTGCCCCTTTGGGAAACCCCGTCGTCCCGGAAGTATAAAGGAGCACTGCTACATCATTTTCAGACCTGTCTGACGGGACAGCCTCCCTCCGGGGAATCTCTCTGAATTGAACCTCCTTCAGGTCGGGCATGCTCTTTTTTATTGTCTCCACGTGAGCAGAAAATCCGGCCCCGTAAATAAGGATCTCACTTCCTGAATCATTCAGAATATAAGAAATTTCATCGGGGGTCAAAAAGGTATTGACCGGGACTGCAATGCCGCCGCACCTCAGTATTGCGAAGTAGGAAATTATGTACTCAGGGCAGTTCTCCATTAAAATGGCCACCCGTCCCCCTGCTTTCACGCCGAGTGAAGAAAGTCCTCCGGCACACAGGCTTACAAGAGAGTCCAGTTCAGAATAGGAAATATTTCTGTCATCAAACTTGATACACGTTCTTTTCCCATTCTGCGCCGCCCTGTCTGACAGAAGTGTGCTGAGTGTCATGAGACTATCACCCTTCTTCCTGCTACTACTCTCGGTGTCTTACTCACAATATCTTACCATCCTTCCGAATGGTTTTTACAAAATTCTTTCATCTCCCTCTCTCTCCCTGATAATTCAACTCCCCGCTGAAAGCTGTCGCTGCTTCATATTCTTCTCAAAATTTATCCACTGCACATAATAGTTCATCTCTTTCCGCCTTCCCCCTGCCCGGCAATGCCAAAAGTGAAATATTTTATGTATACTATAAAGCGGAAGCACCGTTTCATTTTTTTATCAATAAAATCCGGAATATACTGGCTATGGAACTTAAGCTATATTTGCAGAAAAAAAGACGGCTTATAGACGATTTTCTGAAAAATTATATCTCTGGGAAAAAAAAGAGCAAAGACTGCCCCAAAACCCTGCGGGAGGCAATGAGTTACGCATTAATGGCAGGGGGCAAAAGAGTGCGTCCCATCCTCGCTATAGCAAGCTATGAAGCGGCAGGCGGCACGTCAAAAAACATTATCCCCGTTGCTGCTTCTCTTGAACTGATCCATACCTATTCATTGATACATGATGACCTGCCTGCCATGGATGACGATGACTTCAGAAGAAATCAGCCGACTACCCATAAGGTTTTTGGCGAAGGCACGGCAATACTTGCGGGGGATGCGCTTCTCACTGACGCATTTCACATAATTTCAAATACAAGGGCCAGCCGGAAGCCTTTAATAAAAGTCATCAGCGAGCTGTCAGGAGGAGCGGGGCCTGACGGTATGGTTGGAGGCCAGCAGGCAGATCTAACCCTTGAAGGAACGAACGCTACACCGAAAGAACTCATTTACATTCATACCCATAAAACCGGCTCGCTTATCAGGGCATCCACACGTATTGGCGCTCTCATGGCAGAATGTTCCCCGTCCAGGCTTAAGGCCTTGACCCTGTACGGAGAAAAAACAGGACTTGCATTTCAGATTGTTGATGATATTCTTGATATAATAGGTACAAAAGAAGAGTTGGGCAAGACCACCGGTGCGGACAATGCGAAAGGCAAAAACACGTACCCATCAACGTTCGGTCTTGAGAAATCTAAAAAAATTGCGGAAGATCTGGTGAATGAATCTCTCAAGGCAATAAAAAATTTTGGTAAGAAGGCTGAACCACTGGCAGAAATTGCCAGATATATCATTTCAAGGAGAAATTAGAACATACTGCGTGGGCAGGCCTCAAGGCCTCGTCATCACCTCCGCGCGGGAACAGAATTATGCATATTGAAAAAATAAAGGATCCTCAAGATTTAAAAAAACTTACAGTCCCCGAGTTACAGCAAGTCGCTGACGAATTAAGGGAAATAATTATTCAGACCGTTGCAACCAACGGTGGACACCTTGCATCGAACCTGGGTACGGTAGATCTCACCGTTGCCCTCCATTATGTATTTAACTCCCCGGAAGACAAGATAATCTGGGACGTGGGACATCAGGCCTACGCCCACAAACTGCTAACTGGAAGGCTCAATTCATTCTCTACTATCAGGAAGCATGGCGGCATCTCGGGGTTCCCCAAAATTACAGAAAGCCCGCATGATGCCTTTGGTACAGGACACAGTTCAACATCAATATCAGCAGCACTGGGCATTCTGGAAGGCCGCGAACAGAACGGAAAATCCTTTAAGGTAATCCCGGTCATTGGTGACGGAGCCCTGACTGCAGGCCTTGCCTTTGAAGGGCTCAATCATGCGGGACACCTGAAAAAGGACCTGATTGTCATTCTGAATGATAATGAAATGTCAATTTCTCCCAATGTAGGCGCACTCTCTGCATACCTGCAAAGAATCCTGATTGGCGATCTGTATACAAAATTCAAGAAAGAGACAAAACACCTTCTTGAAAAGATCCCCGGCGTTGGAGAAGCAGCCCTGAAAATAGCCCAGAAAGCAGAGGAAACGGTAAAGGGACTGGTTGTTCCCGGTCTGCTCTTTGAGGAACTGGGATTTGAATATGTCGGGCCTGTGGACGGGCACAAAATTGATGCCCTGATAGAAGTTATGGAAACCTTTAAAGATTTTCCTGAACCGGTTCTGATCCATGCGATCACAAAAAAGGGCAAGGGATATGAACCGGCAGAAAAGAATCCATCTATTTTTCACGGTGTGGGCCCCTTCGATATTGAGACCGGAGAAGCGCAGCCGTCATCGAGGAAGTCCTACAGTGAAATTTTCGGCAACTGTCTCACCAAGCTTGCCGCAGCTGATGAGCGCATCGTTGCCATCACAGCAGCAATGACTGAAGGGACCGGCCTGTCAGAATTCGTGAGAGCTTATCCAAAGAGATTTTATGACGTCGGAATTGCCGAGCCGCACGCCGCTACCTTTGCTGCCGGTCTCGCAACACAGGGACTGAAACCGGTTGTGGCAGTTTATTCTACCTTTCTGCAGAGATCATATGATGAAATCATACATGATATATGTCTTCAGAATCTTCCCGTAACATTCGCAATCGACAGGGCCGGAATTGTTGGAGATGACGGGCCCACTCACAACGGAACTTTTGATCTTTCTTACCTCAGGCACATTCCGAACTTAACGGTTATGGCCCCCAAGGATGGTTATGAACTCAGGTGTATGCTGAAGACGGCATTATCAATGAATAAACCCGCGGCCATCAGATACCCGAGAGGTGCAGTCGTTGATAATCAGGAAAATGAGAATCTGGAAGCCATTCTTCCGGGCACGTCAGAACTTCTCCGCGAAGGAACAGATATCCTGATAGTTGCTATCGGCAGTACAGTCACTGCAGCAGTATCTGCTGCCGAACTCCTGGCTGACGCCCATATAAGTGCCTGTGTAGTGAATGCCCGTTTTGTGAAGCCCCTTGATATTGACGCACTATCACATCACGCTGAAAAATGCATGCATATCCTGACTGTCGAAGAAAATGCTCTATTGGGAGGTTTTGGAAGCGCTGTTCTCGAAAAGCTTACCGAGGCAGGGATACAGGGATTAAAGTTTAAGATGCTCGGAATTCCTGACACCTTCATTGAGCAGGGTCCTCAAAGCCTTTTAAGGCAGAAACTGGGTCTCGATGCTGAAGGAATCACCAGGGAAGCGCTTGCCCTTGTCGGGAAGAAACCACGGGCTTCACGCTCCGCACAGGCAAAGAACTGACAGCGCTTTGGAAACGATCAATTCGTAAATCCCATAATCCAGGATTGCAATGAGTCAGACTATTATTCTTGATTGCCCGTCTACAACAGGCAATTCTTACTGTCAATCCTTCAGCGGTAAGTATATCTTCCCCCCCAGCTATTGATGCGGGCTAACAAATGAGCTCAAATACTCCCAAAAACAAATCCCGCCTCGATAAATTGCTCTTTGAAAAAGGCCTTGTGGAGAGCAGAGAAAAAGCAAAAGCCCTGATCCTTGCAGGGAGCGTTCTCGTCAACGGCATAGTTGTGGACAAGGCCGGCGCGCTTGTGAAGCTTGATGATGATCTGGACATAAAAAACAAAATGCCTTATGTGAGCCGGGGAGGACTGAAACTCGAGCATGCAATAAAGCATTTCGGGATTGACATGGAAGAGAAAGTCGCCATGGATGTCGGTGCATCAACAGGTGGTTTTACGGACTGTCTGCTGCAAAACAATGCCAGGAAGGTCTATGCAATCGATGTAGGCTACGGTCAGTTCAGCTGGATGCTCCGGACCCATGATAAAGTGGTGCTCTTCGAAAAGACAAACATCAGACACCTCGAAAAGAGCCTGATCTTTGATGAAATTGATATCGCAGCAATTGACGTATCATTCATATCACTTCTGAAAGTCATCCCGAAGGTACTTGAATTCCTGAAACCTTCCGGTGAGATCGTGGCGCTCATCAAACCTCAGTTTGAGGCAGGCAGGAATGAGGTGGGTAAAGGAGGGGTGGTCAGAGATGAAAAGAAACGGCTTGAAATTGTTGATATGATCAGATGGGAATCAGAAAAAATGGGGCTCAAGGTGACGGGCACTACGGCATCACCCGTGAAAGGCCCAAAAGGGAATGTAGAGTACTTTATTTATTTAAAAAAACAACCATATGAAAAATAGAAGTACTGAACCGCACATGCATCGATCCATCTGACCTCATTTACATTTGCCTTGTTTTTTTGCAAGTGTGTAATTATTACACAGGCCTAAGGCACATGCCGCTTCCCAGTCAGAACAACCCTTTTCCCTGTCACTGAGGTAAACCATATAAATATAGCCGCGGTTAATATACGCATTTGCATATTTCGGGTTCAGCTCAATGGCTCGACTGAAGTCTGAGACAGCCGGGTCGTACTGCCCTTTTCTTGTATAGGCAAGCCCCCGGTTGTAGAATGCATCATTATTGTTCCGGTCCAGATCTATTGACCTGTTGTAATCAGCAACAGCCCGGTCAATCTGGTCCTTCCTTGCATATGCAATCCCCCGGTAAATAAAAGCTTTCACATACTCCTGATCTATTTTAAGAGCCTCACTGTAATCTGAAACGGCCTGATCATAATCGCCTTTTGCTGCATATGCCAGACCCCGGATAACATAAGCCCGGGAATAATCCGGGGCCGCCCTTATAGCTTTATCAAATTCGACAATTGCCGGGACAGGACCTTCCGTTCTTTTGACCAACAGCCCGGCAAACAAATTGATCGCCGCACTTTTGTTTATTTTTTTATGCAACACATCTTGAATGAGTTTCATGGATAATTTCACATCAGTGTTGTATGGATCTGATTTTCGAGCTGCCTGAAACATTGACCGTGCCTTCTTAAATTTTCCCTCAGAGGCGTATCTGAGACCAGCATCATACATGCTATCGTCATGACTTTTATTTTGCTCAGTGTGTTGACCGTGCACTACTCCTGTCAGAACAAAGAACACAATGACTGCCGACAGGCCCGATTTCATAAGCGATCTCACGCTCTGCTCCTCTCTCGTAGTTTATCCCGGCAAAAAATCATATACCTCCACTAAGGAATTATATGTTCAAGAACGTCAAATACAGCATATTCGGATTCGTGAGGTTCAAAGATTCAGGCTCACCCGGGAGCACATATTATTTTAGCCGGCTTCTCGCTGCCCGGTTCCGCACTCGCACCGCCGAATCGTTTTACCGCCTGGTACACGTACCATGATCTGATTTTTGACATGCCGTCTTCCCTGCATATATTTTTCAGCAGCTTATCTGCATATTCTCTGTACGTATAGGGGATTTCCTCCATGCGGATCAACTGGTACAGAGCATCATGAACAAGGGACCCTCTCATGAAATCCATGGTATCCACCGTCGGTCCGCTCGGACCATCCCAGGCATAGCCTTTCTTTACAACCAGTTCGCCATTTTTCCCAAGCCGCAGATATGGAGTATCAACGGCAAAGCCCTCAATTTCAAGATGTTGCTTATAGTTCTTCATGACCTGAAA
The DNA here is from genome assembly GCA_945786855.1 of Thermodesulfovibrionia bacterium. Taxonomy (GTDB): domain Bacteria; phylum Nitrospirota; class Thermodesulfovibrionia; order UBA6902; family UBA6902; genus CALZGI01. The sequence continues at coordinate 11,980 of CALZGI010000029.1, read as the reverse complement.
CTTGTATCGACGCAGCACTCTGTAACAGACTTTCTTCATGAGACCTCCATCATAAAATATCTGAATTAAAACCGCGAACTACCCTGTCAATTCCGCCATTTGATTGCATGGCAAAGTTTAAAAACGCGAGACCTCTTCTCTGCCATTGAGCAAAGTTTAATAAATAAATCATCGATTGTAAAGGTTTTTTTGCTTTGAGAGCAAAGCTGAAGAAAATTACGAACTGCGCCTGACCTCGATTAACCGCGTCTTAACTCATGGGGAACCTCTTTCAACCAGCCTGTATCCATTACTGCCCACAATCCTATCAGGATGGCCTCTGCTGCATCGTGTCTCAGAGAAGCAGGACGGGACAAGCCGGACCATGAAATAATCCTTCTGGCAAGATCACCAGCAAACTGCTTTGCCTGCTGTCCGGTCATCTGCTCACGGGGATAGAGGAGTTTCCGCCGCCACTGTTCAGCACCGATTTGTCTGAAAGCAATGTTCCTCCGTTCAGCTTCACGCTGCCAGATTGGCGCCAGCGTTCCACCGCCTTCCATCACGAGGATTTCGAGGTCGGCAATACTGCCAAGCACATTATGGACGTCACGTTTCAACCTGGCGGCTGAACCATAATTTTTGGAGCGGTACCAGCACAGCTTACCATCGCGACCATAGAGTGCAAGGCCGGTTTTTAATCCTAAATCAACAGCAAGAAGTGAACTCATCAATAGAAATCTTAACAGAAAAGATGGCGAGAGGCCAGAGGCAAGGGGCTATGGGTTTTTTCTATCGCCTATCGCCTCGTGCCCCTCGCCCTGTCTTTTCACTATGCTACTATATCCCATGGTTCTCAACTACATCTGGATCGCATTCTTTCTGACCGCATTCATTGTCGGAATTGTAAAGCTCGTTATCTTTCACGACATGGAAGTCTTCCCGCAGATAATGAATGCCACCTTCGAGTATGCAAAGACCGGGTTTGAAATATCCCTCGGCCTGACAGGGGTATTAACGCTCTGGATGGGGCTCATGAAAATAGGCGAAAAAGGCGGGGTCGTGAAAATCTTTTCCATGCTGGTGGGGCCCTTCTTTCACCGTCTCTTCCCTGAACTGGAAAAAGACCATCCGGCTATAGGATCCATCATGATGAACGTATCGGCCAACATGCTCGGGCTTGATAATGCTGCAACCCCTCTGGGGCTGAAGGCAATGAAGGAGATGCAGGATACAAACAAAAATAAAGACACTGCATCGAATGCCATGATCATGTTTCTTGTGTTGAACACATCGGGCCTTACGCTCATTCCCGTCACCATTATGGTATACCGATTTCAGCTCGGCGCAGCAGATCCCTCTGATATTTTTATCCCCATTCTGCTGGCAACATCCTTTTCAACGCTGGCTGGCCTTATCAGTGTTGCCTTATACCAGAAGATTAACCTTTTCGACAGAGTAATTCTTTCTTATCTGGGAGGATTCGTTTTACTTTTATGTTCCATACTATTCCTGCTCACAGGAATGAGCAGAGAGGATATTACCGCCTTTTCCTCCGTCGCGGCCAACCTTACCCTCTTCTCTATCATTATATGTTTTATCCTTCTTGCCGTAATTCGAAAGGTGAATGTATACGAAACATTTATTGAAGGCGCAAAAGACGGTTTTCACGTTGCCGTCAGGATTATCCCATACCTGATCGCAATACTTGTTGCTGTTGGCGTTTTCAGGGCATCGGGAGCGATGGACATGTTCATTCATCTGATCAAGATTAGTCTCGAAATGTTTAACATCAATTCCGATTTCACGGGTGCCTTGCCTACGGCATTCATGAAACCTCTCAGTGGGAGCGGAGCGAGAGGCATGATGGTGGATGCAATGAACACCTATGGAGCTGATTCGTTTGTGGGCAGGGTCTCTTCCATAGTGCAGGGAGCAACTGATACTACCTTTTATATCATTGCCGTCTACTTCGGCTCAGTAGGAATAAAAAATACCCGGTATGCCGTTACCTGCGGTCTCATTGCCGATTTTGCAGGTATTGCAGCCTCCATATTCATCGCCTATCTGTTTTTCCACTAAACTGTAGGGGCACGGTGCCCGTGCCCTCTCTCCTGACAGAAGACATTATGGCATTCAGAAGACAAATCGTATATGATTATTAAAAATACCGGGAGTGGAGTATGAAGCGCAACAAATTTGTCATTATCGGCCTGGGCAACATCGGACGTGAGCTCCTCAAAAAAATATCGAGAGATTTTGAAGTAACCTGCATTGACCTGGACCCTGAGGCTGAGGAAAAAGGAAAGGCCATACGGAGCGACTGTTCGATCATTGTCGGCGACGCAACGAGCAGGCTCGTCCTTGAGGAAGCAGGGGTATCCGATGTAGACGGAATCATTATTACGACAACCGATGAAAAAGTAAACCTTGAGTCTGCAACAATACTGAACGAGCACTTTGAATCAAGACGGGTCATTGCCATCGGCATGACACAGGCAGGGATTGAGGCATTAGAGGCAGTGGGAGCGGAGGTAGAAAACATTTTCACCGTAAGCGCCACTGCCATTCGCAATAAGCTGGAACAGACATCACGAACTTCTCATGAAATAGGGTTGGGGAAAAATGAGATCCTCGAAGTAGAGGTCCATCAGAATTCCCGGCTTGCAAACAGACCATTGAAAAGACTCACTCCCCTCAGGTGGAGAATTGGCATTATTTACCGGGACGACAATATCATCATCCCCAAAAGTGACACGGTGCTGAAGCCGAAAGACAGGGTCGTTATTCTCGGCGACCCCGCAGTGCTCAAGACTGTTTCAGAAATTCTTACCTTCAAGTTCCAGCAGTTCCCTCTGGAATACGGTTCAATCATAATTGCATATGTGGGCGGTAATGAAGATGAGTCATTCTTTCAGGAGCTTGAATACCTCTGTACCATCTTCCCCCTGGACAGGATTGTCGCCGTTCTTTCTAAAAAGGCGGCTGAAAACCCGGAATTAAGGGAGAAACACCTCAATGAAAAATTTAAGAACCTTGAGGTTCATGAATCCATGCTCACTCCTCTCCGGGCAATAAAGAGTAAAATTGAAGAATTGAAGGGACGGCAGGGCCTCATCGTACTGTCCAGAGATGCCCTGCCCCGTTCGGTGCTGAACATAAATTCTGATGCAGGGAAAAAAGGTTTTCTCCATGAGCTGTCCCATTTATCAAACTGTCCACTCCTTGTCACTGCCGGGACCTTCCCCTATGAAAAAGCCGCTGTTCCGTCCCTTGACCAGGCAAATCTGCAGAGGTCCCTGGAGACGGCGCTGGAAATAGCCTCTTCTCTGAACAATGAAGTAAGCACCCTCCTTGTAAATCCTCCGCAGTACATTTCTTCCGATGAAGACGTCGACGCCTTTGAAGAGATGAAAAAGATGATCAATGAAGTGAGCCTGATGTATAAACTGAGTGTCAAAAAAGAAGTCCTGGACGGGAACCCTGTGAAATCAGTCACCGGGACCCTGAAAGATTACAACCTCATGATCGCTGACATCGGCGGGTGGAAAAAAGAACGGCTGCTCATTCCTTTTCTGAACCCTGACACGAGCTGGCTGATCCTCAAAGAATTCATGATATCCACTCTGCTCCTTCCGCAGGTGGAAGAAGCACTGTAGACAGGATGAAAGAACAGCTCTTTATACTGTTTGCCGTGATCAGCGGGTCCGCCCTTATTCCCTTTATTGCAAGAAAAATCAGAATCACATCGGCGGCACTGGAAATCGTATACGGCGTTCTTCTCTTCAACATGCTCATAGAGACGCGGCCCGACTGGTTCCCTCTGCTGAAGGAACTGGGTCTCATCTACCTCATGTTTATAGTCGGCATGGAGATCGATTTAAGAAAATTTATAATAGAACGCAACTTCCACTGGTATATTATTATTCCCCTTCTCCCCCTGCTCATCTTCCCCGTTCTCTTTCACTACCTTGGCTATCCTTTTTTTCTGGGCGTTGTTGTGTCCATGATCTCAGCGGGTATTATTATTCCCGTGCTGAAAGAGTTTGAAATTGTTGATTCAGATGCAGGCCGAAACATTATCGGGATAGCCCTCACAGGGGAACTGCTGTCGATACTTGTACTGATGGCAGTTGATATCCACCATCAGTACGGGATAACACTGCGGGCCGCAGTTGAAAGCGCAAAGTTTTTCCTCCTCACCGCCGGAGCAGTCCTCTTCCTGAGACTGCTCTACATCATTGCGTGGTGGAACCCGGAAAAGGTGAAGAAAGTCATGGAGAGTGAAGACCCTGTTGAGGAGGGGATACGGGTTGTTCTCTTCATCGCCTTTGCCGGAGCGATGGTGGCCTATGTCTCGGGCCTGGAGCCCATTCTCGGGGCATTTATGGCAGGGGTGGTTTTCAGTTATGTATTCAAGAGCAAAGGCCGTTTCGAGGACAAGATAAACGCCGTCGGGTTCGGCTTCTTTACTCCCTTTTTTTTCATCGGCGTCGGGGCTGACCTGAACATCAGCATGCTGGCGTCTCTTCCCGTCATTCAGTTATCGCTCTTTCTTACTCTCATGGTCTTTGCGAGCAATCTCTTCCCTCTCCTGTTTTGTCACTTCATGAAAATCAAGATGCTCTACGCCCTGGGTATGTCCTTCATCCTGTCAGCTCCCCTGTCTCTTATGGTTGTTGCGGGAACTCTCGGCGTAAAGATGGGATTAATTAACGGGCAGCTGGGAGATGCCCTCATTGTAACTGCCGTTGTCTCCAGTATTCTTTATCCTTCACTTTTCAGACCCATAGCCAGACGAATGTACAGTGATTTCCATGGTCTCGATCAAGACAAATCCCCTGAGAACAGCTCTGCTCTCCAAAGGGGCCGTACCAGTCACAAATTTTAATGGTATGAGAAAAAGCACTTACTGCTTGAATAAGTTTTAGCCAGGGACTCTCTCTTTCAATCTTTTATATATGTCCCCGCTGTTCTCGACTTCAGAATACTCATCCCTGAAACGCTCGACGGAGACCCGCTCCCTAATCATGATGATGCCCTCGAGATTATCCGTAACGAGAAGCAGTTCAACAAAACCGTCCTCTACTTTGCAGGGATACCAGACAGTTTCGAGCACCTTTTCCCGGGAAGTGTTCCCCCCGCCAAATGAGCCATTACTCCGCTTCACGTATAGACATTCGTCCATTTCCAGATCATTCATTTTTTCATCCTTTCTGCATCAGCCATGTAAATATGTTCACTCTTCACTTCATGCCATAGTATTATGATAATCGGCAAAATCACGGTTATTCTTTACCCTTTCAGACACCCCCCTGCCCGCAGGACAACAGAGACAGGTTATATTGCAAAAGAGAAGCAGTAAATCTTACAATTACTTTTACGCTCTAATATTTTACTTCAGACAATAACGAAAACAGAGGATAAGCGGGTTCACAACCTCTCTTAATCTTAAGACCGGCCGTCAGCATGAATATCTCAAGACATGATCCAGGTTAATGCCCTCAACAAATCATACGGCAAGCAGACTATCTTTGAAAACGTCACCTTCACTCTCAACCCGCGGGAACGGGTAGGTCTGGTAGGAAGGAACGGCCACGGGAAAACGAGCCTCTTCAGGATGCTGCTTGGATTAGAGCAGCCCGACTCAGGGAACATCAGCGTGCCCGTCAGTTACAGATTGGGACATCTTTCCCAGCACATCCAGTTCACCGAAAATACGGTTCTTAAAGAAGCGTGCCTGAGCATACCCGGAAGTGAAGACGCAAAAGATGATACCTATAAGGCGGAAACAATTCTCATGGGACTCGGGTTTACCGTTCACGACCTTACTCTTGGTCCTGAGGAGCTCTCCGGCGGATACCAGGTGCGCCTGAATCTTGCAAAAGTGATTGTGTCAGACCCGAACGCCCTCCTCCTTGACGAACCGACAAACTACCTTGATATCCTCTCCCTGCGATGGCTTGCACAGTTCCTTACGAACTGGCAAAAGGAACTGATCATAATTACCCATGACCGCAGCTTTATGGACAGTGTAACGACACACACGATGGCAATACACCGTTGCACAATAAAAAAGGTCGCCGGCACCACAGGGAAGGTATATGAACAGCTCCTCATGGAAGAGGAAATTTATGAAAAGACCCGCATCAACGATGAGAAGAAACGGAAAGAAGTGGAGCAGTTTATTGACCGGTTCCGTGCAAAGGCCACAAAAGCAAAGGCTGTTCAGTCAAGGATAAAGAGTCTGCAGAAAAGGGATCAGCTCGAAGAATTATCTGAAATAAGGAACCTCGAGTTCACATTCAACACAGCACCTTTTACCGGAAAGCAGCTCATGGAGGTAAAAGATCTGTCTTTTGGATTTGACCCTGAAGGGCCTCCGCTTATTGATAGCTTAAGCTTTTATGTCGGGAAAAGAGACCGCATTGCAATAATCGGGAAAAACGGCAGAGGGAAGACAACACTCCTGAAGCTGCTCGCGGGAGAGCTTACGCCACAGAAGGGCACTGTATGTCACCATAAATCTTCCAGACTCGCCTATTTCGGTCAGACCAATATAGTTCGTCTCAACCCTCATAAAACCGTGGAAGAAGAAATCATGGATGCTCATCCGGAACGAAGCAGAGGGGTATCCAGAGGCATCTGCGGGGCCATGATGTTCCAGGGCGATAATGCATTGAAAAAAATCAACGTCCTTTCAGGCGGAGAAAAAAGCCGGGTCCTCCTCGGCAAGCTGCTTGTCAGTCCCGCAAACATGCTGCTCCTCGATGAACCCACAAACCACCTTGATATGGAATCAACTGAATCGCTTCTCGCCGCCGTTGAAGAATTTGGAGGGGCTGTCCTTCTGGTAACGCACAGTGAGATGATCCTTCATGCACTTGCAACACGGCTTATTGTCTTTGATAACGGGAAGGTGACTTTTTTTGAGGGCACATACGGGGATTTCCTGGACCGCATCGGATGGAAAAATGAAAGTGAGAAGACTCAGCCCGCACCTGAATTAGAGACGTCCCCCACCCGGTTGAATGACAGAAAAAAACTCCGGCGCCTCCGGGCTGAACTGATAAATGAGAAATCAAGGACACTGGGGTCCCTGCAGGAAAGGATAAACATTGTGGAAAGTGAAATAATCCGCCTGGAAGAAAGGACAGAAAAGGAAAACAGCGCCCTTCTGGAGGCATCGATGAATGGAAACGGAGAATCAATAAAGGGGCTCTCAAAATCCATTCATCGCTCACAATCAAATATCAAGACACTATTTTCTGAACTGGAAACCCTGCATGCGGAGTTTGAGACGAAGGCCAGGGAGTTTGAAGAAAGAATCAATGAAACAGCAGAACAGTAAAAAAGGCTGTCAGCTTACAGCACTCAGCAATCACTCCCTCATCAGAATGCCTTGACTCCTGTTAATTCCTGTTCCACTGACGTGTCTTTTTCAAAGCCATTTTCACAAGAAAAATGAAAGCAAACAGTATTATCAGACCTGCAATGAAGGGCAGTATAAATGCAAGAAGAGTAAGGATCAGAGACATCCCTGTTTCTATTGTACTGACAGCAAAATTCCCCATACCTGCCGTCGTGACCGTAGAAGTGCTTCGTATGAGTGTCGTCGACCCCTGAAAGAGAGCCGCAGTACCCCCTCCCGCGATAATGGCAAGGCTCCATTTTAAGAAAGGACTTACATCAGTGACAAGAGATGACATGACAATTGCTCCGGCGATAACCGCTGCGGGAGTTGCCACAGTATCCATGACATTGTCAACAAAGGGAATATAGTAAGCGGAAATCTCAAGAAGTGCTGCAAGGGCAAAGGCCGCAATTGCAGGTCCTGACCCAATCCACTCATACTCAACCGGCAGTGTTATGTGACCGCTCGCTGCAGCAATACCCATCCCGAGAAGGGGGACAAATACACGATAGCCGCACGCAGCGCTTAAGCCGATTCCAATGCATATGCTCAGCATCAATTCCATCGTTTTCACATTGCCTATAGAAGAACAGTGCAAAAGTGCACTAGATCAGAATTTCCATAAAAAAAAGACAGGCGATAGGCCTGTCCCGCTTTTGCTCTTCAGCACTTTTTGCACTATGGCACTTTAATGGTGGAGGCGGCGGGAATCGAACCCGCGTCCGAAAGCACTACATCCAGGCGTCTACATGCTTATCTTACCTTTTGAATTTCAGATTCGGGCTCGCCGGCAAGAAGGCTCTCCCCCATCCAATCCCTTTCAATCTCGCCTGAAGACCAAGGGAAACTTCTTCAGACCAGCCTGCTCGTCGACGCCTCGGTCCGGGTAGCAGGTGTTCCCGGGGAAGCGCACAGCTTTATTAAGCTGCGAGTGCCAGTTCGTTGTTGGCGTTTGTGTGTTGTGCTGCCTTTTATCGTGGTGACAGCGCCACGGCATGCGACCTGGACCTCATAACCCTCGTCGAAGCCAGTCGCCCCCGTATGTCTTTATACTTAATTATAGCATATTGTAAGGGTGTCGAGGTGCCAAGGGGAGGAATAATAGGACAGAAGATGAATGATTTGACAAAGTCCTGATTATTTAGTTAATTTCACTCATGATTCCATTCAAAGATGACAACCCTACACAGAATTTCCCTTTTGTAACAATTATTTTTATCGCCCTCAATATTATAGTTTTCCTTCTCCAGGTAATGGCACCTCCCGATCAGGGGAGGGTTGCATACGCATATGGAGCAATCCCTCATTTTCTTTTGACTTTTCAGACTGTACAGCCCGTGCATCCTTTCATAACGGTCCTTACCTCTATGTTCATGCACGGGGGCCTGCTGCACATCGGTACCAACATGCTCTTTCTCTGGATATTTGGGAATAATGTCGAAGACAAACTTGGATATGGAAAATTCATCATTTTTTATCTGCTCTGCGGGTATGCTGCAGCGTATGCACATGCACTAACAGACCCGGGATCAACAATTCCAATGATCGGTGCCAGTGGAGCTGTTTCGGGGATATTAGGGGCCTATCTTCTGCTCTTTCCCCGGGCAAGAGTTCATACCCTCATTTTTCTTGGTTTTTTTATCCAGGTGGTCAGGCTGCCGGCAGTTGTTGTGATCGGTTTATGGATTTTGATTCAGTTTATTAACGGGATATTAAGCCAGGGAGCAGCTGGTCACGGGGGGGTTGCCTGGTTTGCACATATTGGCGGATTTATATTTGGCATTTTAGTGATACGTCTCTTTATAAGGGACTTCAAGGGCCGTATTAGCCGTTGGTAAATAGTGCGTTCCTGTTCGTCATGAAAACACTGTGAAGCATTGAACTATGGACTTTTTTAAAAATTTGAGTAATATTGAGAATAACGGAGATAAATACACATATATAGCTATAACAACCCCATAAAGCCTTTTCCCTGCCATAAAGGCGCCTTGTTTTACTCTTCAATTTATATTAAATTAGCACTCGCCTCATGAGAGTGCTAAACCCGCTTGAGACCTATACAATCAAGAAAAATCATCTGTAAAAAAGAAAGGAGAGCTAATTATGAACTTAAAACCGCTAAAAGACAGAGTCGTGGTTAAATACTCTGAAGAGCCCGAAAAGAGCGCAGGAGGAATCTATATTCCCGATACTGCAAAAGAAAAGCCTCAAAGAGGAGAAATCGTAGCAGTTGGCTCGGGAAAAATTACTGACGACGGCAAAGTCCAGAAGATGGAAGTCAAAGTTGGTGATATCGTACTTTTCGAGAAATACTCCGGTTCCAAAATCAATATCGATGACACAGAATATCTCATAATCAGGGAAGACGATATTCTTGGAATAGTAGAAAAATAAGAATATATTAATATAGAGTTTAAAAGGAGGAAACAATGCCAAAACAGCTGCTTTTTGGAGAAGATGCAAGAAAATCAATACTGCGTGGAGTCACTACACTGAGTGACGCAGTAAAATCAACACTGGGCCCGAAGGGAAGGAACGCAATCCTTGATAAAAAATTCGGTGCCCCGACAATTACCAAAGACGGTGTGACCGTAGCAAAGGAAATTGAACTGAAGGAACCCTATGAGAACATGGGAGCCCAGCTCGTAAGAGAAGTAGCAAGCAAAACATCTGATGTTGCAGGTGACGGAACAACAACTGCCACAGTCCTCGCCTATGCCCTCTACAAAGAAGGCATTAAACATGCTGCCGCAGGTGCAAACACCATGGAAATCAAGAGGGGCATTGAGAAGGCCGTGGAAGCTGTCGTTGAGGAGCTGAAGAAAAACAGCAAAACAATACAGGACAAAAAAGAAATAGCTCAGGTCGGCACAATCTCTGCTAATAATGACCCTGAGGTTGGCAATCTGATTGCTGATGCAATGGATAAAGTAGGAAAAGACGGTGTCATTACCGTTGAAGAAGCAAAAAGCATGCAGACAACTCTCGACGTTGTTGAGGGTATGCAGTTTGACAGGGGATATATATCTCCCTACTTCGTAACCGACGCAGAAAGAATGGAGTGCTCCATCGAGGACGCCCTCATTCTTATTAATGAGAAAAAGATCAGTTCCATGAAGGACCTCCTTCCCATCCTCGAGCAGACAGCAAAGATGGGGAAGCCCCTCATGATCATTGCTGAAGACATCGATGGGGAAGCCCTGGCTACCCTCGTTGTGAACAAACTCCGCGGCACCCTGCAGGTTTGCGCTGTAAAAGCACCGGGGTTTGGAGAGAGAAGAAAGGCCATGCTTGAAGATATCGCAATACTCACAGGCGGAACAATGATATCTGAAGACCTCGGGATTAAACTTGAAAGCATTACCCTTGACGACCTCGGCAAGGCCAAAAAGATTAATGTTGACAAGGAAAATACAACAATTGTTGAAGGAGCTGGAGACACCGAAAAAATTCAGGGCCGTGTAAAACAGATTAAAGCGCAGATCGAAGAAACTTCTTCCGATTATGACAGGGAGAAGCTTCAGGAACGCCTCGCTAAAATCGTCGGCGGCGTTGCTGTCATCAATGTAGGCGCAGCAACTGAAACGGAGATGAAAGAGAAAAAGGCAAGAGTTGAAGACGCACTCCATGCAACAAGGGCAGCTGTTGAAGAAGGTATCGTTGCCGGTGGCGGTGTTGCTCTGTTGAGGGTACTTCCCGTGCTTGAGGGTCTGAAACTGGACGATGTTGACCAGAAAGTCGGAGTCGATATAGTCAGAAGAGCGCTTGAAGAGCCGATCAGGCAGATTGTCGGCAATGCCGGTCTTGAAGGGTCCGTCATCGTTGAAAAAGTCAAAAACAATGACAATAAAAACTTTGGCTTTGATGCCAATATTGAAGATTATGTGGACATGATCGAGGCAGGCATCATCGACCCGACAAAAGTTACCAGATCAGCGCTTCAGAATGCAGCTTCCGTAGCAGCACTGATGCTGACAACAAGTGTTATGATAACTGACCTTCCTGACGAAAAAGGCGGTGATATGCCGGGCGGTATGCCAGGCGGTATGCCAGGCGGCATGGGCGGCATGGGCGGCATGGGCGGTATGTACTAAAAACTGTCCTGTTTTATCAGCAATCCCAAAGGGTGAGGATCATTCCTCACCCTTTTTTTTGGCCAAAGGGATCAATACAATCAACAGAACATTTCTCATCTCCCATCACCCATAGATGACAAACCAGAGACACCTCTATCTGGCTGCAATCTCATTGTTAAAATAACCTTTCTGTGATATGCTACTATTTATAAATCAAGAGTTAGAAATCATTCATCATTAGTAGGTAAACAGCCATGAAAAACATATATTTTATAGAAGCCAAATCACCAGGCGCACACATTTTCAGCAGGACCTCACTGCCCCGCCTTGGATCTATCCTGTTAGGAACAATTATGAAGAATGAAGGCTACAACGCAAAAGTTTTCATTGAGGATATAGCACCGCCTCCATGGAACCTGTATGATGATGCTGACATGGTATGCATATCTTCAATAACATCGACAGCGAACCGTGCCTTCCAGCTCGCCGAGAGATTTAAAAAACGGGGAAT
>CALZGI010000028.1 GCA_945786855.1 Thermodesulfovibrionia bacterium | reverse complement strand
TTTCCAGTTCATGCACTGCTTCGTTCAGGAATCCTGTGATGTACAGGACTTTTGCACGCTTCCAGTAAATCTCAGGTGTCTTGAGACCCGATTGTACAGCCTGCTGATATTCTTCCATTGCAAGAAAATAACGATCAATTTCCCAGTATGCATCACCCTTTTTTTGATGCTGTTCTGCTGCGCTTTCTTTTATTATCATGGGGGGCTCTGTCCCGGCTTCTTCTGCTTCAGGTGCGGAGCGAGGTTCCTCTGGAGCTTCCGGCTGACCCCGGGATGCTGTACCGGGATGCATTCTGACAATCCTGTCATCTTCTATATATGCTTTCATTATTACGGCGGAAGATATGCGCCGTTTGATAGAAGTGAGAAACTTCCTGATTGCGGCATGATCTTCAAACTTACCAAGCCTTATGGAATAAAATTTCCCGACCTTTTCTATCCTGAGAAAATCAAGCTCTTTGCCATTCAGTTTTTCTGCCACAGAATCATAATGACTCAGGGCATCCTTTTCATTTGTGAAACTTGCCGTCTGTAAGGTGTGTATTAATTCAGAGACCTGTGAGAAAGAGGGAGTGAAGAACAGAAAGATAGTCAACAATAAATTGGGTTTTCGCAATATAAATAGTAGAATATATTGCATAACTGATAGTTTATTGCTTCTCTGGTCTTATTTGCAAGGGACGAGTTCCGGTCCGGTAACGATTTCCATGTGAAATGGTAAATGAAGAATTCCAGACCGGGAATATCCGGGCAAGAGCACGCTGGGCGTCCCATAGAGAATTAAAGTTTCTAAAAAAAATGCCGATATTAATATAGAGTTTAAAAACAAAGGGTTGACAATCCATCATTTTGAAGTTTATTTTTAAAGGGATGAATAGAAGAGAATTCATAAAGATTTTAGCCCTTGGTGCCATTGGATACGGGTTGCCCTCCAAAGTTTTAGCCGTCAGTTCATCTTCCGTAAACTACGATGAATTCATCAGGGATTATCTTTTTACATCTAGCTCGTCAGGTAATTCCCTCAAGGAGATGACGGAAAGTGACTGGGATTATATTTTTCAAATGAAGAATTACGATAAACCGCTCCTGGATGATGTAATGATGCATGATGTGCTGAATATCAAGGATTATCTGAAGAAAATGATGGATTTTGACAAACCTCACGCTGAAGATATTGTGGTCAGAAAAGCTGACTACGGTGTATTTGCCTCGACCTTCAAGAAAATCAGGACTGTTCAGAAGGTGGTAGGGAACGGCCACTTTCAGGTCTTAAGCTTTGACAGGGCGTTGAAAACGGCCAGGACCTATTCTCAGGTAGGGAGGTTTACAAAAGAGGAACTGAAGTTCATGGAAGAGATCTTCTATAAAGAAGCCTCTCTGTATGGCTTTACCGGTGAAAAGACGATGGAAACCATAACCCGGACGGTCGATAAAAAGGCAATTCTCAAGGTTCCCTATACCGGAAATTATCTTTACAAGGGTACGCCGCTCGAAATGTATAAGGAAATTAAAAAACAGGTAGGGAAGAATGTTATGTTGACTTCAGGCATACGGGGCGTTATGAAACAGTTCTATCTGTTCCTGAATAAAGCATACAAAAATGGAGGGAACCTTTCTCTTGCCTCCCGTTCTCTCGCTCCGCCAGGATATTCCTTTCACGGAAACGGTGATTTTGATGTAGGTCAGGTCGGTTTTGGAGTATCAAACTTTACAAGCAGTTTTACAAAAACAGATGTTTTTAAAAGACTCTGTGACCTGGGGTACCTGAAGCTGAGATATCCTGAAGAAAATTATGTCGGAGTCCGTTTTGAACCATGGCACATAAAAACACACAAGGTATGAAACCGAGCAGTCTTTTTACATCCGAGGTGACGAACGTTGGAAAATAGGAAGAGATTCCGCATGAAATTGATTGGTTCTGTTTTTTTATCTTTTTTAATTTTACTTATCTCGGCCTTCGTAGATAAAGATGCAGTGAGTGATATTATGGATATGAGGGCAGAGAGTGGATTGTGCACCTCAGAAATGATGCCTGCAGATCCAATATGTGATGTCCCGAAAAGAACATCGGAAGAGGATTTTTGTAATTCTGTCAATCAGAAATTCAGAAATTATAGCTGGTATAGTATCCGGTGTAATCCAAAACGCTGGAATGTGTATGATCACTCAAACAATGGAAATCCGCTTTTCTATCAGGAATTTGGCTTTGATGATATTAACAACAAAGGGCCTGTAAATCTGATATTGTGTGGTGTACACGGAGACGAGCCTCCCAGTATTTATATGTGTTTCCAGTTGACGAGACATATTCTCTTTGATAAGCCCGAAGCGTTAAAAAATTTCAAAGCCGTCATAGCGCCGATAGTGAATCCCGACGGTTTCTTTGCGAATACGAGACAAAATGGTAATGGCATAGATGTAAATAGAAATCTGCCTACCGAGGATTGGGATGCAATGTCGCACAAAATATGGGCCAGGTACAAGAAAGACCCCCGGAAATATCCTGGTGCAAGAGGGGGCTCAGAACCGGAGAGCCGGTTGCAGACATATTTGATTGACAGATATAAGCCGGACAAAATTATCTCTGTGCATGCTCCGCTGGGATTTCTTGATTATGACGGACCTGGTGATCAGAAAAATTACAACCTGATCCGTGTCGAACAGAGGGCAAGGTATTTGGGATTAAATATCGAAGCCAATTCTAAAAGATTCGTAAAATTTGTAGATTATCGGTTCTTCCCCGGGTCACTGGGTAACTATGCTGGAAATGAAAGGGAAATTCCTACGTATACAGTAGAACTTCCCACTGTCCGGCACACGGAGGCGCACAGGTACTGGTCTACCATGCGATATGCTCTTATCAAGGCCCTGAAGTTTCAGGTCTATGACGGGAATGAAACAAATCCTTTTTTTGAAATACAGGATATAACCCAGCAGGCAGTAAATAAGGATTATCACCCGCGGGATTCCATTCTCCATGATATAGATACAGATGACATCAGCAGGATCATGGTAAAAGCAGGATCCGATATGGACGAAGAAGTTCATGTCGATATCGCTGCTGATTAATCTCCTCAACGTATTCCGGGAACTTTATAGTCCTTCATATTGAT
Organism: Thermodesulfovibrionia bacterium; assembly: GCA_945786855.1. Taxonomy (GTDB): domain Bacteria; phylum Nitrospirota; class Thermodesulfovibrionia; order UBA6902; family UBA6902; genus CALZGI01. Next base: position 2,137 of record CALZGI010000028.1, on the reverse strand, counting down.
CTGATATTCCTGAATTGCTTTGCCCTTCATGTTTCGGTTTCCAATCGTGAACAGTTCTGGATAATTCTTTTCTTCATTGTCCCTCTCAGTAAAATTTCAAGGATTAACCTAAAGATTTCCCGTTAAAGAGCCGTATTCTTAATATATGGTATCCCCGGAATACCAGCGAAAGAGTGAGATCATGTTAAGGAGACTGAAGGTCTTGAATTTGAAAAGAATAAAATTCGGACAGCGAGGTAAATTCCTCAATGATCCGGCAGGAATAAATAAGCTTAAGAAAGGAACAGGTCACTATGGCGAGCAAAAGAACAATTGAATCATCCCGGCTCATTTCAATAATTATTATCTTTCTTTTTCTTCTGACGATGCCGTTCATGTCGAATGCTTCAGAGTTGATCCATACTATTCAGACAGGCAGTTTTGGCAGCGAACATGATGCGCAAAGGCATTATGATTCTGTCATGCAGAAACTGAATGAGAATGAAAGAGATCACCTCCGAATTGAGAAGATAGGGGGGCACTATGCGGTACGGTTTGGTAAGTTCGACAGTTATTCTGAGATCAGGAATATTATCCCCTCGGTTAAAAAGAAATTTGCAGCGGTCCTGGTTGTTAAGGCGTACATAAAAGATGAAAGAATTGTCAGAATGTATGCATCGAAACCCGTGAAAGAAGAAAATGCTGCGGTGAGTCCGGCGAAAGAGGAAGCCCCAAAAATTGCAGAGAGCAAACGGACGAAAGAATCTGCTATTGAAGAAGCGAAAAACGATGCTGATACTGCTCCTGCAGATCCTGTGAAAAAGAAAACTGCTGTCAGGAGCGACGTATGTTCACCAGAGGCAATTGATGCATGCAGGAAGGACGTAAAGGCAAACCCTGATATGGCCGGGGCATATTATAACCTGGGTGCTGCCTACAGCAAGACAGGTATGTATAAACATGCAATTGAAGTATATAAAAAGGGGATAGCACTGAATCCGAACTTTCCGCAGGCACATTATAATCTCGGAATCGCCTACATAAAAACCGGCATGTATGAGAATGCGGTCAACGTCTTTAAGAAAGCTGTGAGTCTGAAGCCTGATTTTGACAAGGCACATTACAATCTTGGGACTGCTTATAGTAAATCCGGGAAGCATGAAGATGCAATTAAAGCCTATAAAAAGGCAGTTGATTTAAACCCGAAATATACAAAAGCCCATTATAATCTTGGAACCGCCTACATCAAGTCCGGCATGTTTAAAGATGCAATTGACGCTTTTCAAAAGACCATAAATATGGACCCTCAATTTGCAAAGGCCCACTATAACCTTGGAACCGCCTACAGCAAGACCGGCATGTATGAAGATGCCATTGAGGCATACAAAAAAGGGATAGATCTGAATCCTGACTTTGCGACTCATGATAATTTAAAGATTGCATACATCAAATCAGGGATGAATAAATATGCCGTTGATGACCGATAAAAAACAAGGGGCAAAAGACGAGCATTACGAAATGGTTCATGAAAATTATTCCCCCCGGGGAGAATGACTGACGCAGGGCAGCACGTTCAAGATGCCATGCAAAGAATAAAGTGCTATGAGAAAGGGAGTGACTAACATGGCTGTTCATAGAAGGCAGATAGTAATGCGCGGATGGATACCGGCATTATTTGTTCTACTTTTCATTCTATCTGTGCCGCTTTTATCTTTTTCTTCAGAGTTGATACACACTATTCAGATAGGGAGTTACCCCGATGAGTATAGTGCAGAGCGGCAATATAACTCAGTTCTGGACATGCTGACTGAGGAGGAGAGAGAATACCTCAGGATCGAGAAGATAGGAATATTTTATACGCTGCGGCTTGGTAATTTTTCGAGTTACGGTGAAGCAGAAGATCTTTTCCATACAGTAAAGTCGAAGTACTCGAAGGCGATGATAATGTCAGCCTATTTTAAGGACGAAAGGGTTGTCAAAATGTATGTCTCGGGGGCGGCACGAGAAACTGCCCCTGATGAGAAGATGGTAGATCCTCAGAATGTCAAATCGACTGGATCAGAGTTGGTCCATACAATTCAGATAGGTAGTTATCCCGATGAGATGAGTGCAGAGAGGAAGTATGACTCAGTTCTGGGCATGCTGGCTGAGGATGAGA
>CALZGI010000027.1 GCA_945786855.1 Thermodesulfovibrionia bacterium | reverse complement strand
CTGTAGAAGTCAAAGTTTCTGCATGTATTGACTCAGATTAATTCAATGAGAGGAGGAAGCAAATACAATGATCGATGTTCAGGTAGATACGGAAAAGTGTGATGGATGTGAAGAGTGTGTAAACCTCTGTCCATCAGAAGTTTTCCAGCTTACAGACAGCAAGTCAGACCCCTATCAGGCTGATGAGTGTGCTAACTGTTTAACATGTGTTGAATCATGTCCGCAGGATGCTATCACAGTTACTGAAATGTAACTGTATATGGATAATAAAAAAGGCGTTCCGAATTTCGGAACGCCTTTTTTTTGTGCTGAAGAAGTATTACACTTTATTCAGTAAGACAAATAAATCTGCCTTATGGTTTCTGTATCCAGATCTCCCAGAATCCCTTGTCTTCTACCTTGATTAATTCCATCGGGAATCCCTGTTTTTCGCAGTACTTGGGGATTGTGTCCTCTGCCGATGCCGGTGCGTCACACAATACTTTCAGCAGTGTGCCGCCGGGAGCTTTTTCGATGGTTTTCTTGGTTATTACGAGCGGGTACGGGCATACCCTTCCTAATACATCGAGAACTTGTGTTGGTTCCTGTGACTTTAAATCAGCCATTGTTGCCTCCTGTGATCTATAGGTTTTGTTAAAAGAAGAGAAGATGGTTCTGTTCTTCCATCATTTTCGATATTTCATCATAGGGCACTACTTTTGCCTCTATGTCTGCTCCAAATTCCTCTGCGTCAATTACAACGTCGCTTTCCGATAATCCGAACTTCTCAAGATCTTCCTTGCAAACGAGTACATTCAGGTCAAGGAGAAGGGCCATTTTTATGTGAGATTCCGTACTGGACAGATCGTAGAGCTCCATGGCCTTCTGGTCCTTTATACAATTTAATACACCGTCTCCAACAAATGCAATATCCGCAGTCACCAGATCGCCATCATCAAGATAAATTTCGACACTCTGCGATGCAATAGCGTGTGTCAGTGCAAGTTTAGGATTTTCACTCTTGTAGGGGGGCCTTTGAACTATGAATCCGAGTTTCGTTGTCGCCATATTATTCACCTCCTATATGGAGGAGCCTGTCAGCATCAAATGCGCTTCCAAGGTACCAGTCCATACTGAATCTTTTAACGCCTTCCAGAGTGTTATCTTGATGATACCCTCTTCCCTCTGCGCATGCCTCACAGGCCGTTACGTTGAGACCTTTGTCCATCAGCTCTTTCAGGGGTTTTTCCAGAGAAGAATAGTCTTTGAAGGGCCTCTGGTCCTTTATTGAAATCATCGTGCCATTCCCGGAGACCCAGAGGTCTACTTTATGTCCTTTTTCCATTGCTGCAGCTGAGAGCTTCACAGCGAAGTCGAGGTTCATTGACCCGACAAGTGATGCAAAACATCCGATGGTGAGTTTTCCCATTTCTGATTAACCTCCTAAATCCAAGCAGTTTTATCGTATTCGTTAAACATTAAATCGACGATGTCGCCAAATGTTATGACTTTCACTTTGCTGTCAACGTCAGAACTTTTCAATCCCCTTGTTTCAAGATCGTCCTGCAGAATGTAATAATCAGCGGAATAATTGAGGAGGGACGAAGGATTGCCATTTTCCTTGGTAGTGGCATGGTAAACACCGTTCTGTACAAGTATAATGCCCAGTTTTTCGGGTTTGAGCCTGTCAAGAGTGTCAGCAGTCATCCTGTAATCACTCACAAATGCAACAAGTTTCATAAATTTACCTCCTGATGTGGAAATGTTTTGGGAGTAAAGAAAGTCTATAAATTCTAATGGTAAGGATGCTGTTTGTCAAGAAAGAATGAAGGTATAAGAATTCTTTATGATTTTCGTTATTACGGCAAAGGCAGATATTTCTTCGGCAATTCCCGGAGGTGGATGTTATTCTTTGACTTCGCAAAAACAGCATGCTTGATGTTAATTCCTTAACGTGTGCTGCTGAGGGGTGAGGGGGAGTTATCCGCACGCCAGGAACGTTCCGCCCCGCCTGCTGTCGCCCCATGCTTCCCTGTTGTTCTTCGCGCAGTGAACACCGCCGAAATACATATTCTTCCGGTCCCAGCTGTTCACCTGATACTGTTTTTTCAGGTTGATTAAAACTTCGCCGGGGATGCCGGGCTCGGCCTGAACGACATTATCTTCAATATGTAACCGGGATTTTTCTACGGCTTCCTTCAGAGAGTAGTTGTAATCAATTACATTGAGAAGCACCTGCAGGACTGCATTGCGAATTCTCTTACTGCCGCCGCTTCCCAGAGCCATCTCGACCTTCCCGTGTTTCATAACCAGCGAGGGGATCATCATGGAGGAAACTCTCTGGTTTGGCGGAGATGAAAAGAAACCATCTGAATGAAGGTCGTCCTCACCCATCATGTTGTTCAGCATGATTCCCGTTTCAGGGATAAAACAGCCTGACCCCGACCCGTTCGACGTTGTCATGGAAGCGGCATTGCCTTCTTCATCAATAATGCTGATGTGTGTTGTTCCCTGTGTAGCAATAAAAGTTTTTTCCGAGAGGCTGCGCATGAACGATTCTATGCATGGAGATATGAGAGTGGGCGGAAAAGGATAGGGCACGCCGTTGCCGTTCTTTATCGGCCTGAATGAATTCATTTCCTTCATAAGCTCGATCAGTGTTATATAAAATGTCTCGGAATCCCGGGGCTGTCCATTGAGTTCAATATTCTGGAGTAAGTGAAGCGCAAGGGCCAGAATAATACCTCCCGAGGAGGGCGGAGGATTTGTCAGTACTTCACGGTCCCGGTACCTGATGCGTAAAGGTTTTCTTTCGGTCACTTCATAGGAATAAAGATCATCGGCGGTTATCATGCCGTAATGCTCCTTCATTTCTTCGACAAGTCGCTGTGCTGTTCTACCGCTGTATATATCAGGCCCGTTCTGTGCAAGCTTCTGAAAAAAGACTTTCAGGAGTGGGTTATATAACCTGTCTCCGACGCGAACATATCGATCATTTGCAGTAAAAACCTGCCTTCCGTAATCAGTGGATGTGAAAATCGGCTCAAGGTACCCGAGGATAATTCCCTGCGTATTACATACTTCTACCCCTTCCTCAAGGGAGGAGAGTGCAGGAGAAAGAAGAGCATCAAGGGGAAGGGTGCAAAGCCTGTTATGTATATGCAGGAGTCCTTTCAGCATGCCCGGTACGGCAGCCGATGCAAAACCGGTGTGAAAGATCTGGGAGCAATGAGGGAATTTTATCTCCACAGGATTCATTTCTGGTTTTGCAGCCGTTGTTTTATTCAGGCCGGGGGTGTTCACGAAGAAATCGAAGAGAATGTCTTCTTTTGTCCCTTCAAGGTGGGCAAGTAAAAAACCTCCGCCGCCGAGACTTGTTAAGGTCGGTTCTGAAACAACGGAGGCAAACCCTGCTGATACCGCTGCGTCAAATGCATTGCCGCCGAGAGCGAACATTTCAGCTGCAGCTTTCGCCGTTAAAGGATGTCCCGAAGCAACGACGCCCTTCATTTAAGGAATTGCCCCTTTACAGCCCTGATCATTTCTTTAAAGCTGTGTCCGTTGCTGCTATATAAATCCTTTTGCAGGTGAGCACCGGTACGGCGTTCGAGGATTTCGGGGATTTCATCGAGATAGTCAGTGGACTTGAGTGCTTCAGCAACGGGCCGCACGTGTCTGTACAGACTCAATGCCGCTTCTTTCAATGAATATTTTCTTGCAAAAAAGGGATCTACATAATAGCCTTCAAGCCCGTGCCTCGCTGCCTGCCATTTGTTTGACCGGAGAATCTGCATATGGGGTTCAGGATTTTCAAACTGCTCGGCAATAGCCAGCACCAGTGCCTGTGTGAGGGCCGTGACTGCGAGAATGTCCCTCATTGAACAGGGGAGGTCGCATATCCTTACCTCAATGGTTCCAAAATCGGGATGAGGCCTTACATCCCACCAGATATCTTTGACGGAATCAATAATGCCGCTTTTTGAGAGAAGAGCAACGAGGGTTTCAAACTCTTCCCAGTCATTGAGGGAGTCGGGCATTCCTGCGAGCGGCAATGCTTCAAATAATTTGGACCGGTAGGACATCAGCCCCGTGTCTGCAGATTCGTAAAAGGGGGATGAAGTGGTCAGCGCAAGAAGGATGGGCAGGTAGATCCTCAGGTTGTTGTACACCTTGATTACTTTTTCTTCATCATCCACACCAATATGGACATGAAGCCCCTGGGTTATGAATCTCCTTCCGATCAGCTGGAGTTCATCCATTATTCTTTTATAGCGCGGGTGGTCTGATACTTTCTGTTCAGACGCTGAGGAAAAAGGGTGCAGGCTCGTTGTGTAGAGCGTTCCCCCCGATCCTTCCGTAAGTTCGGTGAGATGCAGGTAGGTGCCCGTCAGGTCCTTTTCTACCTCAGCCACTGTTGAGCAGATTCCCGTATTAATCTCAACCATTGATTGAATAAACTCAGGCTTAATGCGCTCTTTCAGGGAAGGCTTCACCATTTTGAGGATTTCAGGTGCCAGGGGAGCAAGCGCAAGAGAGTCGGCATCGAGGATCTGAATTTCAAGTTCAACGCCTATGGTAGGTGCAGGTGATTTGTTAAACGTGATTTCTTCCATATTCGTACCGCCCTTACTTCTTTTTGATTTTCTTTATGGTGTAACGGATCAGTTCAGACATATAGGCTGCGCCGACCCTTAATGCTTCTTCATCAAAATCATACTTCGGGCTGTGGGATGATATCAACTCATGCCCTTCCTTTGCTGCACCGAACCTCACAAAGCACCCGGGGATCTGCTGTAAAAAGTAAGAAAAATCTTCCCCTCCCAGGCTTGGGTAGGGGATGGAAATAGTTTTTTCCCTGCCAAGGAGTTTTTCTGCAACGTGCATGGCGTATTTGCTTGCCGTCTCTTCGTTGATTATGGGCGGATAGCCCTGCTTGATGACAAGTTTTATTTCTGCATCATAGAGGATTGCGAGTGCGGAGGTCATCTTTCTGATTTTATCGGTGATCTGAGTCCTTACCAGTTCGTCCGTTGTCCTCACGGTCCCTTTCAGGGCGGCCTTTTCAGCAATCGCGTTGTTTACCGTGCCTGCTTTTACATAGCCGATAGTGAGCACCGAGGGGTGGATGGGATCTATTTCCCGTGAGATAATTGTCTGCAGGTTGATCACGAGCTGGCTGGCAATAATAACTGCATCAACGGCTTCATGAGGGCGTGCCGCGTGTCCTCCTTTTCCGGTAACTCTGATGTCAAAGGCATCTGTGTAAGATGTGTGGACCCCTGTTTTAATGCCGATTTCACCGGGTTGGTAGTCCTTATCAATGTGACCGCCGAAAATAAAGTCTACTTTGTCAATGGCTCCCTGCTCTATCATCGGCTTTGCCCCGCCTTCGCCCTCTTCGGCAGGCTGAAATAAAAAAACAACGTTCCCGTCAACGGGATTTTTTTTCAGTAGTGCAGCCACCCCCAAAACGATGGCTATATGGCCGTCATGTCCGCAGGCATGCATAACCCCGGGGTTCTGGGATGCGAAGGGGAGATCTGTATCTTCCGTTAACGGAAGGGCATCCATGTCAGCCCGTATCGCAATAGTCGGTGCGTTGTCACTTTTCATTAACTTTCCGATCACACCTGTCTGCGCTACACCTGTCTGGCACTTCAGGCCAAGCTTTTTCAGGGCTTTGGCGATCAACTCGGCAGTTTTTTCCTCTTTATATGCAAGTTCGGGCCACTGGTGCACCGCTCTTCTGATGTCTCTGATCCAGTCGAACAACTCATCGGGTACTATTTTTTTAACTTTGCTCATAATCCCCTTTTTTTTGCCATCTGTCCTTATCGTTCTCTATCTTTATTCACCATTCTAACATTAATAATTATCTGTTTACAGACCGATAGAGCATTCCGGCGGCAAATTAAAAAACCGGCTGCACTATTATCGAGGACAGTATTGATGAAAACTCAGGGAACATGCTATTATATCTTTTTTGTATAGAGTGCTGAGGTAACTTCTCAAAATTGCTGAATAAAAAAGATATACCAGAATTTGATGTCACAAAGAGCCGTAGAGAATTCCTCGCAATGGGATTTGTTTCTGCGGGAGCTCTTCTCATACCTGATGTAATTCTTGCCGCTGTTAAAGAAATTCCTTCTGAAAAAAAGCTGTCTCTTTATAACCCGCGCAGCCATGACGATCTGGCAACAGTCTTCTGGAAAAATGGTCGCTATCTGCCCGAAGCATTATCAAACATAAATTATATGTTCCGCGACAGTCGTACGGGAGAGGTGACTGAAATAAATAAAGAGCTTCTGGATCTTCTCTATTCAATCCAGCAACAGCTGAAAACGAAGGAGCCAATTCATCTTATATCCGGATACCGCTCCCCACGGTCAAATGCGCTTCTCAGAAAAAGAAGAAAAGGTGTTGCGAAGAACAGCTTCCATATGTACGGAAAGGCTGTTGATTTGCGGATACCCGGGTGCAGCCTGAAGGCTGTCAGGCGGGCAGCAATGTCCTGTGAAGTTGGTGGAGTGGGTTATTATCCCCGGTCAAAGTTTGTCCATCTCGATGTAGGCAAAGTAAGGTACTGGTGGGGGTAACTGCCTACGCCCCGCTTGCTTCCTTGGATGGAGTCTCTATTTTTTCCTCTTTGCTGTTGGGATTCTTTATGAGTGTCAGCTCAGCCGGAAGTTTACAGATCTGCCCTTCAATGTTTGCACCTTTTGCAATAGAGATGGAGTCTTTGTAAAAAATTTCTCCCGTCCCCTGCGATTCAGGCCCCACTTCTATTTCATTTGCCTCCAGTTTCCCCTTGAACGTGCCATTGATGCGTATCATGTTCCGTGCAGTGATTTCGCCGCCCTCAAATTTACCGTTGACGTTTACACTGTTGCCGGCGGAAATATTCCCCCCAATCAGTTCTCCCTCAATATCGATACTGCCCTCTTTGCTCGTTATGTTCCCTCTGCAGATTCCCTTTATAAGGATGTTGGAATTATCTTCCGATGTGATGTTCCCTTCAATTTCTCCGCTCAGTTCCAGATCACAGGAAACACTGATATCTCCAATCAGCTTGTTCCCTTTTAATATGGTGTTTTTTGATTTACTGACTTCTCTGGCCGGAATTTTCATGCTATTGAGCAATGCATCTTTCGAAAGTGCACTGTTGCCCTCGTCGTTCTCTCTTTTTTTAAACATATTGCTCCTTCATTTGGTTGATCATAAGGTTCCTGTAATTATCCGGGCTGGAAATTACTAGCTGATGTCCGGTACTAAAAAAATAACCTTATTTCTTAAAAAAAGCAATCAAAAAAACAGGCAGGTAAAAAAACTGTGCAAATCCTTAATATATCCATAGTAATTTTCTGAATATCCAGCCCGTATCGCCGAATTCATCCATTACTTTTACCCATGAGGACTTTCTCTGCACTACCTTAAAAGAGTCATATTTCAGGGCAGGGCTCAGGGCGTTTTTGCTGAAGTTGGTTCCGGGACCGGTTCTGATATTTGCCGTATCAGTTTTTACTACGGCACATTCAATCTTGCTGGTGACCAGTTTCTTGTATATCCAGTGTGTGTCGCCATCCACATCCTGCACCTTGTACCAGCTCCCCTTGTCGGAAACTTTCTTGAATGGCATATACTTGAAAACTTCCCATGTTTTCTCATATTTGGTCCCCGGACCGCTTCTGAGGTTTGCTTCCGGAACATTCACGCACAGGGCATGTGCATAATCATAAAGAACCAGGAAACTGAAAATAATAACTATTAGAATAAGGCCTTTCTTCATAAAACTCCTCCGTGTATCAAATTTTTTAATGAAATAATACACTTGCTATAATATACTATTACAGGTCCAATGTCTAAGATTACAGGTTTTCTCATTTTGATGAATGAATGGTGCATGCCTCATGTATTGCCGGCAAAGAGGGAGGACCTCCTGGTTCTTCGTGATTTCATGTTGACTTAAGAGCAATAAATTATTTTCCCGTTGTTGAGCGAAAAAGGAGGAGATATGAGAAAGCGTCAAAAGATTATCCTCATCCTATATGTCTATGCTGTGCTGTTTATTGGATTTCTCTATGTGCCGTACATACGGTACTACCCGAATGGATCCGAGAAATTTATTGGTCATCACTTCAGAGTCAGATTAATGAAGCTGTACCCGTGGGAGACTGAAACCTACGGTCATGTGGTCATAGACTCAAATCTCATTATTGCTGAACTTTTTGCAATTACTGCTATTACGGTTGTCGCCTATTTGCTCCTGAGGCGTGAGCAGTAACGTCCTTCACGATTCAAGCTCTCTTCACAAATTTGGGAATATAAATAAAAAAGACTCACGGAAAACCGTAAGTTCCTGATTTGTATTGGTAGCGGGGACAGGATTTGAACCACCGGCCTTCGGGTTATGAGCAACAGGAAAACACTGTAGCAACCAGTAATAACCCCAAGAAACCATTATAAAAGCAATGCTTTCTTGTTTCACTTCAAAATTCTTTCCTGTCTGTTTCGGGCTCTTATTGGATATGTGCACAGACAGAGGGCAGACCGGTATCGTTTTGGAATGACAGCATCTTCAATAGTGCGGGACTGCCCATTGCATTCATATAAAAAAAGGAGGAGCCCGTGAGCGGGCTCCTCCTTTTGTGCATAACGTTTACGCGTCTTACTTCTTGCTTCCGCAGTCCGACTGACCGGCCTCTGAGACGATCGCGTCTTTGTCTGCCTCAGTGATTAAACCGTCTGCTACAAAAGTTTCGGATGTGTGAGCGACACACTTCACATATCCTCCATGATTTTTCCATGGGTTGTCACAGGGACAGAGGTCTGCGATGGAACAGCCTGTGCCATTTATTGTCTCACCGGGCATGGTATTGATACACTGGTCTTCTGCATCCAGGACACCGTCGTTGTCATCATCAGTGTCACAAACATCACCGGCACCATCGCTGTCAAAGTCAGACTGATCAGTGTTTATGTCAAACTGGCAGTTATCGTTTGCATCGAAAACTCCGTCGTTGTCGTCATCCTCGTCGCAGGCATCGCCCTCGCTGTCGCCGTCGGTGTCAAACTGGTCAGCATTGGCAATCATTGGACAGTTATCATCGGACTCACAGATACCGTCGCCTTCGGCGTCGTTGCCGGAGTCGTTCGGGCAGACATCGCAGAAATCGGGCAGCGAATCTCCATCAGCGTTCTGGGTATCGTCACCGCCCTCGCAGATGTCTATGTCGCCGCATACCCCGTCACCGTCGTTATCGTTCTCAGAGTCATTCGGGCATGCGTCACAGAAGTCGGGTATGCTGTCCCCGTCTGTATCCACGGTGTCGTCGCCGCCGGGGCAGAGATCATCATCATCACAAATGCCGTCGCTGTCGGAATCAGTGCACGGCCCCCCGGTTGCACTCGAAGGAACAACAAAAATATCATACTTTCCGTTTCGGTCATCAGGTACAAGGTTATTCGCTAGTGATTGAAATGCTACATAACCGCCGTCAGCACTGATAGATGGGCCAAAACTATAAATGTTTCCCTGTATGCCGTCACTGTTGACGCTCACTAATTCAGTTGTACTATTGATTGTGTCATGAACGAAAACATCACCATGTCCATTTGTGTCCCCTTCAGCAAGGTTGTTTCCATGAGACATGAAAGCAACATACCGGCCGTCATAATCGATTGCGGTACCACCGCTCCAGTTGTTCGCCTCACTGCCGTCGGAATGAACACTCACCCGTGTGGTAGTCTGCGTCTGCCGGTCGTGTACAAAAATATCAGGCTGTCCGTTTGTATCTCCGGGAACAAGATTGTCTGCCCAGGAGTAAAAAGCAACATACCGGCCGTTGCCGCTGATGGAGGCAACCGTGCTTCCGCTGTTTCCTTCGATTCCATCATTGTTGACACTCACTCTCACAGTCGTTCCGCTCGAGCGTTCATGAACAAAAATATCGTGTTCATTATTTGTATCGTTTTCAACAAGATTTGATGCATACGAATTAAACACCACATATTCTCCATCAGCACTCAGTGAAGGCTCCTGACTCGGCCCATTCGCCGACTGCCCGCTGCTGCTCACGCTCACTGTTTCCGTGTTCCCAGTAACGCGGTCGTGGACAGAAATGTAACTCAGGCTCGGATCATAGGCCACGTACCGGCCGTCAGCGTTCAATGAGGGAGTTTTTCCTTTTGCGATTAGTTCTGTATTCCCCGTATCCATATTATGAACAAAAATGTGATCTGATCCATTGGTACCGCCTGCGACAAGATTTGATGCCCTTGACTGAAAGGCGACATATTGACCATCAGCGCTTATATGGGGATATCTGCTTGCTCCATTCCCTTCAATGCCCTCACTGCTGACACTTACCCGCTCAGTCATATTTGTAACACCGTCATGAACAAAGATGTCCCATGTTCCATTCGTATCTCCGTTGACCAGGTTGCCGGCCAACGATTCAAAGACAACGTAACGACTATCGGCACTCAAAGAAGAGTTATAGCTGCTATTGTTCCCTTCCATCCCCTCAGTGCTCACACTCACTCTCTCCGTAGTCCCGGCATAAGCAATTGAAAATGACAGAACAGTGATACTCATAAGAATTACATGCCACAAGAACGCACGCTTCACGTTTTTTACCATTATTTCTCCTTTTAAAAGATGTTAGGGTTAAGCAGGACAATAAATCGGTCAAGGATCTCGATTTCACTGCTTTCAGACAGATTGCTGTCAAATGCTGAATTGCTATAAAAGATGAAGGCATCCGGAATCCGTGATCCCTGTCCCAAATACCTTTCAGCCCACATCGATGCCGCTTAAAAACCATTCCCCTTCCACCTCATGGTTGTCTCTTCAGAACTATTGCACGTAGTTCTGTTGAGAAGGCTCGCATTTGCTGGAACAGAAGAACAGGGTCGGACAAGAAGAACAGCAGAGAATGTTCTTCCCTCATAGCATGTATGCATGCTATGTTACAGAAAATATTGGAGAGTACCTTTTATGTTTTCACACCCCCTTTCCGATACTGCTTGATACCCGAGACGCCAATATCCTCGCCTATGGACAGCTCCGTTAGTTCATAAGCCCATTATTGTAACGGAGCAGGACACACATAATTTTAAGAACGAAAGCTAACTAGGAAGTCATAAATACTATCATAATTAAATTCAGCTGTCAATACCAAATATCCTGATGTGCCAAGCCAGATGATGGTACACTGTTAAATTGTCACAGCTGGTTTTTTTTCTTTCTCTCATATGCCGCTGAAACGTGCGTACATTCAGAAATTGACTTGATTCAGTAAATTTTAGCATAGTAAACGACAAGGGCAGTGGTTCAGTTCAAGAAATGGTTCGCGTTATTAGCTGTGGGAGAGACACGTAAAGTTAATGTATTTATAAAGAAAGGCTGTTTCCATGCAATTGCGTCTTGACGGTACAAAAATTCTGGTCTTCCTGTTCTTTTCTGCTGTGGTCCTTTCCGCTGCGACTCCAATTGCTGACCCCGATTTTTTCTGGCACATAAGTAATGGTCGATGGATATGGGAGAACAGGGCACTCCCTTTTCAGGATCCATTTGCCTATACATCTCCTGACTTGACTGAGTACACATCTGACACAATGAATTTTTTTACCCTGAAGGCGTACTGGATAAGCCAGACAATAATTTACCTCTTCTACCGGGCAGGATCCTATGAAGGAGTAATTTTTTATAAAGCAGCCGTATACGCGGGTATAGTGCTTTTTATATATCTGTTCCTGAGGCGGGAGAACGTCAGGACATCAATGATTATTTTATTTTTACTGCCTGTCATAAGCCATTCCCTTTTTTATTACATTGGCACATGGAGAGGTGAGAGACCAAGCTACATATCTTTCCTGTTTGCCGTTATTCTTTTTTATCTTCTTGAGGGTTTGAGAAAAAAGTCTCACAGGGGATATCTGGTTTCACTTCCGTTTGTGATGATGCTCTGGGCAAATATGCACGGAGGTTTTACCCTCGGTATAGTCATGGTGCTTATTTACATTGCAGACATCCCTTTCCGGGCGGGCTTTCAAAAAAAGAATGTCTCCGGAGAGATGAGACTTTTCTTGATCAGTGCATTCATATCAATACTTGCCACTCTTCTTAATCCGAACACATATCAGGCTTTCCAGGCATTATTACACCAGACGAATATAGCGGACTTTATTGGTGAATGGAAAAGTCCGATGTATTTTTACAACAACGGTATGGCAACGTACCTCATCCACGCAGTTGTACCGATCGTCTTGCTTGCACCGTTTGCCCGGAGGCTCTCACTGCCTCAGGGTGTCCTGGTCGTGTTTCTTTCGATAATGGCTTTCAGCTCAGTTCGGTTGATCCCATTTCTCATTTTCATTACCACGCCGCTTATCGTAATTAATTACAGCGTCTTCATAGAGAAAGCTGCGAGGAAGTTAAGATTAGAAGTTCTTCTCGGTCCTCTCATCCTATGCCTCATTCTCCTGATTTCATATTCGAACATCAAGGGGACAGTCATGAACAACCCTGTGGTCCACGGAGCATATCCATACAAATCGGCCGGGTTTATGAGAGACCAGAAACCAAAACCGAGGATCTTTAACCATTTTGACTGGGGAGGATTTCTGATGTGGGAACTCTGGCCGGATTATAAGCCATTTATAGACGGGAGAGTATTGTCTCTGAAAGTTCTTAACACATATCAGCAAGTTTTATATGAAGCAAGGCCTGATTATCATTACAACTGGAAGCAGATTTTATCGTACTACGATATTAACGTGGTTATAATACCGCCTGTAAATGCAATAGGAAGATATGTTACGCTCTTTGGCAGTCTTGTGGAAGATGCAGGCTGGACGGCGGTATATATGGACGATGTCTCATTTATTTTTCTCAAAAACAGAGGGGAGCACAAAAGAATAATACACCAATATGCTTTAGACAATAGGTTCGTTCTTGCAAGTGCTATAGCACGAATAGAGAAATATCTCCATATGGGCTCTCATTCTTATCGTCACTATATATCCCTGGGAATACTGAATGCATATCTTGGAGATAATAATAAAGCGGTGAGATTCCTGGAGGCAGCGTTCACATACAGGCCCGGCTTGAAGACATTCCGCGTCAACACAGTAATTGCAAGGTTGAAAAAGGGCGATCCTTCGGTGAAAGCAAAGGAAATAGTTGATGCTCTATACGGCCATGAAGGTTAGATAGAATGAGCCTCCATCGGATAATCACATTCCACGGGGTCAATTTTAACAACTGGCAAAACAACCACAGTCCCTGCTTTATGAAGTAGGTTGGATATGAATTATGAATTGCAAGAACGGTTTGTGTGCGGAGTGAAAGCTTACAGCTTCATGTCTTTCTCGATCAGAGGCTTAAAGGGTTTAAGGGCATGATTTATGAACTCATTAAATTGATTGACAAATTCAATGTATGCATCAGCGTTTTGTTTCCCGT
>CALZGI010000026.1 GCA_945786855.1 Thermodesulfovibrionia bacterium | reverse complement strand
TTGGCGCGCCTGTGAGGATTCGAACCTCAGACCTACTGATTAGAAGTCAGTTGCTCTATCCAGCTGAGCTACAGGCGCATTAATGAAAAGCGATCAGCTTCCGGGCCAGGAATGAACTGCTTGCTTTGACTTCTTTCCTCATATCACGGTCCAGACCTATAATTTTATGTAATACTAAACACTGCTGTCAACTTGAAACACTAAAAGGCTATTTTTCTGCCGTCTGTTCCTCTGAGTCTTTCGTGTCTCCGGGCTCGGGTGCAGCGGGCTCTCCTGATTTGTCAGGTTCATCAGCAGGTTGTTCAGGCGATACATCAGTTATTTTTGCTTCTTCGACGGATACCTTGGAATTTGCCTCGGCAGTCCAGGCAGAAACGGGAAAATCAGAAATGATTTCTCTGTACTTTTCAAGTGCACTTTCTTTCTGGCCGGCGCCTTCAAAATGTCTTGCCTCGAGAATCAGGGCTGTGTCCCGAAAAAGGCCGCCGTCGACTCCGCCAAGTTTGTTGAGTGCATCAAGCGCTTTGTCCGGCTGGTTTGTCTTGAAATATGCTGACGCGAGCTTTTGATACGCCAGGGGAAGTATCCCCTTGTCGCTGCTGTATTTATCAGCAAAGAGTTTGTATTCATTAATCGCATTTTCATAATCACCAAGGTTGTAATAACAGTTCGCTATATAAAATAGTGCTGAAGGATTTGCTTTTGTATCAAAGGATTTTTTATAAAGGTCGAGTGCCCTGTTCCATCGGTCTTTCTCTGTCAAGGATTTCTCGGCTGAGCTGCTATAGTAATATTGATATGCTTCCTGCTCAAAGGAGTAGGCTTTGCTGCTCATGGAAGACGAATAGAGAGAAAACACGACATATAAAATGATTATTCCCGCAAAGACTGAAACGCCTAATATGACATGCTTTTGCCGTTCCCTGACTTTCTCCAGCGCCTGCATTGCCGCACTTTTAACCTCGTCCTCCTGTGCAGGTTTCTTTTTGACAGGCCTCTTTTTTATTGTTTTCGGCATTTAATCCCTCCCTGCACGATCTACAAGTGATTGAGCATTTGTAAATATTGTTTCTATGTTTTCCTCCGGTATACCGGCAGCCTGCAGAACAATTTTTGCACGTTCGCGGTTTATGAGGTCTTCCGGAGAGTGAGCATCTGTATTGATCACCATTAATGCACCTGCTGCCATGGCCATTTTAGAAACGTGGCCGTTCGAGATACTATGCCCTTTCCTTGCAGTGATTTCAAGGGCGACCCCTTTTTTTGCGGCCAGCGCGGCATCTTCCATGCTGATAAGTCCGGGGTGAGAGAGGATGTCGGCTCCCGCATCGATAGCTGACCTGTTTGTTCCTGCCCTGACAGGCTCGGCAACTGTCTCCCCATGGACAACAACGAGCCTGGCGCCAAGGGCGCGCGCTTTCTCAACGAGCTTTCCGATAAGCGCCGGCGGGACATGGGTTATTTCAGCTCCGGGGATAATAGTCATCGATGAGTGTTCTGACAGTTCATCGGCAGCGGCAACGATCCTTGGAATAATAAAGTCAATATTTGACATATCCATATGGTCCGTCAATGCAATCGCACTGTATCCCGCAACGGCAGCTCTCTGTACAAGTTCTGAGGGGACAAGCACTCCGTCGCTAAAAAGTGTATGTGTATGCAGATCAATCATGAATAGATAATATGCAGGAAAATTGCCTTAAAAGTCAAAGTGATTGAGCGATTGAACAAATAAATTTCCCGTTCGCTGCTCAATGGTTCCGGGGCTGATATAGAGATAGGCAAGGAACATGAAAAACTGTGCTGATCTGGATGATAAAGGAACTCAGATGTTTCAAATCTGTTCTTTAATCTGCTGCAGGAATAGTGATTATTTCGACTCTTCTGTTCTTCATGCGTCCTGATGCCGTATTATTTGGAGCCACAGGGTATGCATCCCCGTACACGGTTATCATTATTTGGTCTTCTTTTATTCCTCTCCGCATGAAAAAGTCTTTGACTGCCAGGGCACGCCTCATTGCGATGTCCAGGTTGTACAGTTCATGGCCTATACTGTCGGCATGGCCCTGGACTTTGACACCTGTCCCCGGGCGGTCCAGAAGGGTTTCTATGATATTGTCCAGTTCCCGCTGTCCGGCAGGGTTAACGAATGCTGAATTTACGGCAAAGGTTATCTCTGCCTGGAGTGCCTTTGGAATAGGGGTCTCCCCTGCTGGTGACAGGGTGCCCGGGAGAATTTTTTCAGATGGCGACCGCTGCATATCAGGAGAGCCATATTCAATGCTGGAAAATATATCATCAGCATATTGAATTTTATCCATACTTTTTTTTGCAGCGACCGGAGCCGTCGAAGCAGGTTCCTCCTGAGCCAGCACAGCAGCACCCCGGTCTTCTGAAACACTTTTAACAGATGTTACTGCGAAAATTGCCGCTCCGATAATCAGGAATAGCGATGCCAGTGAAATGAAGAGCCAATATCTCTTTTTTCTTTTTTCAATAAAAACCACTTCTGTTCCTGCTGGCTCGCTTTCCCGGGGCGGCGCTTTACTGAAAGATGATTGAGTGGAAGGGGTTGCCATGTGCATCTCTACTTTTTTAGGCATCTGACTGGCGCTTTGGTTATCTCCGCTTTTGACTTTATCTTGAAGGGGGACCTCTTCTGCGTCAGAGGGTGGTTCCGATTTCGGGCCTTCAGCTACAGGCAGAGGGACCGCCCGTATTTTTTTTGCATCCGATATCAGCTCCCTCATCTTTTTATCTGTATCCCCGTCAAGTTCTGTGAGTCTGACGCCTGCTGTGCACTTATACCAGCCATTTTTCTTCCACATTACTTCCCCTGTGATCGTAACAGAGAGGTCGCTGTCGGGGTAGGTCAGTATGATTTTGACAGGATGGCCGGGGTTGAGATCAATAGTGCTGGCTTCAATGCACATGCCTTCATGGGAACAGTTGCTCGTCAGACCCATGGAATAGGGGTTCGATATGTCGCGTTCCTTGAAATTAACGATGAGGTTAATGCCATCTCTTGCGTGTTCTCTCTTGTCCAGTTTAAGCATTGTTCTTCTTTGCACAAAGGCTCCATGTGGCCCGGCCCATTGGCAATGTGTCTTCCATTATGGTATTCAGATTTCCCGCACGTTCGCCATTCATTGTCCTGTGAATCCTTTACTGGAGCGGGCGACGGGATTCGAACCCGCGACTCTCAGCTTGGGAAGCTGACACTCTACCACTGAGTTACGCCCGCACTCCTCCATTAGAATATTGTATAGTGCGTGTGCCGCTAAATTCAAGAAGCATTGTAGAATGCTTCGGCCATCCTGACGTTCATCCCAATCTCTACTTCCTTCTGCGGGCCCGGAAACTGTTTTGGTGTTCCAGCTGAATACGAAGGATTTCGGGTCAGAAGGCCTTGAAATTTAAGTGTTAATGGGCAGCATTCCAGCGGCGAGTTGTTTAAGGCCGTGATTTTGGTATAATAATAAGCTATGTTTAAATTCCTTGCGAAAATAATAGGGACAAAGAATGAACGGGAGATAAATAAACTCCTCCTTGATGTGGAGGAAATCAATTCTCTGGAGCCCTCCATCAGTCCCTTGAGTGATGCTGAGCTGCAGGCGAAAACTGACCAATTCCGCAGTAAAATTAATGAGGGGTCAAGCCTGGACGACATTCTTCCCGAGGCCTTCGCTGTTGTGAGGGAGGCATCGAAAAGAATCCTGAAAATGAGACATTTTGATGTTCAGATGATCGGCGGGATTACTCTGCACCGCGGAACGATAGCTGAAATGAAAACCGGTGAAGGGAAGACGCTGGTTGCAACACTTGCTGTGTACCTGAATGCCCTGGACGGACGAGGAGCTCACATAATAACTGTCAATGATTACCTTGCCAAGAGGGATGCCCAGTGGATGTGCCCTCTGTATCATTTCCTCGGTCTTTCAGTCGGAATAATTCAGCATGACAGCTCTCTCATCTATGATACTGCATTTCATTCAGAGGACAGCAGGCTCAAACATCTAAGGCCTGTTGAAAGGAAAGAGGCCTATGGCGCTGATATTACCTACGGGACAAATAATGAATTCGGCTTTGACTACCTGAGGGACAACATGAAGTACCACATAAATGATTATGTGCAGAGGGAGTTGAATTTTGCCATTGTTGATGAAGTGGACAGTATTCTCATCGACGAGGCGAGAACGCCATTAATTATATCGGGGCCTTCCGAAGACTCGACTGACAAGTATTACAAGATTGACAAAATAATCCCCAGACTGAAAAAAGAGGAAGATTTTACGATCGATGAAAAGGCCAAGACCACTATTCTTACAGAAGAGGGGAACGTGAAAGTTGAAAAGCTTCTTGATGCAGGCAACCTCTATGACCCTGCGAATGTCGAGCTGGTGCACCATGTAAATCAGGGGCTGCGCGCCCATGCACTTTTTAAGAGAGACGTAGACTACATTGTAAAGGATAATGAAGTAATCATCGTTGATGAGTTCACCGGCCGCCTCATGCCCGGCAGGCGCTGGTCAGACGGGTTGCACCAGGCGATCGAAGCCAAGGAAGGGGTGAAAATCGCCAGTGAAAACCAGACCCTTGCCACGATCACCTTTCAGAATTATTTCAGGATGTACAACAAGCTGGCCGGCATGACCGGTACTGCCGATACCGAGGCGGAGGAGTTTGCAAAGATTTATAACCTCGATGTGCTGGTTATCCCTACCAACAAGCCCATGGTGAGGGCTGATCATGCTGACGTTATCTACAAGACTGAAAGGGCCAAATTCAATGCCGTTATTGATGATATCGTTGATTGCCATGAGCGGGGGCAGCCGGTCCTCGTGGGTACAATCTCGATTGAGAAATCGGAATTGCTGGGCTCCATACTGAAGAAGAAAAAAATACCCCATTCTGTACTGAATGCTAAATATCATGAAAATGAAGCTGAGATCATTGCCCAGGCCGGGAGAAAAGGGGCAGTTACCATTGCGACCAATATGGCCGGCCGTGGTACCGATATTGTGCTCGGCGGCAATCCGGAAGGGATAGCAAGGGACAGGTTGAAAGAAAAGCAGGACTATACTGATGAAGAGTTCAGAAAGTCCCTTGAAAAGGCAGTTGAAGCCTGTGAAACGGACAGGGAGAATGTCATTACCGCGGGCGGTCTGCACATACTCGGAACGGAACGTCACGAAGCAAGGAGAATTGATAACCAGCTCAGGGGGCGTTCGGGCCGGCAGGGTGACGCGGGTTCATCACGGTTTTATCTGTCCCTGGAAGATGACCTTATGAGAATTTTCGGGTCTGAAAGGATAGCCGGCCTGATGGGAAAACTTGGCATGGATGAATCCCAGCCGATTGAACATAAATGGGTGACAAGGGCCATAGAGTCATCACAGAAAAAGGTTGAGGCCCATAATTTTGATATAAGAAAGCATTTGATTGAATATGATGATGTGAATAACATGCAGAGAACCGAAATTTATTCATTCAGGCGTGCAATTCTCGCTGCTGATAATATGGAGGACCGGATCGCCGAGATGAAGGAAAATGTCCTCGATGATATCCTTTCCATCCACTGTCCTGAGGACAGGCATCCTGATGAATGGGATTTGAAAAGTCTGAAGGAGGCGCTGTACGGCCAATTTTCCATAAGCCCGGAGATCGAGCTTGCGGGCTTTGAAGATTTTCGGAATAAACTTCTTGATGATATCAATGAAGCCTATGAGAAAAAGAAACAGGAAATTGGAGATGAGACATTTAACTATCTTGAAAGAATGATCATGCTTCAGGTCCTTGACACGCAATGGAAGGACCATCTCCTGAGCATGGACCATTTAAAAGAGGGAGTGGGCCTGCGGGGGTACGGCCAGCGGGACCCTCTTATTGAATACAAGAAGGAAGCCTTCGACATATTTGCCGACCTGAGTGACAGGGTTTCAGCAGAAGTAATCGCCAGGTTATTGAAGATCCAGATCGAACGAGAGGACGCTGTGGAGAAAAAATTTGCCCCTAAACCGTCAAGAATGACCTTTGGCCGAGGCAGCAGCAGCGGCGAAGGAGGGAAGCCTCAGACAGTGGTGAAGGATAAAAAAATAGGAAGAAATGACCCGTGCGTATGCGGGAGCGGCAAGAAATACAAAAAATGCTGTGGAATCAATGGGTAAAATTCTCAAAAAAGAAAAAAAAGTATCGCCGGCCCGAACAATGAACAATTCCCGGGAGCTGGTCAGTACATCCCTTCAGGCGCAGCTCAAAGGGAAAAAGAAAGAGTTGAACTTCTATACCTCTGTGCTTCATGAACGGCCCGTGGCGGCTGAATTGAAAAAGAGCCTCCGGTCTCTTCTTGAAAAGACGAGAAAAGTGGCAGGAGCCGAGGAGTATTCTCTTTTTCTGAGTGATGAACCGCTTTTTGAAAAAATACACCTTCGTGCAACAAAAAAGATAAAGCGGGTTTCCTTTAACAAAAAGAGAGGCATATCAGGATGGGTCATGGATAATGGTCTGCCCTTAAAGGTAAATGAAGTCTCAAGGGATAAGCGCTTTAGCGGAAAGGCGGATGCAATTGCAGGCCTGAAAATCGCGTCATTGATATGTGCCCCCCTGATCATTAAAGATCGGACAGTCGGTGTGTTGCGGCTTGCAAACAAGAAAGGGGGCGGGCCTTTTACCGATGACGACATGAATCTTCTCATGTCAGCGGTCAATTATGCGGGCCTGCTGGTAGAACGAGCTTTTTTGTATGAGAAGCTGAAGAACGACGAACTGACGAATCTCTTCAATGCACGGCACATGAATCATGTACTGGAGATGGAAGTGGAGCGGGCGCTTCGCTACAACGCAATGTTCTCAATAGTATTTATGGATATTGATAACTTTAAGACCATTAATGACAGGTACGGACATCTTGTAGGGAGCAGGGCACTGATCGAAGTAGCCTGGCTTCTCCGCGATAACCTGAGGAGAGTGGATATAATCGCACGGTACGGTGGAGATGAATTTGTCATTATCCTCCCTGAAACTCCCCATGACGAGAGCTTTTCCTGTGCCGAGAGGCTGAGGAAGACGATAGAAAAGAATAAGTTTCTCAAGCAGGAGGGCATTTCGGTTCGACTGACGGCAAGCCTCGGGGTCGCATCTTTTCCCGATGACGCCGAAACAAAAGAGGAACTCCTCACCATGGCGGACAAGGCAATGTACCGCGGCAAGTTTTCAACGAAAAACATAGTCTTTTCAGCAGCAAAGAAATTACCTGTAACAAAATAGCAGGATACGAATCTTTACCATATTTAATAAGCGGGAGACTATTATACCTAATGTTTGGCTGGAATCGGAAAAACTATCGGCACCTGTTTGATGCCATTACCGATGGTATGTACTTCGTCGACTGTGACCGGACAATACAGTACTGGAACAGGGCCGCGGAACTTCTCACGGGGATCAATGCGGCAGATATAGTAGGCAGAACCATTGAAGAGGGCGGGCTTCCCTATGAGGATGATAAGGGCACCGCTTTAGAGGCTTTTGAATTTCCTGTGGCTCTCTGTCTGCAGAAAAAAAAGAACATCAGTAAAAGTTTTTATCTCAAGTCAAAAGACAATAAGAAAATACCCGTTGAAGAAAGTGTATCCCTGCTGTACGAGAAAGAAAAAGTCTCGGGTGCGGTAGCTGTCTTCAGGGACATTCGGCACTGCATCAGCACAATTGAACAGCGCCTGAAATCGGAGAAAAAGGAACGCCTGATTCCCATATGCGGGTGGTGCAAAAAAATCAGGAGTGATGAAGATTACTGGGAACAGCTTGAAACCTACCTTACCAATGAAGGGTTCGGTATTTTTACCCACGGGATGTGCCCTGATTGCGCGGATAAAATTTTTGAGAAGAAGATATATCTCGAAAGTTACCAGAACATATGCAAGTCCATAAGCGGCAGTATTTCTCTTGATGAAGTCCTGCAGTTAATCGTAACGAATGTTGTGAAGGTCATGAGTGTAAAGGCAAGTTCCCTCCGTTTGCTGAATAGAGACACGAAGCAGCTGGAGCTTGCGGCCTACAACGGCTTGAGCGAAAAATATGCGCACAAAGGCCCTGTTGCGTATGATGCGAGTATTGATGATGCTCTTGCGGGACAGTCCGTATCGGTCTATGACATTGCAGAACATAAGGATTCAAAGTACTACAGGGAAGCCATGGAGGAAGGGATAAGAAGCATTCTGTCCATCCCTCTCCGTTTTGAGAAAGAGGTGATCGGGGTTCTGAGAATGTACACGACTGAGCCGGTGAAATATACTGAAGAAGACCTGAAGTTCATATCGGCGATTGCGGAGCAGGGGGCGATAGCCATAGTGAATGCCAGACGCTTTGAAAGGGCCGTATCGAGAGAAAAGGAGTACCTGAGGGTCTTCGAGGAAATAACAAAGGCGGTCAGTTCCACGCTTGATTTCAATGAAATGCTGAATATGATAGTACAGAAAATCCCCGAAGTAATGGGCTTGAAAGGAAGTTCCCTCCGTCTCTTAAATGAAGGGAGGAAGGAACTGGAACTTGTCGCCTATCATGGTCTGAGTGAGAAATATGTCAACACGGGGCCGGTGTCCTATGATGCAAGTATTGACGATGCGATGGCAGGGAAACCTGTCTCTGTCTATGATGTTACGGAACACAAAGACTCAAAATATTACAACGAGGCCATGGAAGAGGGCATTATGAACATTGTGTCCATTCCCATGCGGTACCAGAACAAACTTATGGGGATACTCAGGCTCTATACCTCAGAACCGCCGCGATGCAAGGAAGAGGACCAGAAGTTTATGTCTGCTATCGCGGAACAGACGGTGATTGCCATTGTAAACGCAAAACATTTTGAAACGGAAATATCCAAGGAAAGGGAGTATCTACGGGTCTTTGAAGAAGTTACCAAGGCGGTAAGCTTTTCTCTGCGGCCCAAGGATGTCCTTGATATGATAGTGAGAAAGGTCCCCGAGGTGATGAACGTGAAAGCCGCAACAGTCCGCCTCCTTGATCACACAGGAGAGAAGCTTACCATTGTTGCCGCGTACGGGCTGAGTGAACGATACCTGAACAAAGGCCCTGTTGATGCTGAAAAAAATGTGACAGAGGCCTTAAAGGAAAATCCCGTAGCCATTTATGATGTTTCGACGGACCACCGGATCAGGTATAAAGCGGAAGCGGAGGAAGAAGGCATTAAGAGCATGCTTACCCTGCCGGTTATTGCAAGGGGGAAGGTGCTCGGTATACTGAGACTTCTCACCGGTGAGCCGAGGGAATTTTCCCGGCAGGAAATAGACTTCACTGCTTCACTCGCAGAAGTATGCGGAATTGCAATCGCAAATGCCTCCATGTACGAAAAAACGAAAAAAGAATATGATGACATCATGAAGAACATGGACGGTGCTGTGCTTGAGGGAGAGTAAGGAAAGTTCAAAAGTGCAAAAGTGCACTATTGCTCTTCTGCACGTTACAGTTTTTCCCGTGCCTTTTCAATAGCCGACTGTATCCTCTGTGATTCCTCAGTTACCCTGCCGAGAAAATCAATCATGTCCTCGCGGTCATTTCCCTTTTTCTCCACCACTTTCTCCATTGCTTTGATGTCTGTGTTATAGGACTGGTACTGCTCCATCAGGATCTGGTGGAGGTTTTCTGCTGCTGCTTCAACGAGTTTTGCGGCAAACTGAAATTTGAAATTTTCCCGGTAATTTTCGAAATGAAAGGTGATTGATTTTTCCGTTTCCCGTTTAATGAGCTTTATTCCGTCTTCCAGTGCGTGCACCTGATCTTCCTGTTCATTCCCCGCCTGTTTCTTGAAGGCCTTTTTGAAGAATTTCTTCACGGAGTACAGGCCGAGGCGCAATACAGCTTCAGCCCTTACCCTTGAATAATACTGAAGCGAAGCGGCAGGGGGCGGCAGTTTCAGCCCTGCTACCCTTTTTAGTACTCCCATGTCCAGAAGGTTTATGCCCGCTGATTCGTCTTCGTCATCTATTCGGGAGGGGCTGCTGATTACGGCCTTTAATTCCGCGATGTCGTCGGACGCCACGGCATGGAATGGCTCTGCAACTGCCTCGAGGGAGGCCTGGATCCGGCGCTCTATCTTTCCGGTGAACTGTGCTATTTCAGGATTGACCGTTTCAGCCATAAAGGTGTCGAGGGATTGTTTGAATTCCTGAAATACTGTATACAGGGTGTTGGAAAATCCTGAGCTCGACAATTTTTCCATGTATTTGTCAGTATGAATGGTGTAGGTACTGACGAATTTTGATGTCTGCCCGAGTACTCTCCCCGTGGGGGGATTGAAAAAGCGGTCAATATCCTTTTTCAAGTCCCTCATGATATCGCCTTTTGCTCCTGTTAACGTATTCTGAATCAGGGACTTGATCTGGTCCATTCTCTTCTGGCGATATTCCATTTTTTTAATGGTTGCCGTAACTCCATCGGCATCTTTCTCGAGAAGGTCCCTGTTCATCCATCCCCACCGGTCTATCCCCGAAGCCATAACATCCATCCTGCCGAGGTGGTTTTTCAATAACAGGCCAAAGCGCTCCTGGGTGAGTTTCATGTTCAGGGAAGTCCTGAACCTTTCGGTCTCATCCTTTGAAAAAGCGACGAGATCTTCCTCTGCCTCCCATTGGGCGAGGCGAAGGCTGTCCTTCTTGCCCAGCTTCCCTGACATATCCCTGAACAGATTGTAAAGTGAGGAGAAGGTATACACATCCGGGTCAGGCCGCACAAAGGCCACTTCCTCCCTGACTTTTTCGATCAGTGCCTGTAAATCTTTCAGCGACTCATGTTCACTGAAATCGCTGTTGACTACAAAAAGGATGTTCCCCAAAATGCCCATCTTCTTTATCATTGACAGGAACCTGATATCAGCCTGACGGAGGCCGGTACGGCTGCTGACGACATACACGATAAAGTGGGTGCGGAGCAGGTAATCCTGGATCATGGCCAGGTGAAGAGGGTTCGGAGAATCACTTCCCTGACAGTCAGCGATTTCAATGGAACGGTCTATGTCGGTATCCTTGATTTCAAGCTCGATGTCTTTCAGATATACTGCCAGCGTATCGTCACCAACAAAGGTCCGGTGTTCAGAAAACTGGTCACTGCTGAAAAGGGCAGTCATTGAATCGGCTGAAATCTTTTCCCGCACGAGGCTGTACCCTTTTAAATAGAGAGAGAGCAGTACAAAGCTTGTATTGCGGACACCGTCTGTGATGAGAAGGTCTTCACTCAATCCGTCCAGAGCTGATTGAAGGGATCGGCGATCTTTTTCACGGCGGATGTCAAAGGGCCTGTCATCGGGCTGCCGTTCCCAACCGGGCATCATGAAAAGGGCCTGTTCGATATCGGTATTTACCTCATCCCAGGATTTGAAGAACAGAGTTGCCTTTAAACGTTTTCCTCTGCGGATTCTCGTAACGATCGATGTCACAACGCCTGCGCCTCTTTTAACATAATCGTTTTTGAACAGGGAATTGACGAGAGTGCTTTTGCCCGACTTTACCGTACCTATGACGGCGACGCGCACAACTTCTTCGGCGATCTGCCGGTGTATATCAGCACAGGTCTTCTGCCACTCTTCAAACCTGACTTCCGATATATCTGCCTTTTTCAGTATAGTGGTAAGAAGGGAAGAGAGAGACTCATTGACCTGCAGCACATCCTTTTTGAGGCTATTATATGTTTCTTTCACTTTCATAATATATCTCCGGGTGTCCGGTGTCTCCTTGAGCGACTTCTATTATACTCTTTTTCTCTCTGGAATCAATAACCTGACGGAAATTGTTCCACTGGGGCAGGTTTGTTTATCTGTCATTCCCGCATTTTTTAAGCCGGAATCCAGCTTTTTAAATAATTTTGGATACCCGATTAGGAACCTCGGGCATGACAAAAAAAATATTACGGACAGACTCTGAGTGTGCCGGACAGAAGTGAAAATGTGCAGAAGCGCGGAAGTGGAAAAAGAACTGCCTGAAAGATTACAGGACTTCCAGGGTTTTTATCAGCGCTTCCGCTTTTTTTAATGTTTCATAATATTCTTTTTCAGGGTCCGAATCTGCCACGATCCCGGCGCCGGCCTGAACATATGCGACATTATCCTTGATGAGAAATGTCCTGATAATAATATTTAAATCCATATCGCCGGTAAAGCTTATGTATCCGATTGAACCGGTATAAGGGCCCCTCACAACCGGTTCAAGCTCATCAATTATTTCCATACACCTGACCTTTGGAACCCCGGTAATTGTTCCTCCGGGGAAAGTGGCTCTGATTGCATCGAAGCAATCCTTCCCTTGTGCTAACATACCTTTGACATTGGAAACAATGTGGATGACATGGGAATAGTCCTCTGTAATCATGAGTTCATCAACTTCGACGGTGCTGTAGTCGGAGATCTTTCCAAGGTCATTCCGTTCAAGATCAATAAGCATAAGATGTTCTGCCCGCTCTTTTTCATTCAGCAGGAGGTCCGTTCTCATGAGTCTGTCATCTTCCTCATTGTCTCCCCTTGGCCGTGTTCCTGCGATAGGTCTTGTTTCGACTATATTCCCGGAAACCCGCACAAGCCTCTCCGGAGATGAACTCGCAATAGAGTAATCGCCCATGTCGAGATATGCTGCAAAAGGCGAAGGATTTATGCCGCTCAGGACTTTATATGCGTGCCACGGTTTTGCGCCTCCTATTTTCGAAGATAGTCTCTGTGACAGGTTTGCCTGAAATATATCTCCGGCCTTTATGTACTCTTTTGTCCTGGTCACGATATTCATATAGTTTTCTTTTTCCATTTCGTGCCGGATAACAAAAGGTGCTTCCAGGTGCCTGTCCGATTGAGGGCCTGCTTCTTTCCGCGCAGTGAGTCTGTCATGAAGCGCTTTTATCTTTTCACATGCATTGTCATAATAAAAGCCCCAGTCTTCATGTGCTCTCTTTGGGTCGGCGATCACTTTTTCAGCAGCAGGGCATGAGACGATAAATGTTTTCTTCAGCGTATGATCAAAGGCTATTATTGTGTCAAATATCATAAAGTGAGCGTCAGGGATACCCAGGTCATCAACTGCGGTTTTTGGCAGCTTTTCAAAATAATGGACAAAATCATAGCTCAGCAAACCGACGGCACCACCGATGAAGGGAGGGAGGGCGTGGTTTCTCTCAACTGTATAGAGATTCATAAACTCCTTTAGTATTTTCAGGGGGGAAGATAATGATATTTCACTCCGGTCAAGCCCGCTGACTTCAACGGTCCCATTTTTTACCTTAAATATCATAAAAGGTCCTGTACAAAGAAAAGAGTACCGGGCAATCTTCTCGGGGCCCTTTATGCTCTCCAGGAGAACACTGTAAGGGGCTTGCAGGCTTTCGTATATTTGTTGTGGCGGGAAAAGGGGCAGTTCCGTATAAACTGGCTCTATCCTGTTAGATTTTGCGCTCTCTGTGAATTCGTTTTTAGCAGGAAGAATGGTAAGCATTAAAGGTCAGCTATTTCTTCTATAATTCGCTTCAGCGCCCCTACAGGATCACGTTGAGACATAATCGCCCTGCCAATGACCAGATAATCTGCTCCCATCTGGACAGCTTTCCTTGGAGTTAAGGCCCTCTTCTGATCGTCCATGGCGGCCCAGGAAGGCCTGATTCCCGGGGTGACTATCATGAAATTCCTGCCGAACCGTGATCGGATGACTTCAGCGTCTTCGGGTGAAGCAACGACCCCATCCAGCCCGGCCCGCTGTGCCAGTCCGGCAAGGTGTTTCACCTGGGTATGCATCCTCACCTGAATGCTCAGTTCATCCCTGAGGGCATCCTTGTCGATGCTTGTTAAAATAGTAACCCCGATCATTCGCGGCCTTTCTATATTCTGTTCGAGGCAGAATGTGTTCAGGCTTTCCGCTGTTTTTTTCATCATTTCATATCCGCCGAGCGTATGTACATTAAACATGAATACGTTGAGCTTTGCAACGGCAATTGCAGTTTTGGAGACCGTATTGGGTATGTCGTGAAATTTCAGATCAAGAAATATTTTTTTGCCCATTAAGTGGATTTCTTTTATTATTCTGGGGCCGGCGGATGTAAAGAGTTCGGAACCTATCTTGAAAATATCAATGTGCTCTCTGAATTGCCGCACCATTTCTATGGCCTCATTGTATGAAGACACATCAAGGGCAAGTATTATTCGCTCTCTGGGTTCCATAACTCAAAGAATGGGGCCGAGGGGTCGAGGGGTCCAGGGGAATTCATTCAATGTTATATGGGAATTGCGTGAATTGTAACGAATTACAGATAAATGCATGATTTTCACTTGACCCCTTGACCCCTCGGCCCATCGGCCCCTGTCTTCATATATTGATCGTATACTATCTGGGACCACGTTTCCAGACCACTGTAGTATTTTTCAAGTCCATCCCCGGATACCCATTGGGCTGTCATTTTCTCAGTTTCTAAAACCCGGTATTCTGATGAGAGAACTTCCAGCTCATACAGCAGTCCCAGGTGTACCTTGCTTACACTGTTGCTTTCATCATTGATTATTCCTATAAAATTCAGACCGGCATGGTCGCATGTCCACACTTCCTCGTTCAATTCTTTATATAAACCCTTCATGATGACGTTGTCGTTTCCTGTTGACGGACCAGGATTGACATGGCCGCCAATTCCGAGTGAAAACTTGTTATGGAGTCTTTTTTCTGTTTGACCGGTGGTTCTTTTTAAAAGGAGGTAGTTATTTCCATTCCGAATGACCACGTAGGGAATAACCTGTTTATGATCAAAGTCGTATTCAGCATCGTCTCTCGGAATAAATATTTGATTTTTAAGGATTATATCGAGGATTTGTGTCTTTTGATCTGTAATCAGGCAACCGGAGCCGTTTTGAATATGCTCGGCTAATAACTTGTTCCGGATTGTTAACACCTTTTCTGACACGGGTTGATATCTCCATTTTCGTGTTTGAAAGACATGCATTGACTCCGACAGGTATCAATTTATTCCATTGAGTCTTCCTTGTGTTGCAGAACCAGATTCAGGCACTCAAAGGGTAACATAACACCTTGATTATTTACAATAGAACCTTTCTTGTCAAGAAAGGGCAGGAGCACTTTTTTAGTGACAAAAAGGGGCAATAGCTGTACAATTACAATAAACCTTAAATATATTTCACGCTAGCTCGTGTTAAAAAGGAGCAAATTAAATGGATGATGACGACCCGGTAGTTGCAGAAAAAGATGTGCCGTCATTCAATATTATTCAGGAAAAGATAAAAGAGATAGACAACACAGTCATTATATTTCGCGTATATTATTTCTTTACTTCCCGATTGTTCCGGTTTCAGCTGATGAAAAAGGACAAAATGTGTATGATTGAAATTGCGCGGAATTTACTCGAAAGTCTGGGGAAAGACGGCATGTCTGCTGATCATGAATTATCAAAAATACTTGATATGAATATTGAAAATGCCGAGTGCTGGAAGGATTTCGAGGTATAGCAGATAGTATGTCATAGTTGCCTGTTATATCAACTCCATGGACTGAATGATTTTCCCTTCTGTTAACACCGTTTCATGTGTATATTGATTGACCTTCCCTGTTTCATCTTACTATAATTGAATGAGGGGCTGTTCGCTGAAAAGGTCTGAACTTTTGGCGCACTTTTGCAATCCCTGATGTGCAAATGTAAACATCATCCTGAAGAGAATTTATCTATGGAAGAGGAGCTATGACATGCCCAATAAGGAGTTGAAAGTTTACCCGGTCTTGCTGGCGGGAGGTACAGGGTCAAGGCTTTGGCCGATTTCAAGGGAGCTGTATCCTAAACAACTGGTTAATCTTGTTGGTGTTGATTCATTGGTCCAGAGCACCATTAAAAGATTAGTGCCCGATCTTGATGCGGATAAAGTGAGAATTGTCTGTGGAGAAGAACATTACTTTGAAATTGCGCGGCACCTTGAAGAAATAGACGTCACTTCGGAAGGAAAGATAATTTCAGAGCCCTGCGGCCGTAACACTGCCCCTGCCATACTGCTTTCTGCATTAACCATCCTCCAGAAAGAGAAAGACGCTATCCTTCTCATATTCCCTTCTGACCATGTCATTAAAGATTCAGAAAGATTCCGGGAAAAACTGAAAGAAGCCATTTCGCTCGCCTCAAAGAACTATATTGTAACCTTCGGTATCAAGCCTACTGCACCCGAAACAGGGTACGGGTACATCGAGGGAGCCAAAAGGGCAAAGGACGGCGCCCTGAAGATCAAAAGATTTGTGGAAAAGCCTGATGAGGAGACGGCGCAGAAATATGTGAAAGCAGGGAACTTTTTCTGGAACAGCGGTATGTTCGCTTTGAAGGCATCTGTTTTAATAAACGAATTCAAAATCTATCAGCCTGGAATCCTCAAAAAATTAAAGCAGATGGTTGCAAAGGATGCAGTGAGCATGGAGTCGTACAGCACATTGCCTGACATTTCAATCGATTACGCCATAATGGAAAAAACGAAGAAAGGAGTTGTGCTTCCCTCTGATTTTGGATGGAGTGACATTGGTTCCTGGAAATCACTCTATGACTTTTTGCCGAAAGGGGATGACAACAATGTAGTTGAGGGAGACGTAATACTCAAAGAGACAAAAAACTGTTTTATAAGGGGAGATAACAGGCTTATTGTGGCGAATGACCTGGAAGACATCGTTGTTGTGGAAACTCATGATACGGTCTTTGTGTCCGATTTAAATACAAGCAAGAATGTTAAAGCAATAGTCAGTGATTTGAAAAAACAGGGCCGTAAGGAGTATCAGGCCCATACTACTGTGTTTCGTCCCTGGGGAACATACACTATTCTTGAAGAGAACAGTAATACCAAAATAAAACGGATTGTCGTATACCCCGGAACCAAGTTGTCCATGCAGATGCATCACCACAGAAGTGAACACTGGATTGTAGTGCAGGGCACGGCGAAAATCACGAATGGGGACCAGGTGATTTTTCTTGAGGAAAATCAATCGACCTATGTCCCGAAAACGACCCGGCACAGACTGGAAAATCCCGGCAAGGTGCCGCTCCATATCATTGAAGTGCAGATTGGGCCTTATCTTGAAGAAGATGATATTGTTCGATATGATGATGATTTTGGGAGGGGATAGGAACTGGTATATGTCTTTGATGTCATCTGAAAAGGGCTTATTGCAATAAGCCCCTACTTTTTCTGCACAATCTTTAAAAACTTCCGCTTGCCCACTTTGAGAAGATATTTGCCGGGAGAAAGCTTTCTCTCCGGATCAGTCCACTTTTCGCCATCTACGGAGACTCCGCCCTGCTTGATGAGCCGCATTGCCTCTCCGGTGCTTTTGGCAATACCTGATTCTTTCATAATGCCCGGGAGCCACAGGTCTTTGTCTTTTTCAGGTCTGAAGATAGGGACATCGTCAGGGATGCCTTTTTTCTTGAAGATATTTTCGAATTCTTCCTGTGCTTTGTGTGCTGAGTCCCTGCCATAATATCTTTCTACAATCTCACGGGCAAGCGACTTTTTGGCTTCCATAGGATGATCGGTGCCGTCTTTTAGCCCTTTTTTTAAACCATCCAGCTCGTCAATTGAGATGTGGCTGAGAAGCTCATAGTACCTGAGCATCAGTTCGTCACTAACAGACATAATTTTGCCGAATATCTCTTTCGGCGGTTCGGTGATGCCGATGTAGTTGCTGAGACTTTTACTCATTTTGTTGATGCCGTCCAGGCCTTCAAGCAGAGGCATCATGATGACGACTTGCTGTTCATCGCCGTGCTCCTTCTGCAGTTCCCTGCCGACAAGCATGTTAAACCTCTGGTCAGTGCCGCCCAGTTCCACATCTGCCTTCAGCACCACTGAGTCGTACCCCTGAATAAGCGGATACATGAATTCATGAATTCCAATCGCCTGATTATTGGCATATCTCTTTTTAAAATCATCCCGCTCGAGCATGCGCGCAACTGTATGTTTTGCCGAGAGACGGATCATGTCAGTAGCGGTCATTTTATTCATCCATTCGCTGTTGAAGACAACGGTCGTCTTTTCAGGGGAGAGGATCTTGAAGGCCTGTTTTGTATAGGTCTCAGCATTCATCAGAACCTCTTCCCGGGTCAGGGGTTTCCTTATCTCAGACCTGCCCGTTGGATCGCCGATCATTCCCGTAAAGTCGCCTATCAGGAAAATGGCTTCATGCCCCAGGTCCTGAAACTGCCGCATCTTTTCGAGGAGGACTGTGTGCCCCACATGAATGTCCGGAGCGGTAGGATCGAACCCTGCTTTTATCTTCAGAGGTGTATTGCTTTGGCTGGATCGTTCGAGCTTTTTGAGAAGCTCTTCCTCAATTAATATCTCAACAATTCCCCTTTTTATGACTCTGAGTTGTTCTTCCGGGCCGGCCATCTGCATAACAGGAAGAGGATACAGGATTATTTATAGACAATGCAAGTTGGGCAGCAAGCAGAAGTGATGAACGAACACGTGCCACTTGATTTGAATTATGCTGCTGGGTTATGCTCAAAGTCATCGTATTATTATGGAAAACAGCGAGAAAACCTGTCATATCTGCGAAAAACCTTTCGACAAATGCGAATGTTGCGCTGAATGCGGCCATATTTGCAGTCTTGACTACGGAGAATTGTACTGCCCTGTCTGCTTCCCCAAGCCTCCTGGCTCAAATGATTAATGATGATTATCTGATGGGTCTTGCACTTGCTGAGGCTAAGAAGGCCTTTCAAAAAGGAGAGACTCCTGTGGGCGCAATTCTGGTTCTGGAAGACCGGATTATAGCGTCTGCTCATAACAGGAAAGAGTCAACAAATGATCCGACGGCCCATGCAGAACTGATTGTTATGAGAAAAGGAGCAGAAATGGCCCATGATTGGCGCCTGACAGATGCTGTCCTGTATGTGACGAAAGAGCCCTGTATAATGTGCGCGGGAGCTATGATTAATGCAAGACTGGGGAAACTTGTCTTTGGCTGCACAGATGACAGGTTCGGTGCTGTCAACAGCCGGTATCAGCTGCTCCACGACCCCGGTCTCAATCACCGGGTCAGAGTTTTGTCCGGAGTATTGGAGCATGAATGTGCAGATATTTTAAAGAAATTTTTCAATATGCGCAGGTAAGAGAAATTATAGGTATAATATGACGTTGCACGTAGGGGCGGGTTTCAACCCCGCCCCTACCGAAGACTGACTGCTTTATATGGAGAGGTGCCGGAGTGGTTGAACGGGGCGGTCTCGAAAACCGTTGTACTGAAAGGTACCGAGGGTTCGAATCCCTCCCTCTCCGCCAGAAAAACGTGCTCAGCAAATTTTAGTTTAAAGTTAAGAGGTAAGGACGAAAAAGATCAATCAGTTGAAAGTGGTGAGTTCAAAGTTATAAAGTATAAGACGTTGATGGAATTTTTTTAACTTATAACTCTTAACTTTAAACTTACAACTTATTTGTCTGGAGAGGTGTCCGAGCGGCCGAAGGAGCACGACTGGAAATCGTGTAGGCGTTCATAGCGTCTCGAGGGTTCAAATCCCTCCCTCTCCGCCATCAAAATGTACCTGTCATTACATTTTGAGCTGTATAGTGCAAGTTAAGAGTTGAAAGTGATAGTATATTAAGACACAAGTTTTTTATGGCTTTTAACTTTTCGTTATTATTTTCTTGAATATGGTCAGGCCATCGGGCCCTGTGCAACAGGGTGCTGTGAACTCCGCCAGGTCCGGAAGGAAGCAACGGTAAGCAGTTATTCTGGGTGCCGCAGGACTACCTGTTGGCCTGGCTCTTTAAAAAAGTTTAGAGTTATAAGTTAGTAGTTAATAGTTCATAAAAACAAGAGTCTTTTTAACTTTTCACTTTTCACTCTTAACTTCAAACTTTATAAATTATGAGCTACATTGTACTCGCACGTAAATGGCGGCCACAGGGATTTGGCGATCTCGTTGGTCAGGAGTCGGTCGCGAAAACCTTTGAAAATGCCCTGTCTGGTGAGAAGATTGTGCATGCCTACCTGTTTTCCGGTCCCCGGGGAGTGGGGAAGACGTCTACTGCACGAATTCTGGCGAAAGCGCTTAACTGTGAACAGAGTGGAGACCATGAGCCCTGCGGGAATTGCCAGAGCTGTTTGTCGATAACCGGGGGGGCCTCAGTCGATGTTTATGAAATAGACGGGGCATCAAATACCAGTGTTGACTCTGTCAGGGAACTAAGGGAGACGGTAAAATATGCACCTTCGGGAGGGCGATATAAAATATACATCATAGATGAAGTGCATATGCTGAGTACTGCGGCATTCAACGCGCTGCTGAAAACACTTGAAGAACCGCCGTCCCACGTCATATTTATTTTTGCAACGACTGAAGCAAAAAAAATACCTGCCACAATCCTGTCCCGCTGTCAACACCATGCATTCAGGAGGATTCCAAAAAATAAAATAAAAAACCAGCTCAGGAAGATTGCCGACAGCGAACATATCAATGTCAATGATATAGCACTGGAAATGGTTGCAAAGGCTGCTGACGGCAGTATGAGAGACGCCCTGACCCTCCTGGATCAGGCCTGTTCTTTCAGTAATGACATAACGGAAAAAGAACTTCAGGATCTCCTGGGCCTTCCGGAAATAGAGATTATAACAAGTCTGGCTCGTACTATTCTGGCCGGCGACATCTCTCACACGTTGTCAATAATCAAGGATTTAACTGACAGAGGAAGTGATCTCCGGCAATTAACCAGGGAGCTTGTGGAGAATTTTAGAAATATTGCTATCGTGAAGGTTACAGAAGATCCCGGTGGGCTTCTTGAGTTTTCGGAAGAAGATGTACAGAGATTAAAGGACCTTGCATCAGATATAAGCATTGAGCAGTTGACACTCCTTCTTGCAGAACTTCTCAAGCTCGAGGGAGAGGTCAGAAACGCCATAAACCCCAGGTATACACTGGAACTGGGTCTTTTGAGAACATCATTTGTAAAGGGCATGACATCAATTGAAAATATTATAAAAATGCTTGGTGATTCGAAAAGTCTGGAATCTCCGCCGTTGCCAGATCTTCCCCCGAAACAACCGTCTCCCCCTGTCGAAGAAAAAAAAATGACGCCCGATAAGAAAGCCGGGAAGGACACCGCGCCGGTTTCTCTCGATAAGGAAGAAGTATGGCAGAGTCTTATCAGGCAGGTTGATGATAAGGACCACCTTTTGGCGTGCAAACTTTCGGAGGCAAAAGTCGTAAACCTGAATTCAGAGGAGTTCTCTATAGGGTTCAACGGAGGAATGTCTGTACTTGCCGACTCAATTACGAGCAAGTCATCGGTGATTCAACCGATACTGCAGAGCATTATCGGACACAAGCTTAAACTGAAGATACTCTCTCTTCCGCGGAGCGATTCGAAGAAGGACAAAAAAAAAATAAAAGATGAGATTTACGGGGAACCTCTGGTCAAAGATGCCCTCAGGATATTCGACGGGTCACTGGTCAAGGTTAAGCCTATTGAAAATAAAGAAAGGTCGAATGAATAAGCACTGAGGTGCAGTGGCACAGGCGATATTCAATTCTGTGTGCCGGGAAAACAAGGAGGAGACTATGTCAAAAAAAATGCTCGGGGACCTGATGAAGCAGGCCCAGAAAATGCAGCAGGAAATGGGGAAAATTCAGGAGGAGTCGAAAAAGAAAACCGCGGAGGCATCTGCCGGAGGCGGTATGGTCGTTGCTACTGCCAATGGGGCGATGGAAATTGTTTCAATTAAAATCGAGAAAGATGTTGTCAATCCCGATGATTTGGAAATGCTTCAGGACCTGGTCGTTGCTGCAGCGAATGAGGCACTCCGAAGGGCACAGCAGATAGTGAGTGACGACATGAGCAAAGTAACGGGCGGAATGAACATTCCCGGTATGGGGAATATGTTCGGTTAATGAGTGGCGGTGTTGTAGAAAACCTGATAGACGAACTTACGAAACTGCCTGGGATAGGAAGGAAGTCGGCACAGAGACTTGCTTTTTTTATCATGGGAATGTCTGATGAAGATGCTCTTCCAATTGCGCATGCCATCATGGAATTGAAAGAGAAAGCACGTTTCTGTAAGGAGTGTTTTAATATTACCGATGAAGATGTTTGTTCCCTCTGCCGCGATCCCGGGAGGAACAGGGAAAAGATCTGTGTCGTTGAAGAGCCGAGCAACCTCATTGTAATTGAAAATACAAAAATCTACAAAGGCCTTTATCATGTGCTGCTCGGAGCCCTTTCACCGGTTGATGGCATAACTCCTGACAGGCTCAGGATAGGTGAACTCGTGGAAAGAGTGAAAAAGCAGAATGTTTCTGAAGTCATCATTGCAACCAACCCGAACACAAAAGGGGAGACAACAGCTCAATACATTTTTCAGGAACTGAAGCCCTTGGGAGTGAAAATATCCCGCATTGCTTATGGTCTGCCAATAGGAGGTGACATAGAATTCGCTGATGAAGTAACCCTATCCAAGTCCCTTGAGGGCAGGAATGAAATGTGAATATACTTCCATTCATGTCATCGGAGGGATGTTTTCGTAAAAAATGACAGGCGGTTTCAGGAATGAAAATTACGCTAAAACTTCTCTTATCAATCCCCTGTCCATATCTTCCTCGATTCTAACCTTCCCGATCTGTTCGGGCAAAATAAATTTCAGTTTCCCCTCTTTTGCCTTCTTGTCGATTTCCATGGCATTGAGCATTTCATCGATATTTAAATCTGTGGGGATGTCGGCAGGGAGATTGAACTGTCTGACGAGGTCTTTTATAAGATTCACATCACTCTTCTGAAACACCTGCATGCGGACAGCAAGTTCTGCGGCAGCACACATTCCAATAGCAATGGCTTCACCATGAAGATATTTCCGGTAACCTGTCACTGTTTCGATGGCATGGCCAATGGTATGGCCGAAATTCAATATTGCTCTTAGACCGGCTTCTTTTTCATCCTTGGAAACTACGTCTGCCTTAATTTCACAGGAGCGTCTGATTACCCTGATGATACTGTCGCCGAGGGAGAGGATGTCTTTTCTGTTTGTGGTCAAAAAATTGAAAAATTCTCCATCAGCTATGACTCCGTATTTTATTACCTCTGCCATACCGGCATAAAACTCTCTTGGAGGGAGAGTTTTTAATGTGTCAATATCGATAAAGACGAGAGATGGCTGGTAAAAACTTCCAATCATGTTTTTGCCCAGAGGATGGTTTACACCTGTTTTACCTCCTACGGAACTGTCCACCTGCGCCAGCAGAGTTGTGGGGACCTGTATAAACTTAATCCCTCTCATATATGTGGATGCAATAAAGCCGGTTAGATCCCCCACCACGCCGCCCCCGACTGCGATGAGAAGCGAACTCCTGTCAAATCTTGATTTCAGAAGCTCGCCGTGAATGTACTGGGCCCACAGAAAATCTTTATATTCTTCTCCATCTGGAATGAGAATGATTTCCGGCGCAATATGATATTTCCGGAGCGATGATAGAATAATATCCCTGTACAGCGGGAAAATGCTCTTATTACTTACGATGGCAACCCTGGAGGGCCTGAACTCCTTGACGCGGAGGCCCAGTTTGGCCAGAATTTTACTTCCTATAATTATGTCATATCCCCTGTCCTGCAAATCAACGGTTACTTTTTCCGTGTCCAGTACGAGATGCTCAATGATTTCATGAGCAGTCTCCTCAGGGGTTATATAGTTGGTGTCAACAGACATGTCTGCCTGCATGTAAAGGGACATTCTTTCTTTCAGCAGCTTGTTGATTTCAGCCAGTGGTTCTTCAACATCAAGGAGAGGTCTCTTCCCGCCTTCCATCATAACCCGTCTGAAAATAATTTCAGGGTCGGCCTTTAGCCATATAAGGATGCCCCTGCTGCCAAGGTTCTTAACATTTGTCCGGTTTTTGATAACGCCCCCGCCTGTGGCGATGACAACATTCCTGGCTTTGGAGACTTCTTCAATGATAGTTTGTTCAAGATTGCGGAAATACTCTTCTCCATTCTCTTTGAAAATAAGAGAAATCTGCTTCCCCTCACGGTCTTCGATCAGGTCGTCTGTATCAATAAACTGACAATCCAGCTTTCTGCTGAGCTCTCGGCCGACAGAGGTTTTCCCTGTCCCCATAAATCCTGTCAAGACGATTTTCATAGAATATTTTCCGTGCAGACCGATGTGCGCTTCATATCATATAGTGAATAAGGTTTTACTATGCGAGCGGAAAACAGAAAGTTTCTTCACCGGGCCCCTGAATTTCTCCCCTTTCAAAATTTCATCATCTGTTCCAAATAGTTTTCATAGTTCCTGCTGATTTCATCCATACTGTCACCGCCGAATTTTTCAAGGAAGCTGTCGGCAATCACTTGAGCCGCTACGGCTTCACCGATGACAGACGCCGCCGGCACCGCACATGTGTCAGACCGTTCATATGCAGCCTTAAATTTCTTTTTTGAATTGATATCTACTGAGGACAGCGGGCTCCTGAGTGTAGGGATGGGTTTCATGGCGGCCCTGACTATAATAGGCATGCCGTTGCTCATCCCGCCTTCAATGCCTCCTGCATTATTGGTCTTTCTGTAAAAGCCACCTGCCGTTTCAGGAGGATTCTTTTTTGTCTGCCTCCGTTTAGCACCCTGAGCTCTATAGTATATTTCGTCCATTCCATGGGATCCGGGATTTCTTGCCATCTCAAATCCGGCACCTATCTCTACCCCCTTAATTGCCTGAATCCCCATGACAGCGTATGATAATCTGGCTTCCAGTTTCCTGTCCCATTGGCTGTAACTCCCCAGTCCTGCCGGAACGCCGGAAATAATTATTTCAAACACTCCGCCAAGGGTGTCGCCTCTTTTCATTGCATCTTTGATCTTCGCAATGATTCTTTTTTCAGCCTTCCGGTCATGGCATCGCACTTCAGATGCTTCAGCTTTCGTGAAAACGTCTTCAAAGGTTTTAAGGTCTGTGAGCTGTGCTTTATGCTCATTCATCTTGAGCCCTGCCCCTCCGATTTCCGTGACATGGCTCAATACGCGTATCCCGAATTCGGAGAGAAACTTTTTTGCTATTGCTCCAACGGCGACTCGTGCAGCGGTTTCCCGGGCGCTGGAACGTTCAAGTACATTTCTCAGGTCCCTGTGCCCGTATTTTAAAGCCCCGGTCAAATCGGCATGGCCTGGGCGGGGCCTTGTGACCTGCTTTTCCCTGCCGTCTATTTTGAAGGCAGCCAGGGGCGGTTTCTCCGGATCCATTATTTCCTGCCAGTTTTCCCAGTCCCTGTTGTTTATGATAAGCGAGACAGGTGAACCGAGTGTTTTTCCCCCGCGGACTCCGGATAGTATTTGTGCGCTGTCGGTCTCAATCTTCATTCGGCCGCCCCGTCCATATCCTTTCTGACGTCTTGCGAGATCGCGGTTTATGTCTTCAGGTAAAAGTTTGAGGTTTGAGGGCAGACCATCTATAATACATACCAGCGCCCTCCCGTGGGATTCTCCCGATGTAAGGTATCTCAGTCTATTGAACATGTTGACAAATTGCTAATCCACACATTAAAGGTTTTCAGTAACCAGCTCTTGCGCAACTGATCCTGGACGATATGTAATATGTCGCCCGATTACCCGGTATATACGTGTGATATTATAATGTACTTCGGCGCAATAAAAAAGTACACGGGGGAATAATGTGTAAATTATTTCCCTGTGCACCTGATGGCAGTAATAAAATGCAGTTTTATCTGGGTGAGACGGTGACGATTCTCGGCGTTATGAAAATGAGCAGCTCATTTCTGTCTTCTATATCTTTTCTCTTTTGAAAGAGCCGGCCAAGGAGCGGTATTTCTGAAAATCCAGGAACAGCCTCAAGGCCTTTTGTAATGTCTGTTGTGAAAATGCCGCCGATAACGAGCGTGTCCTGGTCGCTTATTAAGACCTGGGTCTGTACTTCCTTGATTGCGATGGTAGGCACACCGAGCACCTGCTTAGTAAAATCGGCTTCGTTTTTCTTTGCTTCGAGCTTCATGACAACGGTCCCTTCAGGCGTGATGTGGGGGGTAACTGTAAGCTCTAAAAAGGCGTCCATGAATTCTGTTTGTGTACCGTCCTGGGAAACAGTCTGGTAAGGTATTTTTTCACCCTGCATTATTTTCGCTTCTTCATTATCGCTGGTCGTAATTTTTGGGTTCGATATTACTTTTGCCTTACCAGTGCTTTCCAGTGCCGAGAGCTGTAGGTCAAGGGCAAAGGTCGCGGCAGCGTTGATATATCCGATGCCTATGTGTCCGCCTTTGTCCTGTCCCACAATTGCGGGTAAATTTACCATGAGCGGGTTTCCTGAGTTGAAGCCGTCAGTGAAGCCGGAAAGGGATTCAACCCCTCCGAGTGTCGTCCTGCTGTCTGGTGGCTCCCAGAGCATGCCCCACTGTATGCCCAGTTCTTTTGTCATCTCACTTCTTACTTCAACGATCTTTGCCTCTATACTTACCTGCGGGGTTGGTACATCGAGAGCAGTGATGAGGTTTTCGTACTCGGCAATCCTTTTCTCCACGTCTTTGATAATTACCGAGCTTGTTCTCTCATCGTAACTGATGAAACCCCGTACGGTAAGGATTTTTGCGTCTTCAATGGCTTTCTTTATATTTTTTACATCAGCGTAGTTGATAGGAAATACTCTTGTAACAAGGTCTCCAGCCTTTTCCTGGGATTCTTTTGCTCTGGCGATTTCATTTTCTTCCCGCGTCAGTACTTCAGTGGGAGCTATCCGGATAATGTTTCCTTCTATGATTTTTGACAAATTGTAATTTCTCATTATCACATTGAGAGCCTGGTCCCAGGGCACATCGGTAAGCTTCATCGAAAATTTACCCTTGACGTCCGGGCTGACGACAATATTGTAACCGCTTATGTCGGCGATCAGCCTGAAGACATGCTGGAGCTCTACATCCTGAAAGTCAATGGATATTTTTTCACCCACGTACCTGTCCTGTTCGAAAGGCATGTCGACCTGCTGTTCCTGCTCATAGATATCCTCTTCCTCCATGACCTGCTCTGTATCTTCCGGTGTGGGTTTGACCATAGATGTTTCCTGAGCAAACACAGCATCCGGATTGTCAAAAGCAAGAATAAGGGAATTATCCCTGTATATCGGCTCGATATCAGCAGGGACTGTAAGCGATATCTCGAATTTAGATGTATTCGGTGCACTTTCATCAATGAGAGGGTTAATCTCCAGAACGCCAGCACTGTCCACTACTATTGTGTCCGTGAACCGCCCGGGACTGGTATTTTCCAAATCAATAACTATTTTGTAAGGATCTGTCTGTTTATGGATCGTGTACGTAAAAGGAGCAGAGCTTTTCATTTCTATCTCCGTTGTGCCATCGAATATGCTTACTGCAATATCAGTTACCTCTGACTGTGCAGTTGGCTGGGCCTCTGAGTGAGCCTTGATTAGGTTCAGGCCGCATATGAATAACGGGATAAATATAAATAAAAAGGATTTCTTGATTATCATTATTCCACCTCTCCTTTATGGAACTCTAAAATTAATTCTCTTGCTTTAAATTGCCCTCTGTAATCCTGGGAATATTCAACGATGATTATCCTGTCTTTTTTGATATCTTTTACTTTTCCCTTGTTCAGACCAATGGCATTGCCTTTAATGACTGAAAAAGATCTATTGTCAGGTGTAGTAAGAAGAGCGAAATATTCCCTGCCTTTTTTTGCTATTGCAGCCAGAGA
The DNA here is from genome assembly GCA_945786855.1 of Thermodesulfovibrionia bacterium. Taxonomy (GTDB): domain Bacteria; phylum Nitrospirota; class Thermodesulfovibrionia; order UBA6902; family UBA6902; genus CALZGI01. The sequence continues at coordinate 40,342 of CALZGI010000026.1, read as the reverse complement.
AAATTCACTTAAGTCATAACTTTCAAGAGTGCCTTCCTTTGCTTTTCCGCTTTTGCTTACGCTTTTCTTGGGAACGATGAGAGGAACAAAGGGATCACGCCTGTCTCTTTGCTCGTAGATATACCCTTCCTGTTCAGGAACTTCTTTTTCGTCCGGAGCAGGTGTACTTACCGCAGCCTGGCTGCCCGCTGTAACTGCTGGATGGGGCTGAGCCACCTTTACTGGAGGCGGCGGCTGGTTATTACAGGCAGAGACAGAAAATGCAATAATAATCAGCAGGCTCATTAATAAGGTATAAGATAGGATCGGCCTGCGATCGGTCCAATGTATTTTTACCTCAGATGTACTCTGATTCATTGAGTATTCCCCTTCACTCCTGGCGCTCCAGCCTGACTGACCGAAGCAAATGTGCGGGCCGTAAAGTCTGCATTGATTATCCCCGTGTCTTCCATTCCGGGCTTGTTTGACGCTTTCAATTCAATATCTGATATATTCACAAGTCTCGGCAAACGGCTGATATGACTGAAGAAATCACCAAGCTTGTGATATTCCGCTACGACTTTTACGCTTACGGGTATTTCCAGATACAGCCCTTCAGGCTGTGCTTTTTTCGCTTCGGGCTTCCAGAGAAGTATCTCCAGTCCTGACCTGAGACCCAGATCCGAAATCTGTTTTAGGAGCACCGACACTTCATTTTCTTCAGGCAGTTGTTCTTTCAGTTTTTTAAGCTTTTTCTTGAGGGCGGCATTTTCTACAATGAGTGCATCGAGTCTTCTTACTTTTGCTTCGCCCTGAGCTATTTCCTGGCTTAGTTTTACGGATTTAGTATTGAGTGTGTCGATCTCTTTATTTTTCGGTGAATAGATAAGGAATAAGAAAAGGGCAACGAGAATTACGGAAGGAGCAACTGCAATAAGAATTTGTATATTATGAGGGAGATTTTTTATAGTATTGAAATTGATTGCCATTATGCATTACACCTTAACTTTAAATGTCAACTTATATTTATAAATCGAAAAATCCCCGAGCTCGGCCTGACGCGATTCAACGAGCGTTACGTCCGTAAGGTATTTCGAACTCTTCAGGTTCTGGACGTATGTAACAAGGTCAGTATTGGAGAAGGAATATCCTTCAACACTGACAATCCCGGAGGAGTCATCTAATTTGGTAAGCCATACTCCTTTCGGGAGCATTTCACTCACTTCATCGAGAAGTCTCAGTGGGGCAACCTGGTTCTTTTTCAGCTGCTCAATAATCTGTGTTTTTTGCCTGTACTCCTGGTTGTCTTTTTCATAGTTTTTTACTTCTGCCAGGGCAGTCTGAAGTTTCTTTAAGGTCTGTTCCTTTGCGTAAATGTCGGCCTGCTTGGCAGATATCTGTTTGTTCAGATAATAGGTGAAACCAATTATTGCCATGATTACGACTACGAGACCGATAATACCGTATAGTATGGTCGGGGGTATCAACAGTGCTTTTTTCCTCTTCGATGGAAGCAGGTTGATTTTTATCATTTGTCTCCTACCCTTCTCATGGCAAGGCCAACAGCAACTGAAACAAGGGGAGATACCTTTTTCAGATATTCCTTATCAAACGTTTCAGGCACATTCACATTTTTAAACGGTTCTGCAACATTTACATTTACTCCAGCCCGCTCTGAGAGTGACTGGGCAAAATCATTTGTGAGCGCTACTCCTCCGCTCAAAATTATCTCATCAACATTTTCATAGTTTGTTGTGTCCCGGAAATAATCAAAGGAACGTGAAATTTCTGTGATGATGTCCTCGAATGCCGTATTTAATGCGACTTTTACGTTCTCTTCCGATACGCCTTCCACAGATTCTTTCTGTTTTAATTTCTCTGCATTGGTATATGACACTGTAAATTCTTTCTGTAACGCCTCGGTGAGCAGATTGCCGCCGACTGAACTGTCCCTTGTAAATACCGATATGCCGCCTTTCAGGATGTTGATGTTAATCATGCTGGCACCAATGTTCACAAGTGCAATGTTCTCGCCTTCTTTAACATCGTAATTGAGCTCGTACATATTTTCGAGGGCAAATGCATCCACATCGACGATGACCGGGTTCAGGCCCGCTTCTCTCACCACCGTTACATACTCATTAATCTTGTCTTTCTTCACAGCCACGATGAGGACATCCATCATGTTTTCTTCTTCAGCAGGACCAAGTATCTGAAAGTCAAGGCTTACGTCTTCAATGTCAAAGGGAATATACTGCTCTGCTTCAAACTGGATTTGCTCATCCAGTTCGTCTTCAGTCATTTGCGGTAAAGACACCCTTTTGATAATGACCGATGAATGGCCCGATACCGACAACGTAACATCCTTTGCCTTGATATCGGTATTTGAAACAAGTTCTTTTATTGCATTCACGACATGGGTGGAATCCAGGATAGAACCGTCAACGATCAGTTCAGGCTGGAGAGTGGTTATTCCCAAACGTTCCAGTCGATGACTGCCCTTGTTCTCTCTTAACTGAACTGCCTTGATATGTTTCGAGCCGATGTCGAGGCCGATTATGTCTTTCTTGCCAAGTAACATTATTTTAGAGGCCCCCCGATCATCGTGCATAAAAAAAGACTATCCTGGTAATTCTGTTCCCTGGGAATAGTCTTTAAATAATTGTTTTTTTGTTTCAAAAAAAATTTACCTCTTATCATACAGCTCATTCATAATTGCCTATGGCTTTTTCCGAATGATTCTAGTTACGGTAAATTCTGCCAATTACTTTAGTTTTTTTTTATGCCAAATATTATTCATACACTTTGCTGTAATTTTTTTCATCATCATATTCATGCATATTTGTTTCATTTCTTATGCAAGCTGTTACATACATAAAATCAAATATCCATCTGTCTTGTCAAGGGATGAGATCACATTTTTTTTTAGCCGGAGCAATTCAGGTATTTATTTCAGCATCATTTGCCTGTGGCGTATGGTATTTTTCATCGGGATTGCGCGCTCATTTTTTCCAGAAAAGCGGCATGAAAAGTAATATGACTGTGTAGATTTCGAGTCTTCCTATCATCATGCAGAGAGCAAGGACCCATTTCCCCGCAGCGGGAATAGCCGCGTAGTTCTCTGTAGGCCCGGCATCTCCCAGAGCAGGTCCGACATTCGCCATTGAAGAAATAACGGTACTTGCGGAGGTGATAATGTCCATGCCGAGGGCAGTCATGAAGATTGTTGCAATGACTGATATTAATATGAACAGGAAAAGAAACCCCCATATCCCTCCAAGGGTTTCCTTGGGAACGTTTTTATCGTCCAGCTTCAGGGCCGTTAACGCATGGGGGTGAATAAGGTGATAAAGCTCCCGGTATGCCTGCTTCACCATCAGCAGGATCCTCACCTGCTTCATCCCTCCGCCCGTTGAACCTACCATTCCGCCAAAAAACATCAGGCACAGGAGGAGCATCTGGGAAAATACCGGCCAAAGTTCATAATCTGCTGTTGCATACCCGGTGGTCGTCATTACCGAAACGACCTGAAATGACGCATAACGCAATGCATCCGGGAATGAATATTGCCACAGCCGCATGATATTCAATGTGATAAGGGTTATGGATAGAAAGACAACAGAGCAGTAAAACTTGAACTCACTGCTTTTTGTAAAGCGTGACAGATTGCCTCTCAGTGCATAAAAGTGGAGGGAAAAATTGATTCCGGCCAAAAACATGAATACCGTTATGATAAAATCAATGAGACCACTCTGGAAATGTGCTATGCTGGCACTCTTCGTAGAAAACCCCCCGGTGGCCATGGTAGTAAGTGCGTGGCAGAGAGCATCAAATACATTCATTCCGGCAAGGGACAGGAAAAGGGCCAGAACGGCAGTGAGACCTGTGTAAATATACCAGAGAGACTTGGCCATGTCGATAATCCTGGGCTTTAATTTTTCAACACCTATTTCAGGAACTTCTGCCTTAAACAGCTGCATTCCACCGGCACCAAGCATGGGGAGGATCGCGAGAGAGAAAACAATAATTCCCATGCCGCCCATCCATTGTGTAAGGCTTCTCCAGAGGAGAATTCCATGGGGGAGTTCCTCGAGGTTGCTCAGGACAGATGAGCCCGTTGTTGTAAAGCCGGCCATTGATTCAAAGTAGGCGTCCGTAAAAGAGAGGCAGGTGCCCGACATCAGGTACGGAAGTGCCCCGAAAAAGGACATGGCGAGCCAGCTCATGGTTACCACAGCAAAGCCGTCTCGATGTTTCAGTTCTCTCTTTTTCTGGCTCTTTGTCAGAAAATATATGCAAAGGCCTGAAAGAAATGTGAATACAAAGGAGAGGCCCATTGCCTTCAGGTCGCTGCCCTGATACAGGAAGGAAGTTGCGAAAGGGATAAGCATGAATAATGAAGAAAAGAGGAGTATGACCGCAACGAGATTGAAAACAAGCACAATGTTCATGCGAGGAGTTTTTGTACCTGCTTTACAGATTCCTGCAGAGTAAATATGATCAGCTTATCATCATTGACGATTTTATCTTCACCGGAGGGAATGATAACGTTCCTGTCCCTGATAATCGCCCCTATAAGGGTCTTTTGGGGAAGTTCAACTTCAAGCAGCGTTTTCCCGCTCAGAATTGACCCCTCCTTTACCTCAGCTTCCATGATTTCAGCCTTGCCTTCAGCCACCGTGGTAAGGGAGAGGATGTTTCCGCTCCGTACATATTTTAATATGCTCCCGGCGGTAATCAGACGGGGGCTCAGGACTGCTTCAATCCCGAGGTTGTTGGCGAGAGGCAGATAATCGGTGCGGTTTACAATAGCAATGACCTTTTTTGCTCCAAGGCTTTTGGCGAGCATGGACGCCATGATATTTACTTCTTCATTATTAGAGATTGCGGCAAAGATGTCCATGTCATTGATATTTTCCTCTTCAAGCAGCTTCTGGTCCGAACCGTCTCCATGGAGGATTACACTTTTTTTCAGGGATTTCAGCAGAAACTTGCACCGCTCAACATTTTTTTCTATGATTTTTACGCTGAGATTTTCTTCTTCCAGTGTCTTTGCAACATAAAATCCTATCCGCCCGCCGCCGACGATCATAATTCTCTTTGCAGGCGTTGAGATGGCGCCGATACTGCTGCAGACGGCATCAATATCCTCCCTCTTAGCGGGGAGATAAATGATATCGTTTTTCTTGAGCGTGTCATTCCCGGAAGGGATCAGTATTTTACTTCCCCGTTGAATGGCCCCGATAAGAACCTTTGGTTTGTTCAGGTGCAGATTTTTAAATGCTTTGCCGAGCAGCTTAGAATCAGAGGGGATCCGAAAGCCGATGACCTTAACATCCCCGTTTTCAAAATCTTCGACATCTGCGGCGAAAGGTACCTCGATTAATCTGATTACGGCTTTGGCGGCTTCTATTTCGGGGCATATGGCAGGATTTATCCCGAGACTATGCAAAAGAATCTCATTGGAGAAGTATTCCAGGTTTCTTATCCTCGCCACATTTCTGGGTATCTGAAACATGACTTTTGCAACAAGGCATGAAATCATATTCGCTTCGTCGATATCGGTAACAGCAAGCAGGATCTCGGCTTCATCGGCACCGGCGTCTTTCAGTACTGATGGAGAGCCGCCTTCACCTTCAACAAGTGCAACGTCAAGTTCCTCGGTCAGCCGTTTCAGTTTATTTTTACTCTTATCAATGACAACAACATCGATATCTTCAGCAGAGAGAAATTTTGCTAATTGAAATCCTACTTCACCGGCTCCCACAATAATGACGCGCATGTGCAATTATATCACAGAGGGTGTGAGAAAATGGAATGGGGGAAAGGCTTAATGCTCATGCTTTTAAAGGTAAACAGTGTGCGTCAGGGCAGGTGCGGGGCCCTCTCATGACACGAGCTTATTGATGAATTGTCATTCTGGAAAGGGAAGAGAGGGGAGGCATTTTTGTTCACTGTTTCTCCTGCGTAAGCATTTCATCCAGCCTGATCTTGCTCCGCCAGTTCCCATGGACATTGCAGTTTGCAATGACAGAGAGCGTCCCCTTGCTTAATTTGGTATGAAGTGTGCATACGGGATGGTTGTTTTTTGGTGTGAGTATAATCCGTGTCATGTACTGTCTGTTTATATAAAAATCGATAAAATTGATAAAGTGCTCACTCTCCATTACGTGTTCAATTTCACCGACTGATACCTGAATTTCTCTACATTCTTCTCCGTGATTGAAACCGCATTCTCTCCTTACAAGTATTTGCGGGATATGCGTCCCTTCTGTTTCACTGAGATTGTCAGCGTCAGCAGGTGTTTCAATGGCATCGGGATTATTGTCGAAATTTTCTATCGCCGAGTTACAAACAGGACAGTCTACCGGTGCCTGATCAAAGGCAATGTAACCGCAAATTTGACATGTGAAAGTCTTCATCACTAAACCTCCTGTCTACATTTTATCGATACTGCGAATCAACGACGAGGACCATGCATACAAGCCAGGAATAAAATTTATACCTCAGTTGAGTTCAATTCGTAGCGAGAACCATTTGCTGTGACTATTCTATCACATTTCACAGCTGTAATCTCATGATTTTTATGTTCTTTATTCTCCGTGGGTGTCATGGACAATTTGTAATTGTAATTGATATAATGAGCACCCGGAAAGAAAACGCTTCAGGGCAGCCTATTCTAGAGACATTTATGCTCCCTGTTTATGCATGTCCGGGCATTCAGGAAAAACCTTCATAAATTAAGAAGAAAGAAATCATATGAAGCCGCTAGGACGACAGCTTATCGCGGAATTTATTTACTGCTCCCAGGGAATTCTGAATGACAGGAAAGCTCTGGAGCAGGCCTTGAAGCAGGGAATCAGGGAGAGCGGGCTGAGTCTTGTCAACATGACGGGGAAAAAATTCAATCCCCTGGGTGTCACCCTGATAGCTGTTATCAGTGAATCTCATATTGCAATACACACATATCCTGAAGCGCGCCATGCTTCTATCGATATATTTACCTGCGGCAGTGGTTCGAAGGCAGTAGAGACCCTGCTGAATATCTTGAAAGGCAGGCTTAAGCCAAAAACGGTAAGGGTCCTGGAAGTTCACCGGGGGAATCCCATAGAGGTGAAGCAGAAAGAGTGGATTACGTCCTTCTCAGGGGCAGGGTTTGAAGTTAAATATCATATCGATAAACTGTTACTGAGCAAGAGAACTAAATATCAACAGCTTGACATCATCGATAATTCAAGTTTCGGCAGGATGATGTTTCTCGATAAGGACCTGCAGATAGCTGAGAGTGATATTGAGGCCTATGATTCAGCAATGGTCTTACCGGTTATTGAAAGGAGAAACAAGCTTGATAGTGTTGCCATCCTGGGAGGTGGAGACGGCGGCGTGCTGAGAGAAGTTCTTAAATATAAACCGAAAAGCGCGTATCTTGTTGAAATTGATAAAGAAGTAATTGAAGCTGCCAAAAAATATATGCCCGGTGTATGCAAAAAAGCATTTGCAAACAGAAGAACAAACGTTGTGATTGACGATGCAAGCAGGTTCCTCGACGAAAAGCATGGGTTTGACGCCATTATTTATGACCTGACAATGCACCCCGAGGCCATTATGAATGTGAACCGCACCGCGTTTCTCAATCAGATTTTTTCCAGGGTAAAAAACAACCTTCATAAAAACGGTGTAGTAAGCATGCAATGCTGTGCGGAATTTGACACCGAAACTCTGAAACTTCTGAAAAAAATGCTTCCTAAGTATTTTAAGAATATTGTATTCAGGACTTCCTTTATTCCTTCCTTCTGTGAGAACTGGATATTTGCATCGGCTGTTGTAAAATCCCGATAAGTTCCTTCCTGTTTTTGTAGCATTTTCTGGAAGGGCAGCACGTTCAACTGAGCATTCTATCGTGCGACGGATGTTCGGGAGAATTTGTTTTTTGCATCAATTTTTTTTATAATAATTTCCTATAATCTAAATAGTTCGGGGCGTAGCGCAGCCTGGTAGCGCGCCTGCTTTGGGAGCAGGATGTCGGGGGTTCGAATCCCTCCGCCCCGACCAGATAACTGCCCTTTAATTTTCAAATTGCCTGTATCCGTAAAGTAATGACATGGCAATTCGTCTTCCCGCCGCATTGAAACTAAGTCAAATCAGACCATGGCGGTCTTCTTGAGTTCTTCTCTGACGCGTTCCCGAAAGGGACATACTAAAGTTATATGGCAAAATGTGCGATATATATAACAAATACTAATAGTAAAGCGTATCATCGGAGTTACAGTGAAGAGTGGTTTGAAATTTTTCGTGATATTCCTGATTGCCGGAGCGATGTTGCTGTATTCCGGAATTTCATTTTCGGCGGACAATAATATTGATGTAGTCCTTGTAATGGACAGCTCCGGAAGTATGAAAAACACTGACCCGCAGTCACTTCGCATCCCTGCCGCAAAGCTGTTTATATCGCTTCTGAAAGAGAAGGACAGGGCGAGCGTGGTAAGTTTCAGTGACAAGGGGTATCAGTTAATTGATTTAACTCCAGTGAACTCTGATGAAAACCGAGCTAATCTGCTCAGGGCTGCAGACAGGATTTCCTCCAACGGTCTTTATACGAATCTCTTTCAGGCATTAAGCACGGGCTTCGAAATCCTTTCAGAGGACACAGAGCCTGAAAGGTCCAGGTTTATCATACTCATGTCTGACGGTATGATGGATGTGGGCGATCCTGAAGAGGACAGGCGGCTTCTTGAAAAAATGAAGAATGAACTCGCACCGCTGCTTGAAGACAATGAAGTGAAGGTGTATGCCATAGCGTTTACCGAGCAGTCAGCCAGAGAGCTGCTGGAAAAGATCTCGAAACGCACCGGCGGTTTTTACAACCTTGCCCTTTCGGACAGGGAATTTCATTTGATTTTTACCTCCATATTTGAAAATCTGAAAAGCCCCGAAATGCTTCCCATGACTGCCAACGGATTTGTTGTGGACGGATCTATTGAAGAAGTGACTATTGTTGCAACAAAGGGTTCAGCTGAAACGAAGATTGAGCTCAGGGATCCTGACGGACAATCATTCTCCAGGCAGGAACAATCTACAGGGGTTGCCTGGTTTGAATCGAGCACGTTTGACATGATAACAGTTGAAAAACCGCTGACAGGAAATTGGGAAATTCTCTTCAGTTCCGGTGAAAACAACAAGGCCTACATTATGACCAATCTGAAACTCAAGACGAATTTCGAACAATTATATGCAACCTTTGGTGACCCTCTGGACATTAATATATGGCTTGAGAAGGACGGAGCCGCGATAGAAGAACAGCATGTACTGGACACAATTAATGTTTACATTGAAATGACCGATCCGGGAGGAGGGATAACAAAATTAACTCCCTTCGTCAGAGAGAGTGGGATTTTCAACCGGAAGATCGCGCCCTTTACCCCAGGGAACTACACCATACGGATCGTTGCCCAGGGAAAGACATTTGAAAGAGAAAAAAACTATGTTTTTAATGTTGCTGATGCCAGAGAATCGAAAGTGGATATCCTGGCAGAGCGGGAAAAGAAGAAACAGATTGAGAAGCGTGACAGACAGAATTCTGAGAATAATGATACAGATGCTGAGATCCCATGGAAGAAGATTATTATTCAATTTGTATCCTTTAATGCAGTGCTTGCTCTCATTATAGTTCTGTATTTCAAAAGAAAGGGCATAATGGGCGTCTTACGGTTGGGCAGCTTCTTTAGCATCATCGGGAGGAAAGGCCTGACAGGAAAAAGGGAAACCGCTGAAAAAGAAACAGCACTTCAGGAAGAGCCGCAGGAGCAGAATGATGAACAGAATGCAGGGGAAGATGAAGAGAAAGAGGAAATAGTTCTTGATAAAGCAGCAGTTCATGAGGAGCCCCCCCAGGAGCAGAATGATGAACAGGATGCAGAGGAAGATGAAGAGAAAGAGGAGATAGCGCTGGAAGAAATAGAAGGTCCCGAGGAGGACCCTGCTGCATCGGAAGGCATGGGAGAACAGCTGGAAGAAGCTGGCACGGAGAGCGGCAAAGAAAGACAGAAAGAACAGGAACCGGAAAAGGCAGGAGTGCCGGAAGTTCAGCGTAATGAGGCTGAAGAAGAGCAAGATCTGGAGAGCGCAGGGGAAGCAGAAACAGAAGGGGATCCGGAAGCGGATATTAAAGATGATGTGCAGTCAGTCACAGATGAGTCCGGGCAGGCGGTGCCGGATAGTAACAACGTCCAGAAGGAGATCGAAGCCGAACCGAATCAGATACTGGACGGAGATGACCTGGATCAGTTGCTCACAGAAATTGATATGGGGAATGATACAGATACGGCCCCGGAGAAGAGTGCTCCACAAGAAAGTAAGTCTCTGAATAAAGGCAGTGAGGGTGAAGCAAAAGAAGGTGTTGACCATGGCAGTCCGGGAGGCAACTTAAATGAATCAGGTGAAGGCGTCCTGGAGGGCGATGAGAAGTCTGATGGAGTGGGTGAAGAGCCTGAGGGTGCGGGATCACCGAACTCGGAACTGGCGAAGGAGATAGAACGGCTTGAAAAAGAGATGAGTAAGGAATACATGGCAGCCCCTGAAGCCCCGCTGCAAAATAATAATCCGGAAACCGGAAATCAGGCGAAGGAAGACAAAAATATGAGTGGCCCGCAAAAAGAGGGGGCCGGCAGTGATTAAGATCCCTTCTCTGGCACTGTTATTCATCATTCAATTCCTCATAATATTTGCAGGCCTTGCAATATTCCTTTATTTAAAAAACAGGAAGCTTCGTACGCTTGTGCCTGCTGGCAGGGCAGAACCGGAAGGACTGAAGAGTGAGGTTGAGAAACAGGAGGAGAGCGGTCACAATTCATCGGGCTGGAAAGATAAGTTTGACAACTTGCACGAAAAGTTTGAACAGGTAAAGGAAAAGAATGAGAAGTTGAAGGATTCTCTTAATTCGCTTATTCCGGAGGCGGAAAGATCAAAAGAATATCAGAAAATAATTGCGGAAATTGAGCAAAATAATGAGGAACTCAGTAAGTGCATTGAAGGCCTCCAGGATGAAAATGAGCAATTAAATCATCAGGTAAAATCTTTTCAGAATGACGTAGCTAAGCTATCGTCTCAAATTGAACGGTCAGTGAGTACCGAAGAATTTTCAAATCTGGAAGCCCAGAAGAAAAGCCTTGAACTGAGGATAGAAAGCCTGGAAAGAGAACTTGAGCAATCGACCAAAGAGTGTGATAAACTCCAGCAGAATTGCACGTGGCTTGAAAAAGAGTACAATGCTTTATATGAAAATATTCATGAAGAAAGTTCCTGATTCCTGTGACTTAATAAAAAGGGAATTGTTCCCTCCCATCTTACCGGTAGCTGCGGTGCTTCAGTAACCTGTCCCAGTTTTCTTCGACGGGGACAAGGAGCTTTTTCCCTGTCATTATCAGGGCCCGCCTTCCAAGTGCATTCATGTCATTGATGGACTGTATGGTCGAATCGATTTTATCGGCAATCTTTGCTATTGTATCTCCCCTTTTAACGGTGTAAAGGTTAATGTAGTAAGCCTCATACCCTTTTGTCTTCTCCAGGTTCCTGAGAAATTTTCTTTTTGAGCCCTTCGGGATTCTTAACGTATACTGTGAAACGTTCGGCGGAGTGCATAGTCTTCTTAACTCAGGATTTAAATCCCTTATTTTCGGTGTCTTTGTGCCGGCAAATCTGGCCGCCAGCTCCAGATCCATGGGGCTCTCAATGATTACTTCGTCGTAGGAAAGCGGCGCGTTATATTTGATATTTGATAATCCGAATTTTTCCGGATTCATGGCGATTGCCGTAGCAGCGATATATGAGGGGACATAATTCTTGGTCTCACTGGCCAAATATTTTGTTTCTCTCAGGGTCCAGTAGTCATTTGTCTCGGAATTGCGGAGTGCGCTCCCAATCCTGCCCTCGCCTGCATTATAGGCTGCCAGCACGAGGTTCCATGACTTGAATCTTTTATGAAGGTACCGCAGGTATGCAGCCGCGGCCCGGGTTGATTTGACTGGATCACGTCTTTCATCGATCCACCAGTCTATCCTGAGATTTAATCTTCTCGCGGTTGCCGGCATAAACTGCCAGGGACCTGATGCCCGGGTACTGGAATAGGCATAGGGGTCGAACCTGCTTTCTATCAGGGGCAGAAAGACGAGTTCCCTCGGCAATCCTTCTTCTGAAAAAATGTCAGCCATGGTCCTGATATATGTTCCTGAACGGATGAGGCGGTCCTGAAAGCTGTATTTGTGTTTTGAGAAACTGTGCAGGCTCAATTTAACAGCGCTGTTATATCCATATTGTTCGTAGAGATCCGCAACCGCATGTTTCTGGTTTTCAGGGCTTTGCAGGAACGACAGGGGAGATATGGATTTTCCCGTTCCCTCCGGAACTGACAATGTGCTCGCTGACGAACGGATCTGTTTTTTTGAAGACATCAAATTGAGAAGGAACAGAGTAGAAAATAGTGATTTCTTCCCTTTCAGGCTCTTGCCGCTCTTCATCTCTTTCCGGGCATTGTCGGTTAACTCCAAAGCCTGTGAATCCGATGGGATTATCAGTATGGAGATAACTAATATGAAGGTCCGTATGTATGTGGACATAGCTGCATCTTTAAAAAAAACACTGTCAATCATCTTTACACTATATCGGATTATTTATTCTTGATCTTTAATAGCGGGGGGCACTGTTGCGAATACCGTATCAGCAGGAACTGTTATATGTACGAACATCTGTCTTTAATCTTTCAAAGGCACGAATATCATATCCTGCAAAGAGAAGAGAAAAAACAGAATTATTTGTCAGGAGGGGGTCAAGATTATCATGTATAGTCCCGCTGGCGACCAGTTCATTCCAGCATGAGGTGCCCGGAATGGGCGAAAACTCGGTGAGGTTAATTCTGACTCCAAGATTTTTCAGACAGTCTACTCCTTCTTCCACTTCTTTCAGTTCCTGTCCGGGAAGACCGTACATGAGATACACGCCGATCTGTCTTTTTGTGAAGCCGTGTTTTTTCAGATTGTGGACTGTAGCCTGGAAAATATCTGTCGTTATCTTGCCCCCGGTGATTGACTGTCTCTCAGTGTTCACCGTTTCAAGGCTCAGTCGAAGTGTTGAAAATCCTGACATTTTCATCAGATATGCCAGTTCATCATCAATGAGCTTCGCATGCAGACCATTGGGACAGTGAAACCTGATTTTAAAATTTGCCCGGATCAATTTTTTCAGGACTAACTTCAGATGAGTATCGGCATTGACGAGAAGCGCGTCATCGTAAAAGGCATAGTCCCTGACTCCCATGGAGTACAATGCTCTTATATCTTTGATGACTTCTGAGGGTTTATTTTGAGCAAACCCCTCAGAAAGTGCAGAGGACGCGCAGTATGTGCATTGAAAGGGACACCCTGAACTTGTTAAAAGAGGTGCAAAAGGGTAGTCATTGTAAAGCCCGAGTTTGTAATAGGGAAGCGGTCTGTTCTTTTTGACCAGTTTCAGGCCGATATTTTTGAGAACGTTTTGCAGGGTTTCCTGAAGCGACCTGTCCTTGCCACATTCCCCGCCGCTCCGTATATCTCCAGCCAGAGAGGGTTTGCTGAATTTGAGTGAAAAAAGATTGTTCACCTGCCCGCTGAGGATTAAATCGGCCCCTGACTGTTCCAGTGCATGCCCCGGAAAAAGAGTTGCATAGATTCCACCGAGGATAACAGGGGTATGGGGGGACAGATTATTAATAATTTCGACCACCCGCTGAACTCCGGGGTACCAATATGCCATGATTGACGTAAGAAGTACCGCATCACATGGCAAGAGGTGTTTTAATTTCTCCTGAAAGTCCGCAACTGAAATTCCATAGCGTGCATAGTTCTTCGGAACAGATTTCAGTATTGCCGGTTTGTCCACAATGTGTCGCGGATATTTCCCTTTTCCGTATTCCCCTCTTGTTTTCAACGTGTCGGTGCAGTCAATAAAATTCAGGTCAATATCAAACTGGCTCAGGTACTCCGCAATCCTGAGAATGCCCAGAGGACGGGCCCACAGGTTTACAGCGGAAAAATCATAAATCCACGGATTAATAAGGATTAGTTTCACTTTCATGGAATCTATTCAATATATCATGTGAAAATCAGATTTTTCTGCGAGCATGTTTCAAGACCTGTTGCATTTTGATTTAAAGCTGATATAATTCATTCATCTTCAGCACCCATAAACATATAACCATACAAGGAGGAGCATTATGAAAAGGCTTTCACTGTTATCGCTTATCTGCATTTCTCTCGTATTCATTACGGGCACATTTTCTTTTGCTGAGGAGGCCACCCCCCCCCAGTTTAGTGTTGAACGCCTTGTTATTGCCGGGAGCATAGAGGACAGGGAGCCCTTCGGCGTTGTGGATGTTTTTTCTGCTTCCACAGAGCTCGTGTACTGCTTTCTCGATGCCCGGGACATTCGTGAGGATACAATAGTCAGCTTTGTCTGGTACCACGGAGAAACAGAGATGGCTAAAGTTGATTTGACGCTCAGGGCAGGGACAAGATGGAGGACAAATTCGAGCAAGAAACTGGGCGGACGGCAGGGTGACTGGAGAGTTGAACTGCAGGATGCAGAAGGAACGGTTGTGGATACCGTATCATTTAGCGTGGAGTAACGCTTTCGACGCTAACAGTTTCCTCATTACCTAGTATTGCTCTCATATCCCTTGGTATTGTTCACTGACGAGGTCCCAGCGTCTGTGAACAATACCAATTGCCCTTCTTCGTAGTAAACCCATACATTCATGAATTTTCTTGTGATTTCCCCATAAGTAAAGCACTGTGCAAAGCATTTCATCGTATTTTAATTATGTGACATGGCACAGGATCTGTGCGGGCATCAATGTGCAGATCCTGTGCGTCTATCACAAAAATTGTATTAAATTCAAAGGGTTAAATTGTGGCACGGTACTTGCTTTTAAAATAATTTAAGAACGAATTCTATTTTTATCTCTAAACATATACACGCAAAAAAATACATGCCGCGGAGGTGTAAGAACATGATGTACGGAGAAGTGGTGAAGAAGTTACTAGTGATTGTGGCAGTGTTGTGCGGGACTATGCTCTTGAGTAACAGTGCTGTTCAGGCTCAACCAGCAACTCTTTCGACGGATCTTGCGACATGGCAGTCGCTTCTGACTGCTGGCACGGAAGAAGTTTTTGAGACAACATCTGGCAATATTTTATTGGCGGATGAAGTATCTGTAGCCCCTGTCACGAACGTGAAAGTTGGCCCTATCTTGACATTTCAAAGTGCCAACACGCCTTTGTCCAGAGGGTTTCAACTGGAATCTCTGCAGGCAACTGACCCAACTAATCCATTGGATGGAGGGTTTACCTTCAATGACACCGAAGGGGGTGCAGCTTATGCTGATGCTCTTTCTCCAGGAGATGTCGACGACTTTCAGAATGACGATTGGACCCTTACAATTCTTGATGGCGTCTTTATAAGTGCCCTTGGATTCAATGTGAAGCATGCCCGCTTCCCTGCTGATGAAACGCTCACCCTGTTCTCGAACGGTACTGTGGTGGATGAGTTTAAACTCGACGACTTCTTCCCCGCTACGGGAAACGGCGATTTCTTTATCGGCCTCACATCAAATACCCCGTTTAACAGGATTGATTTTAATGAAGAGGACAATGCTGCAGATAACGGTGATGACATCGCGATAGCAGACTTCCGGTTTGCCAATACCACCGTAGTCCCAGAGCCGGTCAGTTCAACTCTCTTTATCATCGGCGGTGTTGCCTTTGGATTGAGAAGCTGGCGCAAGAAGAAAATGACGGCATAATATAATCTGAAACAAAAAGGGCCTGATACCTTCAGGCCCTTTTTTTATTCAATTTTACTCAGAGGTTGCAGTAAAATAAACTGCTCAACGATTTTCTTAGTGGTTCGTATTGTGTTTAACCGCTCAAGATGAAATTCTCTCTCCCTTGACTAACCATCAATCCTATAGGGTATAATTTGATACATATTGTTCAGGTGCCTGTATGGGCTTAATGGGGAATCCAGTGAAATACTGGAGCGGACCCGCCGCTGTAATCCCGATTTCCACTCCATTCGGAATTCACAGTCTCTACACTCGCAACGCCACTTGTTAATATTACAGGGAAGGCAAGTAGAGATCGGGAGAGCCAGAAGACCTGCCTGAACCGCGCCTCACACATAAACCTTCGAGGGAAGAGGTTGTGAGGGTAAAGGTTTATGGCTTTTATCCCCGACTTTCTATTCGACGGTCGGGGTTTTTTTGTTTTCTGAACAACTCATGAGAATTACGTTTATCATAGGTGGCGCCAAAAGCGGAAAAAGCACTTTTGCCCTGCAGGAGGCTTCCCGGATAAAAGGGGAGAAAACTTTTATTGCTACAGCGGAAGCTCTCGATGATGAGATGAAGGAACGCATCAGGAGGCACAGGGTTGAAAGAGGCAGCGAGTGGAATACCTGTGAAGAGCCGCTCAATATTGTTTCTGTTTTATTGGGGATAAAGGATCAATGTAATGCCATTGTCCTTGACTGCCTCACTATATGGTTGTCCAACGTACTGTTGAGAGCTCAGGAGAGGGAAAGCGGACTCCAGGGAAGTGCAGAGGATATTCAAGGATTTATTGATTCGCTCGTTTCGCTTAACAATGACCGGCCGACGACTGATGACGAAGGAAGGTTGTTTATTGTTTCCAATGAAGTGGGAAGCGGTATCGTTCCCGATAATAAACTGGCACGGCAGTTCAGAGACCTTGCAGGGACTTTAAATCAGAAAATCGCTGAAATAGCCCGCGAAGTTTATCTGGTAACTGCAGGGATACCGGTGAAAATTAAATAGCGTGAGATGCTTCAATAAAGTGTCGAACGAATAACATGCGTCGGAGGAGATTATGGATTTTAATACAATTTTGCAGAGCATTGAGAATACAAACGGCAAATTCGCAGAGCAGGCCCAGGCGCGTCTTGATAATCTTACAAAGCCCCAGGGGAGTCTGGGAAGGCTGGAAGAATTTGCTAAACAGCTGGTCGCGATTGCAGAAAATGAAATGCATGAAATTGATAAGAAGGTTGTGTTTACCTTTGCAGGGGACCATGGTGTCGCTGAGGCAGGGGTTTCTGCCTTTCCGAAAGAAGTGACCCCGCAAATGGTGCTGAATTTTGTGAATGGAGGGGCCGGCATTAATGTTCTCGCAAAGCATGCCGGAGCAGACGTTGTTGTTGTTGATATCGGAGTTGATTACGATTTCGGTGATCTCAGGGGAAATGGATTTGTATCACGGAAAGTGGTGCGGGGCACAAGAAACATGCAGAAGGGCCCTGCAATGACAAGGGAAGAGGCCGAGAAATGTATTCAGGTCGGCATTGATCTGGCAAATGAATATGCGAAGAAGGGCTACAGGATTTTCGGAACCGGTGAAATGGGTATTGCGAACACGACCCCGTCGAGTGCAATAACAGCAGTGCTGACCGGATTGCCTGTTGAAGACATCACAGGCAGAGGAACAGGAATAAGTGATGAGGCATGGAGCAACAAGGTCCGGGTGATCAAAGATTCCATCTCAGTGAATAACCCTGATTCTTCTGATCCCGTTGATGTGCTTTCCAGGATTGGCGGGTCAGAGATAGCGGGTATAGCGGGCCTGATCATAGGTGCTTCAGCAAACAAAATACCTGTTGTCGTAGACGGATTTATATCGACGGCTGGCGCATTAATAGCGTACCTGATCGAACCCAAGACAAAAGACTACATGTTTGCTGCTCACATGTCCCAGGAAATAGGTCACAAGTCAATTCTGGAAAAGATCGGCCTCAGACCGATCCTTGACCTTGATATGAGGCTTGGTGAAGGGACCGGCGCTGCCCTTGCCATGCTCGTAATTGAGGCGGGACTTAAGATATACAGGGAAATGGCAACCTTTGCAGAGGCTGAGGTATCAAGTAAAGAATAGCTGAAAATTGTTCAGCATGGTTCAATATAGTTCATTCGAAGAATGCAGATATTGCTCAACCAGATTATTAACTCGTCGGAGCGACCCTTCGCAGAGACCCGCTTCGGCATGAATTATTGACATTATATGCAGATGGCATTGAATAAAAGCATGCATACTCGGATTGGTTGGTATTGCATCTACGGAATCGAAAATTATCCGGTTTCACAACACCTGCATTCTTCTCATTGGGGTATATGATTATGGGCGAAACAAATTTGAACAGGAAATAAACCGATGACGAAAATCCTCCTGGCATTTCAGTTTTTGACGATAATCCCTGTGAAGGACATGGGGAAAGTATCAGAGGAGAAGATGGGAAGTGCCACGGCATTTTTCCCATTGATTGGGATTGTTGAAGGCCTGTGGCTCGCCATTTCGGCACTGCTCTTTTTAAAAATAGTTCCTGTAGAAGTGACAAACGCACTTCTTGTTCTCCTGCTTGTAATTCTCAATGGAGGACTTCACCTTGACGGGCTGGCCGATACGTTTGATGCTATCGCCTCACGGGGCGACAGGGAAAAGAAACGTTCCATCATGAAGGACAGTTCTATTGGCCCTGCAGGCGTTATTTCCATTGTGATGACGCTTCTTCTGAAATATGTGCTTTTGAATGCCATCTATTTTCATTCAGGAAGTGCCCTGTTTTTTTCGGCACTTATTATAATGCCTGTTGTTTCACGGTGGGCGATGGTTCCCGCCGCCTTTTACTGCAAGACCGCAGGGCATGACGGACTGGGCAGGATGTTCATAGAGAATACAGGGGCCGGAGAACTTTTGACAGCAACCGCTCTGGCAGTTGCTTTTACGTTTGCGATATGCGTATTTTCTGCACAGTATCTGTTCTTCACCTTTTACGTAATGTTTGTGCTGCCGGTGCTTTTCATGCTCAGCTGGTCTTCTGTATGGTTTTTCAAAAAAAATTTTGAGGGCATGTCGGGTGATTCATTCGGGGCCTTGAATGAGCTTGCAGTATTGATATTTTTATTAACATCGGTGATATGGTTACAAAAGTTTATTTAATCAGGCATGGTGAGACAGAAGGCGCAGACTCAAGGCGCTATAAGGGGCATATAGATGTTCCCCTGTCTGAAAAAGGGATTGAGCAGGTGAAGAGACTTTCCCGCTATCTGTCCAGGAACAGCTCAAGTGATGCAGGAGTGAAGGCTGTATATGCATCGGGCCTGAGCAGAGCGGTGAAGAGTGCTGAAATCATTGCCGAACCGTATGCCCTCGCGCCTGTGATTGTGGAAGGATTAAAGGAAAGGAACTTCGGAGTCTGGGAAGGAATGTCCTTCGATGAAATAAAGGAGAAGTACCCCGATGCCTTTGATGCTTGGGCCAAGAACCCTTTGAAATTCAGCCCCATGGAGGGTGAAAGTACTCTCGATGTAAAAGTGAGGGCATTATCGGCTTTTAACGAAATTGTCAATAAACATAAAGGTGATACGATTGCACTGGTCGCTCACGGTGGAATAAACAGAGTGATCCTCTGCGATCTGCTCGGGGTCCCCCTTGAGAACATATTCCGGATAGAACAGGATTTTGCTGCTCTCAATAGTATCGAGTTGTGGGACTATCCTGTTATCAGGTGCATAAATTATGTGGTGTGAAAATGGCTAAAGCATTAATGGTGATGGGAACAGGGTCGGGTGCCGGGAAGAGCGCCATCGTGGCCGGTCTGTGCAGAATATTCAGAGACATGGGGATCAGGGTAGCGCCCTTCAAGTCCCAGAACATGGCATTGAACTCTTTTATTACAAAAGAAGGCGGAGAAATAGGGAGGGCGCAGGCGTTCCAGGCTGAAGCGGCAGGACTGGAACCTGCCAATGACATGAACCCGGTCCTCCTGAAGGCAACCGGTGAAGCGGGGAGCCAGGTGATTCTAAACGGTAAAGTTCATGCTACTATGAGGGCCGATGAGTACTATGCCATAAAAGATATGGTATGGAAGGAAATAACGGCGGCATACGACAGGCTCTCGGAAAAGTATGACCTGATTATTATTGAGGGTGCGGGGAGTCCGGCGGAGATCAATTTGCGGACTGAAGAAGTGGTAAACATGAAAGTTGCCGGATATGCAGACGCAGCGGTAATCCTCGTCGGCGATATCGACCGGGGGGGAGTATTTGCTTCTTTTTACGGGACCGTTGAATTATTAAAAGACAACGTAGGGGCAGGCCCCTGTGCCTGCCCGGGGCAACCAGAGGGGTTTGCCCCTACAGATGCCGATTACATCAAAGCATTTATCGTTAATAAATTCCGGGGAGACATGAACATCCTCCGTCCGGGCCTGAGAATGATTGAAGATAAGACAGGCAAGCCTGTTATCGGAACACTGTATCATCATGGAAACCTCGGGCTGGACGAAGAAGACGGCCTGTCGATAGAACGCATGAAACGGATTGAGAGCACGGGTCATGACAAACCGCTCAAAATTACGGTGTTGAGATTGAAGTATATTTCCAATTTTACTGACTTTGCCCCTTTTCTGTATGAACCGGACATAGAAATGAAATTTTCTCTTTGGGAAGAAGATATTTGCAGTGCCGATTTAATTATTCTTCCCGGCTCAAAGAATACTGTTGACGACCTGATGTCTCTCAGGGAAAAAGGTATTGAAGACAGTGTCAAAAAAGCGGTGGGAAAGGGGACGTCCCTCGTAGGCATTTGCGGCGGTTACCAAATGCTCGGGAAAACAATTTATGACCCCCATCAGGTCGAGAGTTCGATAAGGGAGGTGGACGGTATGGATTTCCTTGACACAGTGACCACTCTTGATAGAACAAAGACAACCTGCCAGGTCTCTGCAAATATTGAAAGTTCGCAATGGTTCGAATCAGTGGAGAGCGGTTCGGGCTGCAGGTGGAATCATCTCAGGGGATATGAGATTCATATGGGGGCTACAACAGGAGACGTGGGGCTTTTTAAATTGAACCGTTTGAGTGGTCGGACCGGTTCACCCTATTCAAAAGATTATATTTTAGACGGCTCTGCAAAGGGAAATGTGTGGGGGACCTACGTGCACGGGATTTTCGATAATGATGGCCTGAGAAGTGCTGTATTAAATTCTTTGCGGGTGAAGAAAGGACTTCCCTCCCTGACAACATTCAACTACCAGGCAAAACGGGAAGAGGCTATCAACAACTGGGCGCGGATTCTGGGTGACAGTGTAGATATATGTTTTATACTGCGGCTGGTCGGGATGGAGGGGTGCATGAATAAAGTGCCGGGGGATATTAAATGACAGAGTCTGTGGCACTGGTGTTCGCATATCTGCTTGATCTGCTTATCGGTGATCCGCGATGGATGCCTCACCCTGTCCGCTGGATCGGCTGGACCATTGGAAAAATGGAAGGCAAACTGAGGGCATTAATCGTTGACGCCGATCACGGCACTGCTGGTACAGGGGAGAGAAGGAAAAAAGAGGAAATGAAGGCAGGGGTCCTGCTGGCCGTCATGATAGTGGGATTTACGTACCTGATCTTTTCTGTTGCCGGGGTATCAAGGCATAATGCAGGCCTGGCAACACCGGGTTCTGTCGTTTCTCTCCTGGTTTTTATCTATCTCGTCTCATCGGCCCTTGCGACGCGTGATCTGATTAAATCGGGACGTGCCGTGATAAATGAGGTTCATGCCGGAAATATCGACAAGGCACGGGCAAAGCTCGGAATGATAGTGGGCAGAGACACTGGGAAACTGGATGAAAGAGGAATATTGAAGGCGGTCATAGAATCGGTCTCTGAAAATGCATCCGACGGGATTGTCGCGCCGATGTTCTATTTCGCGCTGGGAGGTCTGCCTCTGGCAATGGCTTATAAGGCTGTAAACACCCTTGATTCAATGGTGGGATACAGGAATGATACATACAGACACTTCGGCCGGGCAGCGGCAAAGCTTGATGACGTCGCCAATTATATACCGGCGAGAATGACGGGTATTCTTATTGTCGCAGCTGCCTATTCGATACATGCATTCAGGCATGTTGTGCATAAAGGAGTGGAACGATCATCGGGAGCACAGGGCAGAGCGGGCGTGATTACGGGGAAACTTTTCACATGGCTCGGTCAGCGAACAGAAATAGCAAATTTCGAAGGAGGGCTTCGTGCCTTTGAAATAATGAAAAGAGACGGAAGGAAACATGAGAGCCCCAACAGCGGGGTCCCGGAGGCTGCCATGGCGGGTGCCCTTGGGGTGAGGCTCGGCGGGCCATCCATCTATGGAGGAAGGCTGGTAGAAAAACCCTACATCGGCGAAGAGTTTCAGTTTAGGGAGTTCGGCACAGGAGACGGAGCAGGCACCTATGTGAGTGCCTCGAAAGAAGCGCTCTTAATCACAAAGATAGTTTCTCTTTTCGGTTTGATCATATCTTTGCTGTTGCTTTCTCTCAGGGCGGCCCTGTGGAGTTAAGTGGATGGGGAATGGAGGACAGAGGGTGAGGAAACTGGAACAGACAGCTGACAGGGGCTGTGAACCCGGGACAGAGCACGGCGGCAATATTTATAAAATTGCTGCAGAACTTGATGTAGCGGAGGGAACGCTTATAGATTTCAGTGCGTCCATAAATCCGCTCGGAATTTCATTGAATGTGAAAGAGGCCATCAGGAAAGAAATGGACAGACTGGTTCATTATCCTGACCCCGACACAACAAAATTGCGGCAAATACTATCCCTGCAGCATAATGTTGATCCCGAAACAGTTATCTGCGGAAACGGGAGCACCGAGCTGATATACCTTGTGCCGAGGGCACTGAGGCCCGGGAAAATTCTTATACCCTTTCCGACCTTTTCAGAGTATGAACGGGCGTGTACATTGAGGTCAGACGCGAGGGTTACGGGATTTGCACTGAAAAAAGAAAATAACTTCGGCATTCATCCCCCGGAGTTCATTGACGCAATGCAGGGATGTGATATGGCTTTCCTCTGTAATCCTAACAATCCCACAGGTGCACGGTTAAGCCGTGAAAAGGTCCTGGAAATAGCGGCTGGCGCGGGGAAGGCACGATGCATGCTTGTTGTTGACGAAGCATTCATTGACTTCTGCCCTGAGGCCTCGGTGATCCATGATGTTGCGGAAAATCCCTGTCTGAGCGTGCTGAGGTCCATGACAAAGTTCTATGCCCTGCCGGGATTGAGAGTGGGGTATGGGGTTTTTCACAGGGAAGTGATAGGTCGGCTTGAACAGTACAAGGAGCCCTGGACGGTCAATAATTTTGCCCAGAAAGCAGCAATAGCAGCCCTTCAGGATAATGTTTATGCAGAAGAAACATTCATTCTTATGAAAGAGGAAAAAACCTATCTGGAAAATAGCTTTCGGGAAAGAGGGATTGAATTCTTCCCTTCAGCAGCAAATTATTATCTGCTGGAAGTTGGAAACGGAGGAAGAGTTGTTCATGCGCTGAGAAAAAAAGGGATTCTTGTCAGGGACTGCTCAAACTTTGAAGGGCTGGGCAATTCATTCATTCGGGTAGCAGTGAAATCCCGCAAAGAAAATGAAAGACTGATAAAGGGGCTTTCTGAACTATGAAGGGTATTGTCATTGCAGGGACACACAGCGGTAGCGGCAAAACCACGATCACACTTGGAGTGCTCGCTGCATTCAACAAAAAAGGGTATAAGGTCCAGCCTTTTAAGACGGGCCCGGATTTTATTGATACAGGTCTGCACAAACTGGTAACTGGCAGAACTTCGCGCAACCTGGACCTGTGGATGTGTGGTAAAGATTATGTGACGGAGTGTTTTCACAGGCATGCGTCTGATGCTGATATGGCGGTTGTTGAAGGAGTGATGGGAATGTATGACGGCAACATCAGTACTGCTGATCTGGGAGCTGTGCTCGGGCTTCCCATTGTCCTCGTTGTTGATGCTTACGGGATGGCTGAAAGCGCAGGAGCGGTGGTGAAGGGATTTGCGGAATATGGAAACCGTAAGGGCAAGGCGCGCCTTGCCCCTACATTGTCGGGGATAATATTCAACCGGGTTGCGTCAGAGCGTCATTACAGGAGGCTCAAAGACAGTGTGCATGATATCCCGGTTCTGGGATATTTGCCGAGAGATCTTGACTTTACGATTCCTCACAGGCATCTTGGTCTGACCATTGCGGAAGAAGCTCCTTTTTCAAAAAAGGAAATCAATAAGCTGGCCGATGCAGTCATTGAATATATTGATATTGAAGCAATAATGAACGGGCAAGAGGCAAGAGGCAAGGGGCAAGGGGAACAGCCAAAAACAGAAAATATCTTTTCTCCCCTGACCCCTCGACCCCTCGACCCCTCGACCCCTTCTGTTAAGATCGCTGTTGCCTATGACAGGGCTTTCTGCTTCTATTATGAGGACAATATGGAACTCTTAATGAGTGAAGGCGCAGAGATAGTAATGTTCAGCCCTCTTTCAGACAGTACGCTCCCTGCTGTTGATGCGCTCTATATCGGAGGTGGTTACCCGGAACTCCACGCGGCGGAGCTTTCGAACAACAGGGCAATGATTGAATCGATCAGAGGCAGAATAGACAGCGGAATGCCCGCATACGGAGAGTGCGGCGGATTCATGTATCTGACGGAGGGGATATATGATTTTGAAAATACTTTTCATTCAATGGTCGGTACCTTCCCGATGAAAACGAAAATGACAGAGAAAAGGGCCGGCCTCGGTTACCGGGAAGCCATTATGCAGGAGAATTCCATCCTTGGGAGGAAAGGTGCCTCGGTTCGCGGCCATGAATTTCATTATTCGGAAATTGTTGAAAACGGAGAAGCGCAGAAGAAGCTGTGTAGGGGCGAGGTGCCCTCGCCCTTACGCCTTTCACAGGTGTATTCGGTAAAAGACGGCTCAGGGAATGATTTGAAGACCGAAGGCTATAAAGCAAAGAACGTTCTGGGCAGTTATATTCATATACACTTCGGAAGTAATCCATCGATAGCGCAAAATTTCGTTAACCTGGTAAAGGAGTACCATGGAAAAGATACTTATTGTAGGTCACGGCAGTCCTAAAAAAACGGCAAATAACATCGAACATGTTGCCGGTCTGCTGCATAACATGATCCACCCCGATTGCGGTAAAAACTGTGTGAGTGTTGCCTATCTTCAGTTTGCCAATCCTGACATACTGGAAGCAATAACAGAGTGTGTCCGGCAGGGCGCAAAAAAGATAATCATCCATCCCTATTTTCTCAGTAACGGAATGCATGTATCATCAGACATCCCGGAGATTATAAAGGATGCGGAAAGGAAATATCCCGGGGTTGAATTTGTATATACCGAGCCCCTCGGCATTCATGACAAGATGGCCCAGGTCGTGCTTGAGCGGATTCATGCAGCTTCCGGTTTGAAACCCGGCGAAATTGAAGGGAAGAGTTTCGAGATCATTTCTGATGAAGCTGACCTCAGCGATGTTCCGGAGGAGAATTTGCCTGTGGTGAAACGGGTAATCCATGCAACCGCCGATTTTGAATTTAAAAACAGTCTTGCCTTTCACCCTGATGCAGTTAACTCGGCAATAACTGCAATTAAGGCAGGGACGGATATCCTGACAGACGTTGAAATGGTAAGAACGGGTATAAACAAAAAATTGCTCGAATGGTGGGGCGGCAAAGCATTGTGCAGTCTTCAGAGCGTTGAAAGCGGAGAAGAGGACGGACAGAATAAAACAAGGACAGAGAGGGGGATAGAAAAGGCGCTGAAAGAACAAAAGAATATCGGCATTATTGCAATCGGAAATGCTCCGACGGCACTGCTCAAAACAATTGAAATTCTCACAGGTCCGGAAGCAGGGTTGCATGAAAGGGAAAACTTTCCGGTTGTGATCGGAGTGCCCGTCGGATTTGTGAAGGCACTGGAATCAAAAGTGCTGCTTGCAGAGCAGCGTTTCCCTTTCATTACAAATATAAGCAGAAAAGGCGGCAGTCCCGTTGCTGCGGCTATTGTGAATGCGCTGCTGAAAATTGCGGCTGAAGAAAAAGGCAGTTCAAAATAGTTTGATGTTGTGGAGAAGATCGAACGCTGCTGTGAACTACGTTCAGATTTTTTAAACAAGTTTGAACAGATAATTAAATATGAAGAGAAAATTGCATATATTTGTGTTGGCCGTGCTCACAGCATTATTGATTACAGACAGAGCATACGCCATGCACATTTCGGAAGGCATACTTCCTTTTAACTGGGCGGCTTTCTGGTTTGCCGTAGCTCTCCCCTTTGTGGCATGGGGCCTTAAGAGGATGAAGGCCCTCTCTGAAGCGGATTTATCATTCAAGCCCCTCATCGGGCTTATGGCGGCAATAGTCTTTGTCATATCTCTTATGCCCATTCCTGTACCAACAGCCGGGACCTGTTCCCATCCGGGAGGCACGGCTATTCCGGCCATACTTGTAGGGCCCTCAATCAGTGTACTTGTTGCAGGTGTTGCCCTCTTGATTCAGGCACTCTTTTTTGCCCATGGAGGGCTCAGTACATGGGGTGCAGATGTTGTGTCGATGGGCGTGATGGGGGCCTTTGTCGGCCTAGGAGTATTCAGGCTTTTAAGGAAGATGAATGCCGGCCTCGGTGTTTCTGCATTCTTTGCCGGACTGTTTTCGGACTGGGCTATATACTTTACAACTTCTGTCGAGCTTGCTTCGGGAATCAGGGGGGATGAGCCCTTCTGGCCTTTATTCAGCAAAATATTGATTGCCTTTGTCCCGACCCAGCTTCCGCTTGGAGTAGTCGAGGGTGCCATGACGGCTGGCATGGTCACGCTGCTGTATAAGCGTCGGGCCGATCTTCTTGTGAAACTTGGAGTGATAAAGCAGGAACAGGCAGGAGGTGCGGTATGAAGAAAATAAATTACAAATTACAAATTACAAATTACAAGTTAATTTTATTGCTTTCCATAATAACATTCTTCTTTTTTACATCTATTGATTTGCCAGTAACTGCTTCAGATAAATGGGGTGGTGTGGATGAGTCCGTAGTTGAGAAGTATGCAGAAGAGCATGGACGTGCTCCGCTCGACCCGCTCATTAATACCGACCAGGGAGACCTGCTGCTTTTTATGTTTCTCATTGGCGGAATTATTGCTGGTTTTGCCGCAGGGTACTACTGGCGTACTCTGACTGAATCTGGATCGAAAATATCTGAATGCTGTACCGCAAAGGAGAAAACTGATGGTTTTTCATAAATGTTTTTCCGAGCACTTCAGGAAAGATCACTTTCTGTCAAAGATAGATGCAAGGATCAAACTCCTTGTGGTGATCGTGCTTGTGTTATTGGTACTCAGTTATAAAGGAATGTTTTTCCCGCTGCTCGTGGCTTCAGGAGCATTAGTGCTTTGCATGAATATGCACATCCCCTTAAGAGTACTGCTCCTTCGGTTTGCCCAGCCTCTGTTCATAGCATTGGTTGTCCTGGTCATGAAATTCTTTTTTTCAGGGGACGAGGTGCTGTTTTCAGGGAACATCCTGGGACTTGAAATCGTCGGTTATCGTGACGGTCTTATGGAAGGGTTCAGGATAGTTTCCAGGGTAATGGGCGGGGTGTC
Source organism: Thermodesulfovibrionia bacterium (assembly GCA_945786855.1). GTDB lineage: Bacteria > Nitrospirota > Thermodesulfovibrionia > UBA6902 > UBA6902 > CALZGI01. The sequence continues at coordinate 12,841 of CALZGI010000026.1, read as the reverse complement.
TCTTGTAATTGCCCTCGGCTTTGCCACGCCCTTTCTTGAGTTTGCCGGGGCCCTGTCATGGCTCAGGGTGCCAAAGCAGTTTGTGGAAATCATGATGTTTGCGTATCGTTATCTTTTCATGTTCCTTGATGATGGTGTGACCATTTACAGTGCCCAGAAAAACCGGCTCGGTTATTCAGGTATAAGGAAGGGACTTCACTCATTCGGCGTCCTGACGGGCACACTCGTGCTTCGCGGAATTGAACAGAGCCAGAAGACTTCGGAGGCAATGGTGCAGCGGGGATATACGGGTGAGCTGCCGACCCTCGGTGAAAGTCCTTTTAAAACAGGAGAGATTATTGCAGCAGCGGTATGTGTGATATGCGGAGTAATGATATGGATGATCTGATGAGGCTTTTTGTTGAAAATGTTTCATACAGCTACCCCGACGGAACGTCTGCCCTTTCGAACATTCATCTGAAGGTAAAGAAGGCCGCCTTCGTCGGGCTGCTGGGCGCAAACGGGTCGGGCAAGACAACACTCCTCAGGACCATGGACGGCCTGGTCAAGGACTTTGAGGGTTCTGTATATCTTGATGGAAAGGATATACGCGAACTAACTCCGAAACAGATTTACAAAAAAATCGGACTGGTTTTTCAGAACCCTGATGATCAGCTTTTTGCCTCCACCCTTTTTGAAGACGTTGCTTTTGGCCCTCTGAATATGGGGTTCAATAAAGATGAGGTGAACAGGCGCGTTATGACAGCCATTGAAGAGGTTGAGCTGACAGGCCTTGAAAAAAAATCGGTGCATAACCTGAGCTATGGCCAGAGAAAGCGCGCCTGCATTGCGGGACTGCTTGCCATGGGTCACGAGATCCTTTTTCTCGACGAACCCACTGCCGGTCTCGATCCCATGGGTGAATACAAGATGATGAATCTGTTGAAAAAGCTGAATAAGGAAAACGGGGTAACGATAGTAATGGCCACGCACAGCGTGGACCTCGTTCCTGTATTCCTTGATGAACTTCATATCCTGAGCGGAGGAAAAATTACAAGAGGAGGTACCCCTGAGGAAGTTTTTCATGCGCCGGAAGATATGGCAGACATTAAGCTCCGACTTCCTCATATTGCTGAGCTGATATACAGGCTCAAGCATGAAGATAAAGTTGACTTTGAGCGGATTCCCCTCACCATTGGTGAGGCACGACGGGAGATTCTTAAATCTCTCGATACTTCATTGAAAGGGAGGTGACATCATTGAAAAAGGCAAAAAAGTCTGAAAAGAAGTCTAAGGCTGCAGCTATCTCGTATCACATGAAATGTGCAACAACAGCCAACGGGCTGACCCATTTCGTCATGTACGGTGATGTGCCTAAGAAGAAGATGCCTCTTTGATCGATGAAGTACAGGGCAGGCGGTCCGGCACGCATGTGTTGAAACCGCCTGCCCCCCTTTTATACAGAGAGGATGTCCTTTTATCCAAGGGGAGAAATCACAGGATTCCTCCCCTTGGAGGGAACGACATCAACAGAGAGAATAAATTAATAACAAAGGAGATAAAAATTATGAGCAAAAAAAACAAATGCGGATCATCTCAAAGCAGTGTTGAAAGGGGGTTGTCATTTTCCAATATTGACGAAAACTGGAAGCTGGCCCTTGATCCGGACAATATATTCTGGAGTGTTCTCCCGAGGAACAACGGGGATTTCATGCTCCCCGGGAATCTGATAGACCTCTATAAGAAAGAGATGAAACATCTTGATACGGAAATGCACAACTTCAGGTTCAATGAACCTTTAAACTGCGTGTACATAGATCCGACGGACCGGTGCAATGCGAACTGTCCGTACTGCTATATCCCTTCGAAGATACGGCAGAGCGGAACGCAGATGACTGCCGAACAGCTTGACACGGCGCTCAGTAAAATAGTTGAACATTTCAAAGGCACAAAGAAAAAACCAGTCATCGTTTTTCATGCAGCAGAACCCCTCCTCGTAAAGGATATCCTCTTCGGGGCCATCAAAAAATATCACAGAAAAATGCTTTTTGGCATCCAGACCAACGCTCTTCTGCTCGAAAAAGAGGATGTGGATCTCATAAAAAAATATCGTGTCGGCATTGGGATATCCCTTGACGCGGCAACAGCGGACGTAAATAATCTGTCCCGTGTCTCACGGAAGGGTGAAGGAAACTATAAAAAGGCCGTGCAGGCGCTGGACTGGTTTAAGGGCTATGAGGGGTTGAATGTTATCTGTACCGTTAACAAATACAATGTAGATAAACTTTCTGACCTTGTAAAGTTCCTCCACAAAAAGGAAGTGCCCATGGTCCTCCTCAATCCTGTCCGTGTGACCCAGAAACGTTCGGACAAGGTGAAGCCCGATGACAGTGTTTTCGCGAAGAACCTGATAAATGCCGTTGATACGGCAATGGCCCTTACAAAGAAAACGAAGCGCCAGATTGTGGTCGGTAACTTTGCCAATGTACTGCTTGCCATAATATCTCCGACTGCGCGGAGAATGATGTGCGACATTTCTCCCTGCGGAGGCGGGAGGACATTTCTTACGGTAACAGCTGATGGTGCAATGGTGCCCTGCGGGGAGTTTATTGGTTACAAGGAGTTTTCCGGCGGTAATATTTTCAAGACGTCAATCGCAAAGGCAATGGACTCGAAGCCCTTCAAGAAAATAAGGTCCCGGATGGTGGAGCATATTGATGAATGTGACACCTGTGATTTCAGGCACATCTGTGGATCACCCTGCCCCGCGGAGATGTATGCCCGTGGAAATATAAATAAAAAAGCCGTGTTCTGCGATTTCTACAAAGAGGTAATAGTGCATGCTTTTAAAATGATTGCCGAGGACAACGTGAAGTATCTCCTCCGCGATGACTCGCTTGATCAGATGGTTATGGAATATCAATACTAAAAACAGGGGTCAAGGTGTCGAGGGGCCAAGGGACCGAGTGAAGAAAAAGAAATTACGATCAGGGTATACGACGGGAGCGTGTGCTGCAGCGGCGGCGAAAGCAGCAGCTTTGCAGCTGCTTGGAGAGGAAGTGCAGGAGGGCAACAGTGCAAAAGTGCAAAAGTACCGATATGGTAAAGTTGCTATTCCCTTCCCGGACGGCGGCAGGGTGGAATTTAACATTCAGAGATCAGGGATCAGGCGTGAGGGGTCAGCATGGGCATCAGTTATCAAAGATGCCGGGGATGACCCTGATGTGACGAATGGAGCGGAAATCGTGGCGGAAGCCAAACTGGTGAAGACGTGCGGTAGGGGCGAGGTCACCTCGCCCCTCATTATAAAGGGCGGAAAAGGCGTCGGCACTATTACCAAACCCGGGCTTTCCGTTGATGTCGGTGAACCGGCGATTAACCCGGTCCCGAGAAAGATGATAGAGGAGGCTGTGGGGGAAGCAATGAATGATGCGGGCTGTAGGGGCAAGGCATGCCTTGCCCCTACGATTGAAATTACCATCTCTGTCCCTAAGGGTGAGGAGATGGCGAAAAAGACATTGAATCACAGGCTGGGTATTGTCGGAGGAATCTCAATACTGGGGACAACGGGAATTGTGAAGCCCGTTTCCACTGAGGCGTGGACATCAACAATTTCGTCATCAATGGATGTTGCAAAGGCGATGGGGTATAAAGAAATAGTTCTTTCTGCAGGACGGACATCTGAAAAGAGTCACATGAAAAAATACGGGCTGCCTGAAGAATCCTATGTTCTCATGGGAGATTACCTTGAATACTCTCTCCGGGAAGCTGACCGGCACGATTTTAATAAAATATACCTTTGTGCTCAATGGGCGAAAATGGTTAAAATTGCTATGGCTATCCCTCAGACACATGTGCGGTTCGGGGCGATTGATGTAAGGAAGGCCGTGAAGTTTTTAAATTCTCTTGGCTTTAACGTACCTGAAAAACAGGAATTCAATACGGCCCGGGAGATTTACGATTATATACTGTCTGATCAAAATGCTGGAGATGACATTCACAAGCTTCTTGAGAAGGTTTGTTTTTCGGCAAAAAAATACGCTGAACAAACAGCAAAGGGCCCTTCGATAGTAGCCTGTCTTGTGTCCTATAATGGGGAGATAGTAACAAAAAGTGAATAAAACATACGTTGTAGGAATAGGCTTCAGGCCCCTTGGACAGAAGGCTGCAGATGTTGTACGTACTTCGGACGCTGTCCTTACCAACGACCGCCTTCTCAAAGTATTCAAAAGTTACAGGGAATATGAGACTGTTCAGGAGAGAATCATAATACATGACAGCGTCTATGAGACCGTTGACTATATAATTGAGAATTACCGGGAGAAGAAGATATCCCTCCTTGCTGCAGGTGATCCCATGTTTTTTGGAATAGGACGGTTGATCGTCGAAAAACTCGGGCAGGATGCCGTTGAAGTGTATCCCGATCTCTCCAGCATTCAGGTTGCCTTTTCCAGAGTAAAAGAGACATCGAATAATGCCCTGTTGTTAAGTCTTCACGGCGGGCCTGACCCGGAAAAGAGAAGGCGGCTTGAACATGACATTGCTGAACTGCCGGAACTGCTGGCAAAGCACGGTACGGTTGCCATTCTCACCGACAGGGTAAACAGTCCTGAAAAAATAGCGGAAACGCTGTTGAAGAGGTCAGAGGTCAGGGGTCAGAGGTCAGCATTAAAGATGTATGTATGTGAGAAACTGGGATATCCTGAGGAAAGAATTGTCGAGGGTACGCCTGGTGAAATTGTAAAAGGACCATTCGAACATCCTAATGTAGTTATTGTTAAAAGATCGGAAGATCGGAAGATCGGAAGCACGGATGCAGGGGCGAGGTCACCTCGCCCGTACATTTTTTCCTTTGGACTCAGAGAATCGGAAATAGAACATGCAAAGGGCCTCATCACCAAGGACGAGGTGCGGGCAGTGACAATTCATAAATTGAGGCTGCCCCGGACAGGAGTCTTCTGGGATGTGGGTGCGGGATCCGGGTCGGTTTCTTTAGAGGCCGCACGCCTCTTTCCTGACCTGAATGTATTTGCCGTTGAAAAGAGACTGGAGCAGATTCATATTATCGATGAAAACATAAACAATTTCGGTGTGTCGAATGTGAATACTGTTCAGGGGAATGCCCCGGACGCCCTCAGGGATTTGCCAGCCCCGCAGCGGGTTTTTGTCGGTGGAAGCGGAGGCGGGATGAGCGATATTGTTCAATGCGCAGCAGGTGCAATGAACACAGGCATTATTGTAGCAAATGCGACGACAATTGAAACTCTGAATGAAGCCATACAGTGTTTCGAGAAGAACGGATATCACGTTGATGTTGCTGAAGTTTCTGTTTCCCGGTCAAAGATGGTCGGTGGGAAAAGACATATGAGCGCACTCAATCCTATTTTTATTGTTGCAGGAGAAATAATCTGATCATGCCGGGTAAACTGAGCGTTCTTGGAATTGGCCCTGGCGATCCCGAGTTATTAACAATCAAGGCCGTCAGGATTATCGGGGAGTCCGATGTGCTGTGTGTCCCGAAAGGCAGGGAGGAAGGCAGCAGTCTTGCACTTTCGATTGTCAAAAAAGCGGTGAGCCTTGAAGGAAAAGAAATCGTAGAGGCGCACTTTCCCATGAGAAAGACGAAGGGAAGTGCAAAAGTGCAAAAGCGCAAAAGTGCTGAAGCAAGGAAAACTGCCGGGCTTATTGATGACGATGAGCTTGACGCTAAATGGAATGAAACAGCGGGGAATATCCTGAGTAAATTAAATGAAGGAAAGAGTGTGGCATTTCTTACTCTCGGGGACCCCACTCTATACAGCACGTTCTATTATTTATATGACAGGCTTATTGAGCTTGAACCTGAGCTGAACATTGAAATAGTGCCCGGAGTCTCATCGATTAATGCTTCTGCAGCAAAGGCGAAGATTTCACTGGCTCTCGGGAATAGCAGAATCGCCATATTGCCGGCAAACTACCTTGATAACCTGGAAGTCGTGCTGGAAACATTTGATACCGTTGTGCTGATGAAAGTAAATAAAGTGTGGAATGAAGTGTACGAACTCCTTGCCGTGATGAATCTTGCAGAAAATGCAGTCTGTGTCTCAAAAGTCGGGATGGAAGATGAGAGGATCTATCCAAATATTAAAGATATCAAGCAGGAAGAATTAAACTACTTTTCTATGGTGATTGTACGAAGATGACTGACGACGATATGCTGTTCTTTAAAGAGTGGTTTTCTGATTATACGCGGTCATTTTATTCCCGCGATGAAATAGACCAGAAGAACATATTTTTGAAAGTAGAGCATTCTCACAATGTCCTGAGAAATATGACAAAGATTACGGAAAGTATACTGCTTGATGAAAACAGAAAGCGGCTTGCTGAAGCAAGCGCTCTTTTTCATGACATAGGAAGATTTCCTCAATATGCACAATATAAGACCTTTAGAGATGCTGATTCTCAAAATCACGGGGTGCTCGGAGCAGAGACTTTATCAAAAGAGGGAGTGCTGAATTCTCTGCCGGCCAATGAGCAGCAATTAATAATAAATACTGTTAAATTTCATAATGCCTTTGCGATACCTTCACGCCAGAGCGAAGATATTGTTATTTTTCTGAAATTGATCAGGGATGCAGACAAGGTAGATATCTTCAGAGTATTCATCGAATATTATGATAGCCCTGAAGAAGACAGAGCGTCTGCTACAGCTTTTGGCGTTCCCGATACTCCGGAATATTCAAGGGATATGCTCCAGGCCCTTGCGGGAGGGGAAGTTGCATCATACTCATCTATCAAAACTGAAAACGATTTCAAGCTGATGAAACTATCGTGGATATATGATTTACACTTCGACAAGTCTGTGGAGCTTCTTGTGGAGAGAAATTACATAAACAGAATAATTGCCAGACTGCCTCAAACGGTTGAGATAGGGGCAGCAATAATAAATTTACATAAATATGTGTTGAAAAAGGTGCGTAATGGTAATGGGGCCTAAAGTTTGCTTCATCGGTGCGGGCCCGGGTGCCCCCGAGCTTATTACTGTCAAGGGAAGAAATCTTCTGGATGAGGCGGATATCGTAATTTATGCGGGGAGCCTTGTCAATCCTGAACTGCTGCAAGGAATTAAAGCTGAGATATATGATTCAGCAGGAATGACGCTTGATGAGATCGTAGGACTCATAGATCATTCCTGCAGGGAAAACAAGCGTGTTGTGAGGCTCCATACTGGAGATCCGTCTTTTTATGGGGCAATATCAGAGCAGATTGAAAGACTTCGCGAATTGAATATTCCCTACGAGATAGTCCCCGGCGTGTCGTCGGCCATGGCAGGTGCAGCGCTTTTGGGGCAGGAGCTGACAATTCCCGAAATAAGCCAGACTGTCATATTCACAAGGATTGAGGGAAGGACCCCTGTCCCTGAAGATGAGAAGCTGTCCAGCCTCGCACAGCACAAGGCGTCTATGGTTATTTTTCTAAGCGTGGCCATGATTGACAGGGTACAGAAGGAACTCATGGAGGGATATCCGGAGGACACTCCTGTTGTGGTTATTGAGAGGGCTTCCTGGCCGGATGAAAGACTGGTCAAGGGGACACTGAAAGATATTGCAGGGAAAGTAAAAGATGCGGGTATTAAGAAAACAGCCCTTATTTATATTGGCGAAGCGCTCAGGGCGTCTGAAGAACAATTGAAAAAAGAGTCAAAGCTCTATCATAAAGACTTTAAGCATGGGTACAGAAAATAAAAGAGAACGAATTCGATGCGGTCCCGGGATTGAGTCAAGGAGTCCTTCGCCGGGTTCCGGCTCGGGGGAAAAGAGCGCAAAGGAAAGGATAAAGACCGTTTTTTATATAACCGAACAGGGTCGTAAGCTTGCAGGGAGAATTGCCGGTCGCTTCCCTCATACAGAAATATTAAAATTCAATGCGAATAAAATTGCGAGTTTGTGGTCAACGTCGGACAGCATGATCTTTATTATGGCCTCAGGGATTGTGGTGCGGACCATTGCACCCCTGTTGAAAGACAAGATGACTGATCCGGCAGTTATTGTTATGGATGAGAGGGGTTCCTTTGTGATCAGCCTGTTGAGCGGACATATCGGAGGGGCAAATGCTCTGGCCGCTGAAGTTGCTGATTCCCTGGATGCCCAGGCCGTGATAACAACTGCTTCTGATGTGCAGGGGAAACTTTCCCTTGATGTATGGGCGTCAGAGAATGATCTCTATATTGACGATCTTGGTAAATTGAAAACACTCAGTATGAAAATTGTAAGCGGAGAAAAAATAAAGGTCTATACAAAGTTACCGTTCTTGAAAGAAAGAGTGCCTGAGGAATTTGAAATTGTTCGTAAACTGGAGGACGCTGACCTGATAGTCTCAAGCACATTGTTGAAATCGAAGGCCCTTTTCTTGCGGCCCAGGAACCTGGTTGCCGGAATAGGATGCAACCGCGGTACCGAACAAGGAGAAATTGAAGAGGTGTTTCAATCGGTGCTTCTGGAAGCAAACCTGTCATTGCATTCTGTGAAGAAGCTTGCAACGATCGATGTGAAAAGTGACGAGCAGGGGATTCTTGATTTTTCCCGTCAAAGAGGAATTCCGTTGGCATTTTTTTCGAATGATGACTTAAATGATGCAGCGAGGGAGTTTTCCATTGAATCTTCGCCGGCGGTGAAAGCAGCAACCGGTGCAGTTGCAGTTTGTGAACCCGCCGCCATTCTGGGAGCAATGGAAATGGGCAGTGATATTACATTGATTAAACCAAAGGAAAAAAGGGGGAACGTCACATTAGCGATCGCAAAGGCAAAGTTTATGTTATCGGAATAGGACCGGGAAGCCCGGACAGCGTTACTCCCGCAGCAACGCGGGCAATCGGCGACTCGGACATTGTTGTCGGTTACAAAACATATCTCGATCTTATTCAATACCTGATAAAAGACAAGGAAGTATTATCATCGGGGATGAGACAGGAAGTGGACAGGTGCTCAAAGGCTGTGGAACTCGCCACGGAAGGGAAGAGTGTAGCAATCATTTGCAGCGGTGACCCCGGGATTTATGCTATGGCAGGCCTTGTTTTTGAGATAGCCAAAATGCGTGAAGAGTCTGTAGGGGTGGACTGCCGTTCGCCCGCGCAATCGATAGACATTGAAGTTGTTCCCGGCATACCAGCCCTTTCCGCCTGTGCTTCAAGGCTCGGAGCGCCGTTAATGCATGACTTTGCATCCATAAGCCTCAGCGACCTCCTTACTCCCTGGAAAACGATTGTAAAAAGACTGGAAGCCGCTTCCGCAGCTGATTTCGTCATCGTGATTTACAACCCGAAGAGCAAAGGTCGTCCCGACAATATTAACAAGGCAAGGGAAATTATCCTGAATTACCGGCCTGAAGAAACTCCCGTAGGAATCGTGCAGGCGGCATCAAGGGAAAATGAAAAGGCAACTGTTACTGATTTGAAGAGTATGCTTCATTGCGAGATAGATATGCAGAGTACAGTCATTGTCGGTAATTCACAAACATTTGTGTGGAACAACCGGATGGTGACGCCGAGAGGGTACGGGGGTAAATATAAGCTGGACATGGATTAAGAATTACGGATTACTTACAGCTTTTTTTATTGTCTCTATTTAATAAAATTTCAAATAACAAATGCCAAATGACAAATAAATTCCAATTATCAAGCAATCAAACTATTAAACATGGCTAAGCAGCTCGGACAAACCACACAATACAGTAAGTTTGGAGTATTGGTATTTGGAGCTTATTTGACATTTGGATTTTGGAATTTGTTATTTGGTATGGGAAACACCAATAGAGATACAAAGGGGTAGTGAGAATTACAGATATGGATAAAGAGAGCAGCGTTGCATTCTTGTGGGACGAATCTTTCCTCTGGGGCCTCATGGCATACAAATCACTGAAAGGGATCAATCTTCCTTTTAATCTGATCAGGGCTGCTGATGTTCGGGACGGAGCTTTACGTGAATACAGGCTTCTCTTTGTGCCGGGGGGATGGGCATCCAATAAAAGCAGTGCCCTCGGAGAAGGGGGGATAAAAGAGATTCAGGATTTTGTTCGAGGAGGGGGAAGCTATCTTGGCTTCTGCGGCGGTGCCGGACTGGCAACGGGGGCAAAGGGAGGGATAGGCCTGCTCGACGTAAAGAGAAGACCGACAAGAGAACGGGTGCCCAGTTTCAGCGGGCCGATAGAGCTGAATCTGCGTAATCATCATATTTGGGACGACCTGAAGCAGGAAGTTGATAAAAAAAATCCCCTTTTCCCATCCTTTGACAAAGGGGGGATTCATAACTCATCACTCCTGACTCCTGGCTCTTTATCTATTTTCCATGCATGGTGGCCTTCGCAGTTTGTGGTACATGATGAAAACATAAAAATACTCGCGACCTATGAAAATGCCCTTTGTGAGGCGTTCAGTTCGGACCTGAATGTCGGTGATGTTGAAGCCTCCGGCGGCTGGGACAAACCGGAAGAGATATACGGTATCAATCTTGACCCGAAAAGACTGAAACATGAACCGGCGGTTATTGAAGGTGTCTACGGAAAAGGGAGGGTCATCTTGTCTCTCATTCATTTTGATACACCGGAAGACAGGGGCGGAGAGCAGGTGCTCCGGAACCTGTGGGTCTATCTTGCAGGAGAAAAGCCGGGAACGGGAAAGAAAAACATGATGCGCAGCAGGGATGATGCAGATCCTGTAGGGGCAATTCATGAATTGCCCCTGCATAAAAGCTGCGCTGAATTGATAGCTCTCGGTGAGAGAAACTTCCTCTGGTTCTGGAGAAACTCCATGCTGTTGCAGTGGAGAAGGGGGGTCAGGGGACTTGAGTACAATACCCTGTACATTCTGACAAGGGAAATTTCGGAAATGCTGAATATTCAAAATTCAGTGAGGGAAGAAGGGCCTGCCCTTCATGCAGTAAAAGAGAAGCTCATTCCTTTTGTCTCACAGGCGAAGAAACTCCTGCTCCTTGAACGGTATGCCTTACAAAAAGGCCACATCACCTACGAACGCTGTGATGACGATGAAATACAGAAAATGCGTGCTGTACTGTTTTCAGAGTCCAAAAGCCATGGAGGCCTTTTTAAGGAACTTGTTGATGAGATCGATACCCTGTTATTTGCTCTTTTGAAAAAATGCGTGCCCCGGCGGTGAGGGCGGAAAGTACTATATCCGGGACGCATCACGGTCCCTGGAGTCAGCACTGCGGCATGGCAAAAGTCTCTTCTGACAGGGGAATATTACATACAGATTCTTCCATGTCTCTCAGGTCATTGTCCGATATTGTGAGTATATCGAAGGAACTTGGGTCGAGAGGGTACTCTGCATCACCTTCAATGGGACTGAAAATGTTTTTAGAGGTGATATAATCTGCAATATGAACAACGGCCACCTGTTTCTGATTGGTTCGTGCGAGAGATGGAATGTGATGGTACAGGATCGTATCCATAATCGTTTTCGGTAAGTGCCACTGATCAGCCAGCCAGTAACCTATATCTGCATGGGTGTAGCTGAGAACGTCTTTTTCCGCCTCGAGCAGTGAGCCTGTACTCTCCAGGGCATTGATTATTTCCCCGTAAATTTCAGGGAAATACCTGTTCAGGGTTAAATACCCCAGATCATGAAGCAGGCCGTCAATCATAATGTCTTCTGAATTCCCCATCTTGAGAGTTCTTGCAATAAATTGAGCTGTTAATCCCACGGCCACGGAGTGGTTGAACAGCCGCATGTAGTCAGAACTCTTTTTGCCGTCACCCATAAAACTCAATACAGATATCCCGACAGCTATGCTTTTGACATTGTTGAAGCCGATTCTCATGATTGCATCATCAAGTTTTGTGGTCTTGACGGGGTATCCGAAAAAAGCAGAATTGGAAACACTTAAGATTTTGGCGGTTATGGCAGGGTCATTTTCGACGATGCTCATAAGCTCATGAATGGAAAGCAGAGGGTCGTTCGTCAGATTCAGTACTTCCCGGGCCGTCGTCGGTATAGTCGGAAGCTCTTTGATTTTCTGCACATATGATTTAAGGATGTCACCCATGATATGTTTAATTCGGTATAAATGGCCGTGGTCTTTAGGTTTCTCTGGGATTTCACTCATTTGCGGGGAATTCCTCTTCATTCCATATTCTGCTGCAGGCCGGACTTCAACGGAGAAGAGTGAAGTTGTGACTATTATTAAGGAGTTGAAAGTTGCACGAGCAGGAAAATGAATCGGGGGTGGGGGCAGAGCCCCATTCTTAATAAATATAAAAGTCATTAATGGTCTTTACACTACCTGTAAATGTAAATATTGACTTTTACAAGGAACACTTTCTGCCTGTTTGGTATCAGGAAAAATCCTTCATGAAATAGGGGGGTTAATCTACTATCTTCATGTCCAGTATCCTCTCAATATGAAAAACCCTCTTGCCCATCCTGTCTGTGCAATAGGCCTCTACGCCCGTGAATCGCCTGCCCCGGTATTCCAGCTCGCCTGCATTGCTGGGGATAATTGTCCTCTTTGACTTTTCATCCTTTGCCTTGAGGTAGACGATTTCCATTTTCTTCTTTTCCTTTATTGCCTGATGAAGGAGCGCAAGCCTCTCTTCTATCGGGAGCTGTTTTTTGGCCTGTTCGTATTGACAGGCGGTGACAAATCTGACTACCCTGCTGTCAAGCAGTACATGTTTCCTGTGGATCACTTTTTTCAGTATGAGCCCCTGCATGGTAGTGCAGCGGCTCAGTGCAACATAAAGCTGTCCGTGGGAGAATGTACCATTTCCAATGTCAATAACCGCTTTTTCGAAAGTCATTCCCTGAGACTTATGTATTGTGACGGCCCATGCAAGCTTCAGGGGATACTGGGTAAATGACCCGATGCTT